>DEJW01000038.1:2205-39753 GCA_002353585.1 Prevotellaceae bacterium UBA2738 | reverse complement strand
GCATAAACACTGGGCTCAAGCAGGTGGGGTTAAACTTACTCTACCCCACTTCCGACCCCACTTCCATCCCCACCTATCTCGATTTTCTATTCCCTCCATCTTATTGGGTCACAGGTGGGGTAAAAAGTGGGATTCAACCATTTATACCCCACTATCCTCAGCCCAGTATTCATACGCCTTCCGAGCCCATAAGTGAGTATGTGGGGTTAAAAAACTTTTTTTGTAAAACCACGAATAGCATGTGCCCTCTATATTTCCCCTTAAAATTTGGAGGAAAGGAAAAAAGTTTGTAAATTTGCAAGCAACAACTCTGCTGACACACTTATGTTTAAACAGTTTTTTGAAATAATGAAGCGTTACCTGCGTCCTTACAAGAAGTATCTTGTGGGGTCGGTGGTGCTCAATATACTATCGCAGTGGCTGAACGTTTTCTCGTTTGTGGTGCTGATTCCGATACTGAATATCCTCTTTGAGATTGACCAGAAGGTATATACCTACAAGGAGATAACGTGGAGCAACCTGAGCAAGGACGCACTGCTGAATAACGGCTATGCATACGTGCAGGAGCTGATAGCCTCATACGGGGCGTTTGTGACGCTGTGCATGATGGGCTTCGGACTGGTCTTTATGACGGGTCTGAAGACTTTTTGTTATTTTGCGGCATCAGCGGTGATGCTGCCTCTGCGTACTGGTGTGGTGAAGGACATTAGGATGGAGGTGTACAGAAAGGTGCTGAAACTGCCGCTGGCATTCTTCTCGGCTGAGAGGAGGGGCGACATAGTGGCGAGGATGAGTGCCGATGTGGGGCAGGTGGAGAACTCCATAACGAGCAGCATAGACCTGCTGATAAAGCACCCGATAGCCATCATAGTATGCTTCTCAACGATGATATTCGTGTCGTGGCAGTTGACGGTGTTTGTGATTGTTGTGGCTCCGATAGCCGGCTACATAATGGGTAAGGTGAGCAAGAAGCTGAAGGGGCAGTCGGCTAAGGTGCAGGCTCTGTGGGGCGACATGCTGGCACAGCTGGACGAGACGCTGGGTGGACTGCGCATTATCAAGGCATTCATAGCCGAGCAGAAGATGATAGACCGCTTTGAGGCGGTGAATGACGACTACCGCAAGAACAGCATCTCGATGATTCTGAGACAGTGTTCGGCGCACCCTATGTCAGAGTTCTTAGGCACCATAATTATTGTGATAGTGCTGCTGTTCGGCGGATGGCTGATACTGAACGGTTCGAGCATGATTGATGCTTCGACGTTCATATTCTACATGGTGATTCTGTACAGCGTGATAAATCCGCTGAAGGAGTTTATGAAGGCAACGTACCAGATACCGTTAGGACTGGCGTCGATGGATCGCATAGACTTCATACTGAAGGCAGAGAACCCTATCAAGGAACTGCCAGTGCCTGAGGAATTGAAGGACTTTGAGGACAAGGTGGAGCTGAAGGATGTGTCGTTCCACTATCAGGAGGGTGTGGATGTGCTGAAGCATATAAACCTGACCATTCCGAAGGGTAAGACGATAGCGTTAGTGGGACAGTCGGGCTCGGGCAAGTCAACGCTGGTGGACCTGATACCGAGGTACCACGACGTGAGCAGCGGAACGCTATTGATAGACGGCAAAGACGTGCGCGATGTGGGCATCAATGACCTGCGCTCGCTGATAGGCAACGTGAACCAGGAGGCGATACTCTTCAACGATACGTTCTATAACAACATAACATTCGGAGTAGATAACGCCACGATGGAGCAGGTGATAGAGGCAGCGAAGATAGCTAATGCGCACGACTTCATCATGGAATCGGAGCAAGGTTACGACACGATGATAGGCGACAGGGGAGGAAGACTCTCAGGCGGTCAGCGACAGAGGGTGTCGATAGCCCGTGCCATACTGAAGAACCCGCCGATACTGATACTGGACGAGGCGACATCGGCACTGGACACGGAGTCGGAGCGACTGGTGCAGGAGGCGCTGGAGCGACTGATGAAGAGCCGTACCACAGTGGCTATAGCCCACAGACTGTCAACTATCAAGAATGCTGACGAGATATACGTGCTGCATGATGGCGAGATAGTGGAGAAGGGTACTCACGAGGAACTGACAGCCCTGAATGGCTACTATAAGAAATTGAACGATATGCAGAAGCTATAGGCTTCACCACGAAAACGAAACGCCTACGGGCTACGAAAACGAAGGCTATGAATTTAGAATACGAACTGATACTGAGGGTAGTGCTATCTGCCATACTTGGTGGACTGATAGGACTGGAGAGGGAATACAGGTCGAAGGAGGCTGGATTCCGCACCCACTATCTGGTGGCACTTGGTGCTGCGTTGTTTATGATAGTGTCGGCATACGGATTTGCCGATGTGCAGATGACTGATGCCCACCGCTGGGATGTGTCGCGCATAGCGGCACAGGTGGTGAGCGGTATTGGTTTTATAGGTGCTGGTACCATAATATTCCGTAAGAGTGAGAATATACTCAGCGGACTGACCACAGCATCAGGTCTGTGGGTGGTAGCAGCCATAGGTCTTGCCTGCGGAGGCGGTATGTATACGCTTGCCATAGTTAGCACAATATTGGTGCTTGCAGGTTTTGAGGCATTCAACTATTTCTTGAGTGAGTTTGATAAACACATGAAATCGTAATAATGAAATTCTACAACCTACAGAAAATAACTGCTGAGCACGCCGAGGAATACAAGGCGGCGGTGAATCGTGTGATTGACAGCGGATGGTTTCTGCAGGGCGAAGAGAACAAGCGCTTTGAGCAGCACTATGCTGAATATATAGGTACGAAGAACTGTGTGGCTGTGGCAAACGGACTGGATGCACTGAAACTGATAATCAGGGCATATAAGGAGATGGGGGTGCTAAGTGAGGGCGACGAGATAATAGTGCCCGCCAACACGTATATAGCTACCATCATAGCAATATCAGACAATGGTCTGGTGCCCGTATTGGTGGAGCCCACTTGGGAGCACCTCGAGATAGACATTGACCGCATAGAGGAGGCAATAACGCCAAAGACAAAGGGCATCATGATAGTGCACCTATACGGACGCAGTGCCTATGACGAGAGGCTGAAGGCTATATGTGAGAAGCATCATCTTAAACTGATGGAAGACTGTGCACAGGCGCAGGGAGGCAGAGCCTGCCAACAGAGGCTCGGCTCACTTGGCGATGCAGCAGCCCATTCCTTCTATCCGGGCAAGAACCTCGGAGCCTTTGGCGATGCAGGAGCGGTGACGACGGATGACGACGAGCTGGCAGAGGTGATAAGGGCGCTTGCCAACTACGGCAGCCAGCAGAAGTATGTGTTTAAGTATGTGGGCATGAACAGCAGGATGTCGGAAATGGACGCTGCGGTGCTCAGCGTGAAGCTGAAATATCTGGACGAAGACAACCATAAGCGCCAAAGGCTTGCCGCATACTATTATGAGCATATCAGCAATCCGCTGATAACGCTGCCCAAGCGCCTGCCCGACGCAATGAACGTATATCACCAGTTCCCCATATTCTGTGAGCGCAGGGACGAGTTGCAGGAATACCTCAGCAAGCAGGGCATCCAGACACTGATACACTATCCTATACCACCTCATAAGCAAGAATGCTATATAAACAGTTCACAGTTCTTGCGCTCCAGTAGGTGCTCAGGCGAGCAAGCTCGGAGCACAGTTCACAGTTCACAGTTGTGGGGTAGGCTCGTATATACCGCTCTCCCCATAACAGAGAGGATACATGAGCAGGAGTTGTCTATACCGATGAACCAGGTGGTGACAGAGGAGGAGGCAAAGATGGTGGTTGAGGCTATAAACAGTTTCAGGTAGAATGAACATATACAGATATAAGACATACTATTACATAACATACGCTCTCTCGCTGTTGCCGCTGAGGGCGCTCTACTTCATCTCTGATGTGGTATATGCAGTATTGTATCGCATGATAGGCTATCGTAAGAAACTCGTCAGACGACAGTTACGCGACTCATTTCCTGAGAAATCGGAGAAGGAACTGCGAGAGATAGAAAAGAAATTCTATCACTGGTTCTGCGACTACTTCGTGGAGACAATAAAAATGCTGACGGCATCAGACGAATACATGATGAGGGAGATGCTGGAATACAAGGGAATGGACAAGGTGGAGGAAGTGTTGAAAAGCGGTCAGTCGATAGCCACGGTATTAGGACATTTCGGCAACTGGGAACTGCTGTCATGCACTAAGTTGGCAGTGTCTGGATTTAAGGACTGGACGCTCGGGCTCATATACCACGCCCTGCGCAATCGTGACTTTGACAGACTGTTCCTGGATATACGCAGTGCCCATCACGGTACGTGTATAGACAAGCATGATATACTCAGGGAACTGGTAAAACTGAAGAAAGATGGCAGGGTGTCGCTGTTTGGCTATATACTCGACCAGTCGCCCAAATGGGACAGCATCCATCTGTGGCTGCCATTTCTGAATCATGACACTCCAGTATTCACTGGTGCCGAGCGCATAGCAAGGAAATTCAAGAATGCTGTGTTCTACATCGATATGCAGAGACCTAAGAGAGGCAAATATATCTTTGACTTCCAACTTGTGACACTTGCTCCGCAGAATATGGAGGAAAACGAACTGACGAGGGAGACATTCAAACTGCTTGAAGCGAGTATACGCCGTCAGCCTGAGTGCTACTTGTGGACTCACAATCGCTGGAAACGAACGCATGAGGAATATAACCAGAAAGTGGCTTCAGGCGAACTGAAAGGGTAGAAAGAGAGTGAGGATATTCATCAGACATATAGCATATCTGCTGAAGATACATGTGGCGGCGCTGCTCATAATGACGGTGCTGAGATGGTTGCTTTACGTAAGCATTGATTACCAGATAGCTGACGATGTGACATTCGCAACAAGGATGACGGCATTCGTCAAGGGAGTGTGGTTTGACAACGTGACGGCATGTTATGTAATGGCGCTTCCGCTGCTGGTGCTATGGATAGCCTCGCTGTTCTCTTATTCAGCCAAGTGGTTATCATGGTTCTGCACTATATGTTTTGGTGTTTTATACACCATAGTATTCTCTTTGTCAGCAGCCAATATACCTTATTTCTGCTACTTCTTCCAACCTATCAACACCAGCATATTCCAGTGGTTTGGCTATGCAGGCACCACGGCAGGTATGGTGGTAGGTGAGAGCAGTTACTGGGCTCCGATAGCCTATGGCATGATAGCGATAGTGGGCTTCTGGTGGTTCCTGATAAAGGTGCGCATAAGGAAGTACGCCAAAGCGAAATGGATAGGAGTGGGCTCTATGCTGGCGGTGCTGGTATGTGGTGCACTACTGGCAGGGCTCTGTTTCTTAGGAATAAGAGGGCGCTTGGGCTATAACCCCATAAAGGTAAGTCAGGCGTATTACTGTAACGATCCATTCCTTAACCAACTTGGCATCAACCCTGCCTTCAACCTATTGACAAGCTACATAGACGACCAAAGACCAGAGAACCGCAGACTGGCGCTGATGGATGATAAGGAAGCTATCGAGGCAGTACGGATGCTGCTGGACAGACAAGGCATAGACAATATCTCGCCAATAGCACAAAGAGTAGAAGTCACTGGCGACAAGGCACCGATGAAGGGACGCAACGTGGTGATAGTGCTGATGGAATCAATGTCGGCAAACCTTATGGGCAAGGGACAGACTCCGTTCCTTGATTCGCTGAGCAAGCGGTCGCTATACTTTGAGAATATGTACTCGGCAGGCAACCACACCAATCACGGTATGTATGCCACGCTGTACTCATGGCCAGCAATCATGTTCCGTAACCTGATGAAGGGAACGGTGATACCTCACTATAGTGGCCTGCCTACCGTGTTGCAGGATCAGGGCTACAGAAACTATTTCTTCATGACCCATGAGAGTCAGTATGATAATATGAACGGATTCTTCCGCACCAATGGTTTTGACGAAATATATGCCCAAGAAAACTATCCAGCCGAGAAGGTAGTAAACTCCTTTGGCGTGCAGGATGATTTCCTCTATTCATACGCTGTGGATAGGCTGAGCAAGGAGAAAAAGCCTTTCTTTGCCGTATTGCTATCGGTGAGCAACCATCCGCCATTCGTTATACCAGACTATTTCAAGCCAAAGAGTAGCGAGAAGGACTTGCAGATAGTAGAATATGCCGACTGGAGTATCAGAAAACTCTTTGACGAGGCTAAGAAAGAAAGATGGTTTGACAATACTATCTTCGTATTACTGGGCGATCATGGCAAACTTATGGATAACCCAGAGAGCGAGTTGCCAGAGAGCTATAACCATATACCTCTTATAATATATGGCAAGGGCATAGAGCCGCAGACATACGAAGGATTCGCCCTGCAAGAAGACGTTGCCCCGACGCTCTTGGGTATGATGGGCATAAGCTATATACAGAATGACTTTGGCATGAACCTGCTGGAGAAGAAGCGCGACTGCGTATTCTACACTGGCGACAACCTCATAGCTGCGAGAGACAAGGAAAGGCTATATCTCTATAGCCCGACAGAGAAGACAGAGCACCAGTACAAGGTGACAGGACGCAACAAGGTGGAGAAAGTAAAAGGTAAGGATAAGCATTTTGAGAAACTGAGGTACTATGTGTTCTCAATGCTGCAGGCAGCCGAGGCGCTGGTGGGAGAGAAGAAGACAGTGACAAGGATAGAGAAAAAAAAGAATAAGGAGTTACGGAGGTGGAAAAGAAACGCTATTCAGTATTAACATATATCTTTGGAGGGTATGAGCAGGTGCGTGAGGTTCTGGTCAAGGACCCTGAGGCGGAGTATATTCTGGTGACAGATGATAAGACACTTCACTCAGCCACCTGGACCATAGTATATGCGGCAAATCTGGAAGGACTAAGCATATTTGAGAAGTGCTATCACGTTCGTTTTCATCTGTTTGACTATTGCAATACAGATATTTGTTTTAGACTTGATGGCTCAATAAAGATAAAAGACTCGTTGGCTCCGATAATCGACAGATTTGAAGACATGAAAGCCGATATTATGGTAATGTTGAACCCTGTGTTTCACCATCTGCATGAGGATTATGCGCACTGGACAAAATATAGAGGCTATCCAAGACAGAATGCTAAAAAGGCATTGAAATATCTGCATGAGCATGGATATGATGAAACCTATAGAGGGTATTACCAGGCATGTCTGTGTATAGAAAGAAATAACGAGAATACACGTTTGATAGGGGAAAAGACCTACGAGATACTAAAAGAACTTGGCGGCGACAAGGGCATCGACCGTTTTGACCAGACGATATGGTCATTCGTGTTGAATAAATATCACGAGGGACTGAAGGTGATGACTGTTTCGGAGTACCTGATATCAATGTCGAAATACCTGCAATGGTGCAGACACAACTCAAATGTGAGAATGCCATTTAAGCGTACTATAGAATATTATCTGTTTAACGAAAAGGTAAATCCAGAGGTTTTTGACTTCGTTGAGGGGAATGACTATTCCAGAAAGGATGTGGACAACCTGATAGCCACGATACTCGAGTCGGACAGTATGTATGATGGCTATGTACGCCTAAAGAAAAAAGTGAAGAAATATAAGAACCTAACCAAGATATTCGGTTTGATAGCAGGACTTCTGATTATGTTCTTTATATACCTATTATATTAGTAGAACAAGAATTGTTTATAGAGATATGAAACCAAAAATAATACATATATGCTGGTTTGGCAAAGACCCATACCCATTGGAGGTAAGAATGTGTCTCAGAACGTGGAAGCGTCTGCTACCAGACTATAAAGTGAAAGTGTGGGACTATGATGCCGCGAAGGCAATAGGCATAAAGTTTATAGACGATGCTCTTGAGGCAAAGAAGTGGGCTTTTGCTGCTGATGTGGTGCGCTTCTATGCCGTATGGAAAGAGGGCGGAGTGTATATGGATAGCGATATATTCCTGTATCGCAGATTTGACGATATAATGGATATGGGCGATTTTGTGACGGTAAACGAGAGGCTCAATCCTACGAGAGAGGAAAAGTTCGGTTTGCAGGCAGCATTCTTTCTTGGCGAACAGGGTAATGAATTCTGTAGGCGGATGGTGAGTCTGTATGAGTCTCTGGACTTTAGAGAAACACTAAAGATTATGCATGACCCAGAGAAGTCTCAGACGATAATATCCCCTTACCGAATGCTTCCAGTAGCCCAAGAGATGGGATATAAGATGGTTGATGAAATGCAGCATCTTGATGGCTTGACAGTACTGCCTACGCAGTACCTGTTGCCGAATACGAATAAATGGCAGCGTGCAGACTTTACTATAGGAATGCACAGGTGTAAGGGCAGTTGGAGAAAGAAGAGAAAACTGGGACGCAGATTTGAAAAGGCGATGAAGCGCTATTGTTTTATTGTCAAGTATTATCTGATAGACCAGTGGTTTTCTTATACCAACCCTAAAAAGTTGTAGTTCCTTTCTATTCTGATATATATTATGATACCAAAGATTATACATTTATGTTGGTTTAGCAAAGACCCTTATCCTGTGGAGATAAAGGTGTGTCTCGATTCGTGGAAACGTCTGTTGCCAGACTTTGAGGTGCATCTCTGGGACTACGATGCAGCAAAGGCGATAGGTATTCCGTTTATTGATGAGGCATTAGCAAATCGCAAGTGGGCTTTCGCTGCTGATGTGGTGCGCTTCTATGCCGTGTGGAAAGAGGGCGGAGTGTATATGGATAGCGATATATTTCTTTTCCGCAGGTTTGACGAGTTGCTTAACGAGAATGACTTTATCACTACCGCTGAGGCTGGCGAGGGTATGACATGGTGGGGATTGCAGGCTGCATTTTTTATGGGAGTGCCAGGCAACAAATTCTGCGAGGAGATGGTGGAATACTACCGCAACCGTAAGTTCGTGAAGGAAGACGGCAGTTTCGACCAAACCATTTCACCACACCTGATGGTGCCTACGGCAGAGAAGATGGGGTATAAGTTTGATGACACGAAGCCCCAGCATCTGGAGGGATTGACCGTATTGCCTACACGATTTCTCTCACCCCAGAAGAAGTGGGAGCACGACAAGGAGGCGATAGGAGTGCACAGGGTCTATGGCAGTTGGAAGAAGAAAAAACTGGGACGCAAGATAGACATCTGGGTGCATCACGTATGGCACGTGATACGCTACGCCTTATTCAAGAGATAAGGTAAAAGTATATGCTTTAACGCTACAGAGTTTGGAAGAAATTTTCAAGCTCTTTTTTTACGTACTCAGCCGTTATGAGGTCATACTGCTGCTGACGGGTCATAGCAGAGAGTTCGCTTGGAGAGGCGAAATCGCTTGCCGCTATCCCCTTAGCAGGTACAGAGTTTTGGGGAATCCACACCTCCTTGTTGCTGCCAGGGGCACAGACCACTAACGATGGAGCTCCAGCTGCATGGGCTATGTGACGGGCTCCACCTTCATTGCCAAAGAAGAGGGTGATGTTCTCGCAAAGGGCAACGAGTTCACGAGGACTCTTAGCCTTGATATCTACACGAACCTGTTGAGGCTTGCCAAGCTTATCGTAAATCCTCAGGGCATTCTCCTCTTCCTGTCCAGGAGCGAAATTGAAGATTATCTGTACCTCGGGATGATTCTTGATAAAGGCATCGAGCACCTCAACCATTCGTTCCTCGTTCCACACCTTATCGGCAAGTTTGGCAGTTACATTGGCAAGCATCACGGGTTTGTCGGCATTGATACCTTTTTCCTTGAGGTATGCCTTATAGCGATTACGTTCCTCGTCAGTGATACAGAGGGTGAAGTCGGTGGTGTAGTCTATCTTGCCTTCAGCCTCCAAAGGACGTGCAAGGTGAGCATCGTGCACTACCATATTATTAGTACCACAACCCTCGAGTAGATGGTTGAATGCCAAACGGGTGTAACCCTTCTTGATGCCGATGCGATACTTAGTGCTGGGAGAGAAGAGGGCAAAGAGCATAGTGTTCACGGTGGAACGCATGTCGATGATAGCATCATAGTGCTCCTGATGCACCGTCTTCCACACCTTTTTTATATATGTGAGGGCATTGTGGCGCTCCTCATCAGTGAATGTTATTATGCGGTCGATGGAGGGATGTCCCTCGAAAAGGGGCGCAATCTTCTGGTTCAACACGAAGTGTATCTCTGCCTGAGGAAAACTCCTTCGCAGAGTGTTCAGCAACGAGGTGCTGAGGATGGCATCACCCATCTGACGGAAACGGACTACGAGTATCTTATTCAGTTCACAGTTCATAGTTCACAGTTCAAAAGTTCAAAAGTTCTTTAGCATCTAAGGAGCGCAAGAAAACCCTTGCGACGAGCCCAGTCTTTGTTGTGCTGACGTTTCATCATCAGGGCTTGGTGCTTGAATATCTCAATATCCAGTTGGCGCGCTTTGGCATATTCCTCCATAACGAAGGTGAAGAGTTGCATATCGTCAGTCCAGCGTACGAAGTCGTCTTTGCAGTCGTCGATGGTAAGGTTTTCGTGGGTGGTCAGGCGGTTGATGTCGATGACAGATATTTTGTAATGCACCTCGTCACCTTTGGTCTCTTCTTTATAAAGCACGTTGGAGAAGTTAAGGTCGTGGTGTACCAGACCGTTTTTGTGAAGACGAGCGATGAAATGTGCAAAGGCTTTTGCCAAAGGACGGTTGAAGGGCTGTGTTTCAAGTTGTTCCCTAACCGAAGGCGCATCAGTAAAGTCTGTGATGTAATAACATTGATGCAATATACCACATCCGTAATCCTCAACAAAAGCGATGGGGAAGGGTGTAGAACCTTCATCCATCTTCACAAGCCGCAGACCATTATTGTAGGCACGTTTAGCCTTAGAAGCCCAGAAGGTGCTATAGGCAAGTTGCTGGAAGATATTGCGGGCACGGAATTTCTTCACCACCACATTGCTCAATACCTCGTCTTCAGCGTCTATGCAGAAAGTCTTGATGATGTTGCGCTTGCCAGAAAAGATTACCTCTCCATCAGCCTCAAAGCGTTGGGGCAGGTGGGCGATGAAGTCTTGCAGCGCCTTGTTGGCTGAATATGTAGGGTTAATCTCTTTCCTCATTCTGT
Source organism: Prevotellaceae bacterium UBA2738 (assembly GCA_002353585.1). GTDB lineage: Bacteria > Bacteroidota > Bacteroidia > Bacteroidales > Bacteroidaceae > Prevotella. The sequence goes on along the minus strand of DEJW01000038.1, from coordinate 28,657 downwards.
GATTCGATGATTTTTCCCATCATAACTATCTGATAGGTCGCTTCAAGACAGGCGTAGATGAAGCCGGGCAGGCCATCTCGTATGCCGCCCTTAAGAATGTAGCTCTTGAAGAAACGGTGAGTAGGGCGTAGCAGGAATTTCATTGCACCATACTTCTTGCCACACTTCTTCTTCACCTCGTTGTCAGTGTATATGTCAGTCTTGCGCAGACGGTCGGAGAGCGAGTCATTGGCAAGATGCTCAAAAGCCAGTCTGCCATGCTTAGGAGCGTGGATAACCTTACCCTTAACGATAGGCTGAATATGAATGATTGGAGGCCAGTCGGTTACGTCTTTGCGGAAGAAACGCAGTATGTAGTCAGGATAGAGGGCATGCATGAATCTGCCCATGAAATAGTTGCGACGAGGGATATAGATACCCTCCTCAGGCTCTTGTTTGCTGATATGCTTATAGAGGTATTGGTGCAGTTCAGGGGTGACTATCTCATCGGCATCCACGACGAGTACCCAAGGATGGCTTGCAGACTGTATGGCGAAGTTGCGTGCAGGCTCCACGATGGTGTAGTCCTTCTTCTCGAAGGTCACTATCTTGCATCCATACTGGCGTGCGATGTCGAGAGTGGAGTCAGTGGACTCCATATCGCATATCACGATTTCGTCGAAGTCCTTGACTGCATCAAGCACCTTAGCAAGGTGTTGCTCTGCGTTGTATGTATTAATGACGACGGATATTTTCTGTTCCATAGCCTTGGGTATAATTTCGTGTTAGCATTTCGTAGGAGAGTTTGAACCATATAATAGATACAGGCAGTGCCTTCAGGGCAAATGGCTTTATCCATTCGTTGCGTATCCATGCCGGCACAAGGTCGCTGGGCGACAGACTGGTGAGTATGAAGGCAAACACCATAAGCGAGATGTCGAGGCGAGAGCGTTTCCAAGGTACACAACAGTACCACACGCAACAGCCGATGAGGGCTGTGATATAGCCGCTGCTCTCTGTGCCTGTGCTGAACAGACACATAAACATCATGGTTGATGCGAGGAACATCTGGTGGAACGAGAGGCTACGCCATTGGTCCAATCGCAGGTAGGGAGCACAGAACAGCATGAGTCCTGGGATGATGAGCCATAGGTCGGAGTAGGAGCCAAGGGTGATGCGACGCACTATGCCAAGAAGTGAGATGTTGGTCAGGTTGCTACGGATGCCCTCTCCATAGCCGAAGTTGTTTACTGCATTCTTGTGTACCAGTTCGATATACCAGTCCTTATATTGCTCGATGATATATGCTGGAGACGAGATAAGCATAGGTGCCACAAACAGCATGATGCTCCATACGAAGAAGGAAAGCGCGAACCTGCCCTTATGACGAGAGAAGAAGAAGAATGCAAGTCCCACGATGCCGTAGAGTTTGATATACATTCCGAGGACTATGCAGAGAGTGGCGAGCCAGTCTTTCTCCTTTTCCACACAATAGAAGGTGAGCAAGAGCATAGCAGCTATGCCCACATTGAACTGTTGCATGAAGAGTGCCGTAAGCAGTTCGTGGGCACAGAACCAGTAGATAAAGACCTGCTGACGACGAGTAAGTGTGCTTTTGCTTACTGCCCAAAAGCAGAATAAGGACAATCCCACACACCAGGCAAGGAGTCCCAACCAATGAGGCACAACAGCAAAGGGTGCTATGATGAGTGAGAACAACGGACCATAATGGTTCACGTCATAGTATTCCGCTGGGTATGGGGCATACATAGGTGTTTGATGCAAAGCGTGCCAAAACACTCCCTTGAATATCAGGAAGTTGTTGCAACGGTGCAGAGGCAGTTTGGTAAGTGCTGCAATGACACCTAACAACAGCCACAGTCCCAAGAGCACTCTATGGTCTGTTGCCCAAAGTAGTATGTTTTGCTTATGCCTTCTCACTTACTTTTGAAACTTAACGATGCAGAGAGGAGTACCCCACACATTCTGCGAGGTTTCGTGTACGGTATTCATCTTATAGCCCCAACTCTCAAACTCAGCCTTATGACGAGCATATTCGTCCTGTTTTATCAGGAGGAAACCGCTCTGTGGTCTCTCCTTATAGAAATTGCCAAGGCGGTTAGGATGTTGCAGATAGAAGTTTATCTCGAAGAAGTGCACTGGGTCGCCCAAGGCTGTCACGCTTCCCTCGATATATTCATAGAGCGTTCCCTTGCTCTCAGGCGCATACTGGTCTATCTCTGCAGCAACGCTCTTCATGGACTTGGCATTAAGAGCAGCAGGTTTCCAAGCTCCGTCAAGTCCTACGTTGAGGGCAAGAACGAGGAAGAGAACTCCCACTAAATCTCCCCAAGGGGAGCCTTTTCTCCTTATCCAATAGAAGCAGGAAAGAACCACGACGGCGATGCTTGCCCAAACGATAAAGCCATTGATGTCTTCAAGGTTATGTATCGTACGGATGTTCTGCTCTGAATGACCAAAAAGCGTCTCTGGCACGAGGTGCATCTTCAGCGCAACGGTGAGCAGCAGGAGTATAACGGATATTGTGCAGAGAACCCATCCATACATGCTGAGTGACTTCTTCCTGTTGTCGGCAAGCCATATCATGAAGCGTGCTATGAAGTAGGCTATGAAAGGGTAGGCAGGCATGAGATATACAGAACGCTTGCTCTGAGGTATGCAGTAGAATCCCACTATCACTACGGCACAGACGAGCGAGAAGAGGTCAACATCCTTCAGACTGAAAAGCCAGTTAGTGAATTTCTTCCAGGTAGTCTTGATATTGCTTTCGCATTTGCCTATGCGAGCTCCCTTCATACTGAACAGGCTGAACAACAGAAGCAAGGTGAAAGGCAGGAAACCATAGAGCAGAGTAAGGAAATTAAACCACCAAGGCTCTACGCAAGAGTTGTAAGACATAGTGTTGGTCATTCTGCCTATGTTCTCTTCCATCATTAGGTCGTAGAACTCCTGTCCTCCCTGTTGCCAGGCAGCATAATACCAGAAGGCAGGAAGGATGAATGACAACAAAGAGAAACCAATCATGGTGAAGAAGGCACGGAAGAAGTTCTGCTTCTTCATCAGCAGGAAGGCACCCATACAGATGCAGGGAATCAGGGCACCAACAGGTCCCTTGGTCATAGTACCAGCACTCATGAGGAGTATGGCTATAAGCGGAATGCCCTTCTGTCCCTGTTCATACCAGCGGTAGAGCATATAGAGAGCACCACAGGTCAGAGCGGTCAGTACCATATCCACTCGGCAGTTCATGCCAGCCCTGTGCAATTCAAAGCAGGTGAGGCAGATGATGGCAGTAACCAGAGAGGTTCGCACATCCTTTCTGCGAGTAAAGAAACAGAAACCAGACATAATCATAGCCACAAGAGCCACCACACTTGGGAAGCGCGATGTAGCCTCAGTCACGCTACCCCAGACATAGGACACAGCAGCAACACACCAGTGAAAGAAAGGCGGCTTGTAAGCCATCTCGCCTCCGTTGTTGCGTGACAGAATCCAGTTGCCTGTCTCCAAGATGGAGTATGACACTATGCTCTCACGTGGCTCGCCCTTGGTGTTGTAGTCGTAGAGACCTATGAAGGGCAGCAGTGTGATTATGCAAACGAGGAATAAAAACCAGAAGGTGCGTTTTGTTGTCATTTGTCGTTGTATTTTATGCATTCGGCTTCAGGCTCAGTGGTGAGATAGTTGCGTGTGAGCATCTCATAGCACAGTTTGAACCAGATGAGGGTTATAGGCAGAGCCTTCAGCGTGTAAGGGAATATGTAAGTCTTCCTTATATATTGCGGATAGATGTCTGTGGTGCAGAGTGAGGTGAGCACGAAGGACAGCACCAGGAGTGCCATATCCCAGTTGTTGCGCTTCCAGGGGGCTGAGGTGTACCATATCACTACAGCCACGAGCGAGATGATATGGCCGTAAGACTCTGTGCCTGTAGAGAACAGAGTGGCAAACATCATGATGCTGGCGAGAGTCATATAGCGAAACTGCAGGCTCTTCCACTGAGGAATGCGGAAGAAACACAGTGCCATAAGTATCAGTCCTGGAACAATCAGCCACAGGTCGCTATAGGTGGTGCAGCCAGTCCAACGGCGCACTATGCCAAGGAACGAGATGTTCTGGTCCCATGAATGGATGTTCAACTCGTTCTTGATGCTGAGGCTGTGATACCAGTCGGCATACTGCCCAACGATGTATTCTGGCGAGGTGATAAGCATTGGGGTAACGAAGAAGACGATGCTCCATACTATGAATGAAATGATGAACTTCTTCTTGTGTCTGGAAAAGAAGAAGAACGGTAGGGCAACGATGCCATAGAGTTTGATGAATGTGCCAAGCAACAGGGCAAATGTAGCCCACTCGTCACGTTCCTTCTCTACTGCTACGAAGGCAAAGATGAGCAATGCTGCTATCACACCATTAAACTGTGCCACAAGGGTGCAGGTGAGCATCTCGTTGGCACAGAACCACAGCATAAAGATCTGCACACTACGTGAAAAGGTGCTTGTGCGGATAGCCACATAGAGAGTGAAGACTATGAGCAACAGCCAAAGGAAATAGCCTATGCTTATGGGCAAGATTGCAAAGGGGGCTATGAACAGCGAGAAGAACGGACCATAGTGGTTCTCGTCAAGATACTCACCAGGATATTCGCCAAAGAGCGTCAGACCCTTCATAGCATGAATATACACATAGCGGAAGATATGGTAGGTGTTCTCTGGTTCGCCACCCTTCATGTTCTTGTAGAAAGCATAAACAGGTATGAGCATCCACACACAGAAGAGGGTGCGGAAGTCTGTAAAGAAGGGTTTGTGAAAGAAAACCTTTATTCTGTCGATGGCTGATGAAACCTTGTTCATAGCAGTTCTTTGGCAATGGTATATAGTGGTCGATGCTTTACCTCAACGTAAATCTTGCCGATATAGATGCCTACGATGCCAATGGCGAGTGTGAGCACTGCGCCAATGAACCAGACAGAGAGCATGAGTGATGCCCAACCGTCGCTGTAATGGTGGATGATGAGCGAGCCCAAAACATAGCACAGCATGCAGAAGGCTATGAACATCATTATCATGCCTATGCTGATGATCATCTCGATAGGACGGGTGGAGAAGCTGGTTATGCCGTCGCTTGCTAAGCGGAGCATCTTCTTGAGGGTGTATTTTGACTCGCCAGCCAGTCGTGGAGAGATGACATCATCTACTGTGGAGGTCTGGAAGCCTATAAGCGGTATCATGCCACGCAGATAGAGATTGCGCTCTGGGAACTCGGCAAGGGCATCGAGGGCTCGCTTGGTCATAAAGCGGAAGTCGGCATGATTATACACAGTGTTCACTCCCATCACCTTCAGTAGTTTGTAGAACATCTGTGCTGAGGTCTTCTTAGCCCATGAGTCGGCTGTGCGGCTAACCTTCACGCCATACACTATGTCTGAGCCCTCAGCATTCTTGTCTATCATCTGCTCTATGGCATTGATGTCGTCTTGCAGGTCGGCATCTATGGTCACTATGGCATCAGCATAGTGGCGAGCAGTCATCATGCCAGCCATAATGGCGTTTTGGTGACCTACATTATGTGCAAGGTTTAGTCCGCAGATACGTGGATTATCCTTGTGCAGCTCTTCGATTATCTGCCAAGTGCGGTCCTTAGAACCATCGTTGATGTATAGAACGAAACTCTCAGGACTTATCTTGCCTTTCTTCTGCAGGTCGGCAAAGAGTTGGGTGAGGCGAGCTGCTGAGTCGTGAAGCACTGCTTCCTCATTATAGCATGGTGATACTATTGCAAGTTTTATCATTTTGGGTTGTTGTTATTGCTTATTTGTCTATGGATTCTATCTTTCTCTTTGGGGTGGCTAAGTGTTTAGATGCAGAAGCAATGCTTTTACTATAAATTAACTAGCTAATTTTCAAAATTAACTAGTAAATTCTTAAAATTAACTAGTTAATTTGGGGTAGTTGCTTGGCTTCTGTCTCTGGAGGCTTACTATTTGCTGCCAGTCAGTATGCTTTCGGCGAATGAAGAATAGGTGCCAAACTCCTCGCCACGAGCCTTGAGGTCGAGTATCACCTCCTTCAGACGGTCATACATGCCCTGTCCGGCATGGTTCTTGATTATGAAAGGCATCTTCAATTCTGGGTGCTCGCCCAGTGGGTAGAACTCCCAAGGGTGGAAATAGGTGTTGAAATATCCGTCGTGCTTCACTATGCGATGCACCAGTGCCTTGTAGAGCCACATGGGGAAGTTGTGGAGCGAGAGCCAGAACATAGGAATGCGCAGCCAAGGGCTCACTGAGGCTGGTATCTGCAACACACCCTCTTGCATGAAGTAGGTGCGAGGAGTGGTGAGATGCATGTATCTGCCTGGTATGAAGGCTGGGTTAAGCGAAGCGTTGTATATGTAGCCCTGACGAGCCTGTTCCTTCAGGTCAACCTTGAACATGCGAGGCTGACGGTAGCCCTTAATCTGTCTGCCTGTCAGCTCTTCCAGTATGCGCTTTGAGTTTATCACGTCCTCAGGCTTGGGGTTCCAGTGGTCGCAGCCGTGAGCAGCCACTTCGTGGCCTTCGTCCATTATGCGCTTCATCACCTCAGGGGCATGTGTGGCAAAATTCGCTGTGCAGAAGAATGTGCCTTTCACTCCGCACTCCTTCAGGCAGTCAAGAATCTTGTTGGTGCCATATCGTGAAACCTCCATTCCCTCTTTGAGGGTGTCATATTCTACTCCATGCTCGCGAGGAACATCAAACTCTTCTGTGTCAAAACTTAATAGTATCATAAATGTTGTTACACCTTATTTATATATATAGGGAGCAAAGTTACAACAAAAAAATGAAACACACAAATGAAAAGGCGAGATGCAGCGATAATGTTGCCTTGCTATGTTAAAAAAACGTAAAAGTGTGGTTTTACGCTCGCGCGATACCCCTTAAATGGAAAAATATGTGTAATTTTGCACTCCGATTTCCGATTATCGCTGGGGAATTACTTAGGTTCCCCGTGGGTGATGTGTGTTAATAGTCGTGCGTTTGGCCGCGCCGACGGTTAGTGAATCCGCACCCAGAGAGGCTAAGGGTGAATTAGACTGCGCCTAAGGCCGAAAAGAAGTTTTTTAGTAGTTAAAAATTATCGATTAAAGTCAAAAATGAACACTTTAAGTTACAAGACAATCTCTGTAAACAAGGAGACTGCAAAGAAGGAGTGGGTTGTGGTTGACGCTACAGATCAGGTAGTAGGCCGCCTCGCTTCAAAAGTGGCTAAGATACTTCGCGGTAAGTATAAGCCAAGCTTCACACCTCACGTAGATTGTGGTGACAACGTAATTATCATCAATGCCAAGAAGGTGGTATTTACAGGCAAGAAAGAGACTGATAAGGTTTACACCCGTTACACTGGTTACCCAGGCGGACAGCGCTTCAACACTCCAGCCGAGCTTCGCAATAAGAAGGACGGCGTAGAGAAGATGCTGCGTCACGCTGTTAAGGGCATGTTGCCAAAGGGCATCCTCGGCCGCTCACTCATGAACAACCTCTACATCTATGAGGGTACAGAGCACAAGCAGGAGGCTCAGCAGCCAAAGGCAATCGATATCAATCAGTATAAATAAATAAGGTATACATAAAGTACAATGGAAGTAATTAACGCAATCGGTCGCCGTAAGAGCGCTGTAGCTCGTGTATACCTCTCAGAGGGTACCGGCAAGATAACTATCAATAAGGTAGAACTCGACAAATATTTCCCATCTGCAATGCTGCAGTACGTAGTAAAGCAGCCACTCGCACTTCTCGACGCTACTGAGAAGTATGACATCAAGGCTAACCTTGACGGTGGCGGTTTCACAGGTCAGAGCCAGGCTCTCCGCCTCGCTATTGCCCGCGCACTCGTTAAGATTGATGCAGAGGATAAGAAGGCATTGAAGGCACAGGGCTTCCTCACTCGCGATGCTCGTGAGGTAGAGCGTAAGAAGCCAGGTCGTCCAAAGGCTCGTCGTCGCTTCCAGTTCTCTAAGCGTTAATCAGAGGACTACTTGTTTAGCATCTAAACCGCTGAGACTCGCAGCATAACACGGTCTGCGGCTACCCAGCAGTTGTGATTCTGACAAATCATAAAAAAGAACGTAAACAAATCATTAAAAAAAAAAGAACAAAGACAATGTCAAGAACAAATTTTGATCAGCTGCTTCAGGCAGGATGTCATTTCGGACACCTCAAGCGTAAGTGGAACCCAGCAATGGCTCCTTACATCTTCATGGAGCGTAACGGTATTCACATCATCGACCTCAACAAGACAGTAGTAAAGATTGATGAGGCTGCTGAGGCACTGAAGAATATTGCTAAGCAGGGTAAGAAAATCCTGTTCGTCGCTACTAAAAAACAGGCTAAGGACGTGATTGCCGAGAAGGCACAGAGCGTAAACATGCCTTACATCAACGAGCGCTGGGCTGGTGGTATGCTCACCAACTTCCAGACTATCCGTAAGGCTATCAAGAAAATGGCGAACATCGATAAGCTTACTGCTGACGGCACATACAGCAACCTCTCTAAGCGTGAGCTTCTGCAGATTTCACGTCAGCGTGCCAAGCTGGAGAAGAACCTCGGTTCTATTGCTGACCTGACTCGTCTGCCTTCTGCACTCTTCGTTGTTGACGTAGAGAAGGAGCACATCGCAGTCAAGGAGGCACACCGCCTGGGCATCCCTGTATTCGGCATTATCGACACCAACGCTAATCCTAACTGTGTTGACTTCGCTATCCCAGCCAATGACGACGCTAAGGATTCAGTAGAGGTAATACTCAACGCTTGCTGCGACGCTATCAACGAGGGTCTGCAGGAGCGCAAGGTAGAGAAGGCTGACGACAAGGCTGCTGCACAGCAGGAGGATAAGCCAAAGGCTGCTGCTAAGGCTGAGGAGGCTGAAGAGGCACCAGCTGCAGAGTAATATTCAATCATTCATTACTAATTTTCAACAAAACGAAAATATGGCTATAACAATGGAAAGCATCAAGACCCTCCGCGCTATGACTGGCGCAGGTCTTGCTGACGTAAAGAAGGCACTGACAGAGGCTGATGGCGATATGGATCGTGCCAAGGAGATACTTCGTGAGCGTGGTCAGGCTATCGCTGCTAAGCGTTCAGACCGTGAGACAGCTAACGGCTGTGTACTCACCAAGAGCGCTGACGGATTCTCTGCTATCATCGCCCTGAAGTGTGAGACTGACTTCGTTGCTAACGGAGCAGACTATGTAAAGCTTACACAGGAAATCCTCGATGCTGCAGTAGCTGCTAAGGCTAAGAGCATCGACGAAATCAATAACCTCACTCTCGCTAACGGACAGACAGTTGCTGCTGCAGTAACAGAGCGCTCTGGCGTAACAGGCGAGAAGATGGAGCTCGACGGATACTCTTTCATCGAGGGTGAGAACGTATCTGTTTACAACCACATGAGCAAGAACACTCTCTGCACAATGGTTCAGACCAACAAGCCTGCAGAAGAGCAGGCTCACGTAGTTGCTATGCAGGTAGCAGCTATGAAGCCAGTAGCTCTCAGCGAGGCTGACGTTGATCCAAAAATCATCGAGGAAGAGAAGAAGGTTGCTGCTGAGAAGACAAAGCAGGAGCAGCTCCAGAAGGCTATCGACAACAAGTTGAAGAAGGCTGGCATCAACCCAGCACACGTTGACTCTGAGGAGCACATGGAGTCTAACATGGCTAAGGGTTGGATTACAGCTGAGGATGTTGCCAAGGCTAAGGAGATTATCGCTAATACTACAGTTGAGATTCCTGAGCAGATGCTCGCTGGCATCGTTAACGGCCGTGTGAAGAAGTTCTACAAGGAGTCTTGCCTGCTCAATCAGGAGTTCATTCAGGACAGCAAGATGTCTGTTGCGGACTACCTCAAGAGCGCTGACAAGGACCTTACAGTCGTTGCCTTCAAGCGTTTCTCACTTCAGGCAGACTAATTCTGAGTTTAGTTAAACAATCAATATCAAGCGTCAGTGCCCATGAAAAAAGGCGCTGACGCTTTTTCGCTATATGAAGATTTTCGCTGTGGGCATGAACTATGCCCAGCACAATAAAGAGATAAAAACATCGTTATTTCAACAGGGCGTAAGCACTGCTGACGACGACAGGCAGCGTGAGCCCATAATATTCACAAAGGCTGACAGTTCGCTGCTGAAGGATGGCAAACCGTTCTTCGTGCCAGACTTTATGGGACGCATAGACTACGAAACAGAGGTGGTGGTGCGTATCTGTAAACTGGGTAAGAGCATAGACGAGAAATTTGCCCATCGCTACTATGATGCTGTAACGCTTGGCATAGACTTCACAGCAAGAGACATGCAGAAGCGCCTTCGCGAAGAGGGACAGCCTTGGGAGATAGCCAAAGGCTTTGACGGTTCAGCTGTTATAGGCGAGTGGATAGAGAAGGAAAAACTCTATTCGCCTGATAGAGTGGGGGAGAATGAAGGCATACAGGCTTTGCATTTCAGCATGGAGATGAATGGCGAGACGAAACAGGAAGGATGCACGAGCGATATGCTCTGTTCTGTTGACAGACTGATAGCCTATATATCACAATTCTTCACCCTGAAGACTGGCGACCTGCTGTTTACTGGAACCCCAGTGGGCGTAGGACCAGTGAAGCCCGATGACCATATCGTTGGTTTCCTTGAGGGACGTAAGGTGCTCGACTTCTATTGCCGATAAACGTGAAAGATTGAATTGAGACTGAGATATATACATATTATATTATTGTCGGTGTGGACAGTGACTTCGTTGTCTGCACACGATTTTGTTGACCTGTCTGCTCAGGAGATGCAGATAGACAGCATGTTGCCTTCGCAGTCTTTCATCTTCGCTCTGCCCAAGAACTATCGTGACTCGGTATATACCGTAAGGCTGCTCTATCCTGAGTATGTGCCGCTGACAAAGAAAGAGATACGACAATACAAGAAACTTACAGGGAATAACGAGGCTCCAGCCACCCCTGTAATGGAGTATGTATATGCTAAGGAGAGAACGAATAATTACCTGAATGCTAACTTTACCCCGATAGTCAAGCAGTCAGGCAAGTATTATTATGTCAGTTCCTTTAAGCCTACCTTATATAGCGCAAAAGCCAATACAGCGGATGCCCTTGATGTGAGCTTCGAGGGGGGAGTGACAGCTTCTTCAAACCCTGCTGACAACTACGTGAAGAATTCAAGGCTGAGTAGTGGCAAATGGGGAAAGATTCGTGTATCATCAACAGGTATATATCGCCTTACCCCAGACGTAATTCGCAAGGATGGTTTCTCTGATATGTCAAAGGTTCACATCTATGGCTATGGTGGTAATCTGGTGCCAGAAAGACTTACACAGGACTGGATTGCTGCGCATGACGATTTGCCTGAGGTGCCCACTCTTACGCTGAATGGAGAAAAGTATTTCTATGCTCACGGTCCTGTTTCGTGGCAAAGCAGCACAACAACAACCCGAACACGTAATCCGTACTCTGACTATGGTTATTATTTCATAACCGAGAACGATGACGAGGAGAAGACCACCACGGAAGAAGAGCTGAAGAATAAGGTTGCCAGTAGCACAGACATACACCATTTCCTCTATGAGATGGAAAACTTTGCATGGATTGAATCAGGAAGAAAACTCTATGACAGCAAACCTATCAATGCAGGCTCGTCTTTGTCATATACTGTAGCTGTACCATCTAACAGTTCCTATGCCAATGTGTATATAAACCTTTCTGCTAACAAGGGTTCATCTGTTACGGTCACCACAAGCGACCCCGACCAGTCATACAGTTACAGTTTTGAGAGTATGTCGTCAAAGTATGAGTATGTGCGCGAGTTCAGCAATACCTTCTATTTTGATGCTGAGAAACTGGCTAAGTGTGAGAAGGACGGTGCAGGCAACTATATGGTTAATCTGACCGTAAACTGTACTAATGGCGGTCCTATAAGACTGGATCATATCTCTGCTGCCTTTGATGGAGCAGAAGAGGTGTCTGCTTTGAGCAGTTCTAATTATCCTGCTGCGGAATATGTGTATAATATAACAAACCAGAATCACCATGCCGATGCTTCTGCTGACCTCGTGATTATTATCCCTACATCGCAAAAGTGGTACAGCCAGGCTAAACGTCTGGGCGAACTGCATGTAGCAGAGGAAAAGAAATTCGGCAATACGTTTACCTACAGCATAGTGCCTGCTGACGAGCTGTATAATGAGTTCTCAAGCGGAACGCCTGATGTGTCGGCTTATCGTCGCTATCTCAAGATGTTCTATGACCGTGCCAACAGCAGTAATGCTGCAAGCACGGATAAGATACCTCAGTCGGTACTTCTGTTTGGAGCATGCAGGTGGGACAACCGTCTTAATACCTTGCCTACCTATTCTGCAGATGATTTGCTGCTAATCTATGAGACGGAGAACTCAAGGGTGACGACATCTTCTACTGGTATAGACGACTTTATAACCATCTTAGCTGATAACCAGACTGTACATGAAGGCTCATACTCTTCTTCAGCGTTGCGTTTTGATATGGGGGTGGGTCGTCTTTGTGTGACATCGCTTGGCGAAGCCACGCAGATGGTTGACAAGATAGAGACCTACATGAACAGACGCGCTTCAGGCAAGTGGGTCAACAACATGGTCTATGTGGGTGATGATGATGCCAGTGCAGGTAATACCCACATGAAGGCAATCAATAACAATGCCGACAATATAATAAGGAAGGAGCTGGGTTTTGACGTTCATAAAGTTCTGCTTGATGCCTATGAGCGTGTTTCAACTTCTACTGGTTTCCGCTATCCTACAGCTAAAGCAGAAATCATTAAATATCTGAACGAGGGCACATTGGTGTTTAACTACGGTGGTCACGCCTCTCCTATGCAGTTGGCTGATGAATATATTCTTGATCCCACGGATATGAAGGCTCTGTCAGGCTCTAATTATTCTCTTATGTACACAGCTGCCTGCGAGACAATGCCGTATGATCAGACCATAGAAAGTCTTGGTACTGCTGCGGTACTTAATGCTAATGGCGGAGCAATAGCTTTCTTGGGTACTCTGCGTACTGTTTATGCCAACTTCAATGAATCGCTCGACTTCGTTTTCATGGATTACCTCACGTCTTCTGATGACAAGGGCACACCGATAACTATAGGCGAAGCCCTTCGTCTTGCTAAGAATAATATGGTTTCAACAGGTAGAGACCGTACACTGAATAAGCACCAGTACCATATCTTTGGCGACCCTGCATTGCGTCTCGCCATACCTCGTTATAAGACTGTAGTCGATAAGGTCAATGATTTCTCAGTCAGTGAGGATGTTGTAGAACTTAAGGCTAATGAGGTAGTCAGTGTTAGTGGACATGTGGAATCCTTTGACGGAAAGAAACTCAGCGAATATGCTGGTCAGGCTGTTCTGTTAGTGAAAGATGCCACGGAGAGTATTACCACACGCAATAATGACGGAGTGTCACAGATAACATACAATGACCGCCTTAATACTATATATAAAGGTACGACTAAGGTAAGCAATGGAGAATTCTCATTTAAGTTCCGTGTAAATAGTGATATAGTTGATAATGGCAATAACGGACTTATCAACGTGTTTGTGACAAATTCTACAGAGTCATCAACTGCATTTGGCGAATGTAATAATATTCTGTTTACTGGTGCAGAAGGCGCACTAAATGACGGAGAGGGTCCTGAGATGACCGTCTATCTCAATACACCATCATTCATTACAGGTGGAACAGTGGGCAAAACACCTTATTTGTATGCTGTATTACATGATAAGGATGGTCTGGATGTTATGGGTAACACTGTGGGGCATAATCTGGAATTGGTGGTTGACGGCAATACTAACAGCACATATAACCTCAATGATTACTTCCTGTTTGATGACGGTAGCTACACTGACGGCTCTGTGTCATACGTAATACCTGAATTATCATCAGGCAGCCATAGCCTGAGATTCCGTGCATGGGATTTGTTGGGCAATGTGTCTACCAAGACTGTCAACTTCAATGTTGACGGAAGTCTGGAGCCCACCATCTCAGATGTATTCGTTTCTCCAAACCCAGTCAAAGGATTAGGTACATTCTATATCTATCACGACTTTAGGGGTAGCAATGCGGAGATAATGCTTGACATCATTGATACTACAGGACGCATCGTTCAGACAAACATCTGGAACCAGGCTCTCAGTTCGGTTGAGGGCAGAACAGGATTGTCGTGGAATTCTGCAACTGTACCGAATGGATTATATCTCTATCGCATACGCGTTTCATGCGACGGAATTAACTATTCTTCAAAGACTAAAAAACTGATAGTGGCGCAATAATACAAACACTCTTACGTTAATTTAAGGTATGATGAGGAAAATACTAACCATAATAGCACTCGTGTGTGTTGCCATCAGCGCTTTGGCAGCAGATTCCAAGACCAGTATGTTCAATCCGATACATACTGCGATGGTGTCTAACAACATTGCCCCTGACGCAAGAGCAGGCGGTATGGGTGACGTAGGTGCTGCAACCGACCCTGACGTGGCTTCACAATATTGGAACCCCGCTAAATATCCTTTCTGTATATCTCGAGCTGGTGTTCAGTTGAGCTATACCCCTTGGTTGCGTCAGTTGGTGAACGATATGAATCTTGCTTATCTTTCAGGTTACTATCGTATAGGTGATTATAGTGCTGTGTCTGCTTCTTTGCAGTATTTCTCACTTGGTGAGGTGTATTTTGCCGATGAGAGTGGTGCAGCAGATATGAGCCAGTCTATCAAACCTTATGAGATGTCAGTGGATGTGGCATACTCACTGATGCTTTCTGAGAAATTCTCTATCGCAGCAGGAGTACGTTTCCTGTTGTCGGATATCTCATATTCACGCACTGAAGAATCCAGGACTGCCAGTGCTTTTGCTGCAGACTTGGCATGCTACTACCAAAACTATGTAAACATTGGTCAGCGTGAGTGTCAACTTGGTTTGGGTCTCAGTTTGAGAAATATGGGTTCTAAGATGAAGTTTGCTGGTACTAACCGTTCGGAGTTTATCCCTACCAACCTTCGTCTTGGTGCTTCGCTCATGGTACCTATCAATGAGTACAACCGTTTCACTATAGCTGCTGATGCCAACAAACTTCTTGTGCCAACGTATCCTACAATGGATCAGATGAAGGAGGCTCACCCTGATTGGGAGGCTACCTCGGCCAACCTTGAGAATTATGCTGAAGAAGTATACTACAACAAGGGCTCTATAGCTGGTATGTTCTCAAGTTTCGGTGATGCCCCTGGTGGATTCAAGGAGGAGATGGAGGAGATACAGTGGAGCGTAGGTGCTGAGTATGTGTATAATGACCGTTTCTCTCTGCGTGCTGGTTATCACGATGAGGCTCAGTCTAAGGGTAATCGTAAGTATTTCACCGTTGGTGCAGGTTTCCGCATGAGTGCCTTCACTCTTGATGCTGCGTACGTTATTTCTACAGCACAGTCTAATCCTCTCGACAAAACCCTGCGTTTCTCTCTTAACTTCGACCTCGACGGATTGAAAGACCTCTTTGGCAGAAGGTAAAAAAAAACAGAGTAGCTCGAAAAGCTACTCTGCAAGTCCCTTTATAATTTTTTCTATTATAGCTGGATAATATTTCATTTCCAGTTCATGCACTTTTGCAGCTATATCGTCAGCAGTATCTTCTGGTGATATAGCAGTTTTGTATTGTACTATTATCTCGCCACTGTCGCATACAGGTGTGACATAGTGGATGGTGATGCCGCTTTCAGTCTCGCCAGCAGCCTTTACTGCTTCATGCACATGGTGTCCCCACATTCCTTTCCCCCCAAACTTTGGTAGCAGTGAGGGGTGTATGTTGACAATGCGCATAGGGTATGCCTCAATGAGGAAATTGGGTACGAGGGGCAGGAAACCTGCAAGCACAATGAAGTCAATCTTGTATTCCTTCATCAGTGTCATCATCTTCTCCTCATCGTTAATTTCGGGTTTTGGCATCACTGCTGTAGGAACATTAAGATTCTGAGCACGTACCAATGCGTAAGCATCGCTCTTGTTGCAAACGACAAGAGCACAATTTACTGTTTCAGAGCCTTGAAAATATCGTATTATGTTTTCGCAGTTTGAGCCATTGCCCGATACGAATATTGCTATATTGGTCATAGGATAATTAGTAATGAATAATGAGAAATTAGTAATTAGGAATTTGTAATTCCTAAAAACTGTGCAATCTTTTGCAGAGCATTTTCTTTTGCTTCTTGAAGATCATCATTTACCACCACAGTATCAAACTTCGGGGCAAAAGAAAGTTCATATTCTGCACGCTCTATGCGTTGCTCTATTACCTCGGGCGCATCAGTAGCTCTGCCATTAAGTCTTCTGCGTAGTTCTTCTATTGATGGTGGTTGTATGAAAACGCTTATGGCTTGGCTGCCGTATGCCTTCTTTATGTTCATGGCACCATGCACATCAACATCGAATACTACGTTTTCGCCTTGCTCCAGTTGTTTCTCCACCTGTGATTTCAGCGTTCCGTAATATCTGTCGGCATAAACCTCCTCATACTCCACAAACTCGTCATTAGCTATCTTAGCCCTAAACTCCTCTGGGGTGAGAAAGAAGTATTCCACTCCATGTTGCTCTGTTCCACGAGGTGCACGAGAAGTACAACTGATGGAAAAGTGCATATTCAGTTCAGGATGCTCCTGCATCAACCAGTTTATTATTGTCGATTTGCCACTGCCTGACGGAGCTGCAAAAATTATAAGTTTACCTTTCATTGTATTAACGGCTCTTCTACTTAACTACTCACCTACTCAATTTAATACATTATGCCAAAGAATCGTAGCACATCGTTGAGGTTTGCCACAATCATTAATAACAGCAGTATGCCCATACCCACATATTCTGCATGAACCATGAACTTGTCGCTTGGTTTGCGACGGAATATCATCTCGTAGAGCAAGAATAATACATGTCCACCATCAAGTGCTGGTATAGGCAGTATGTTCATGAATGCAAGAATAATGCTCAGGAATGCAGTCATCATCCAGAACATGTACCAGTCCCATACAGGTGGGAACATAGAACCTATAGCACCAAATCCTCCGAGACTCTTTGCACCTTCGGAGGTGAATACATACTGAAGGTCTGACACATATCCACCAAGCATGTCCAGTGCATATCCTATGCCAGCAGGGATACATGTTAACAGGTTATAGTCTATGTGGGTAGGCTTCATGTATTTGCCTATTGTGGTCATACCCACACCCATTACTATGCCTGAAGGACTGTCCTCGTTAACTTCAAACACCACCTTTGCTGTGTCAACCTTCTCACCTCTTTTATATACTATAGCCTGAGTGAGCAGTCTGGTAGAGTCAGCTTTGGTTCTGCAGTCAGCCAAGGCATCACCTATCCTGCCTGTTTCGTATGAAAAAGCGTTCCATGAATCTACAGGTTTGCTTCCCACAGCCATTATGCGGTCACCTTTCATCAGTCCAGCCTTTGCAGCAGAAGATGCAGGTATTACGGTGTCTATGTCAGCAGGGACGAACGGACGACAGAAAACGGGGTCAGCCTTCAACATGCTGAGCAGAGAGATATCGCCAGGCAGTTGCACCTTTACCTCTTTGCCGTTACGGTTTACCGTAACCTCCTTTGCAGATGAAATGTCGCGCATCATGTTGGCACTAAACTCGCGGAAAGCACCCTTCTCAGTACCAATCAGTTTGTCGCCATCCTTGAATCCGTATGACTGCGCCATCTCATTAAACTTCATGCCATAAGGCATATCCTTCAGAGCATAGTATTCCTCACCCCAAGCAAAGAATACAGCGCAGTAAATAACGAGAGCCAAGAGGAAGTTTACCAATACTCCGCCAATCATTATCAGCAGGCGTTGCCATGTTGGTTTGCCACGAAACTCCCATGGTTTAGCGGGCTCTTTCAGTTTCTCCACATCGTGTTGGGTCTCGTCTATCATACCTTCTATCTGGCAGTAACCACCGAGTGGAATCCAGCCGATGCCGTATTCCGTTCCCTCATATTCGTAGTTGCCGTCCTTGTCCTTCTTAGCAGGTATCACGTTACCGTCTTTGTCCACCTTGCCACGTAGTCTGCGCCACCAGTTGAACTTAGTAGAGAACAAAGAAAATTTGTAGTCAAAGAAAACGTAGAATTTGTTTACCCTCACACCAAACAGTTTGGCAAAAAAGAAATGTCCTCCCTCATGGAGTGCTACCAGTATGGTTATAGCGAGAATAAACTCAAGAGTTCTGATTAAAAATGGAGTCATCATTATACTATGAATTGTTCGGCAATACGTCTTGCCTCGTTATCTGAATTTATATAATCTTCGTATGTTGGTTTCTTAATTACTGTAGCCTTGTCAAGCGTCTTTTCTATGATATCGCCCATATCAAGGAATCCTATCTTGCCCTGACGGAAAGCAAGGTTCACAATCTCGTTGGCAGCATTCACCACGCAACAGGCATTTCCTCCACGCTTTATAGCTTCAAAAGCTAAGGCAAGACACTTAAACTTATTCAGGTCTGGCTCAAAGAACTCCAGACTGTGTTTAAAGAAATCAAGTCTTTCTCCAGACATGGTAAGACGGTCAGGATAGGTGAAAGCATATTGTATTGGTAGTCGCATATCAGGCACACCCAGTTGCGCTTTTACTGCACCATCGTGGAATTGCACCGCGCTATGTACTATTGATTGTGGATGTACCAGCACCTGTATCTTCTCAGCCTCTACGCCAAAGAGCCATTTTGCTTCAATCACCTCAAAGCCCTTATTCATCATTGAGGCAGAGTCTATGGTAATCTTTGCTCCCATGTCCCATGTAGGGTGACGTAAAGCGTCAGCTGCTGTCATAGAACGCATCTCGTCGAGTGTCTTCAGACGGAATGGTCCACCACTTGCAGTCAGCAGAATCTTCTCTATCTCGTTGCCAGCCTCGCCCACGATGCTCTGGAAGATGGCAGAATGCTCAGAGTCAACGGGTAGGATAGGGGAGCGATACTCCTGTGCCAGTTCACATATCAGTTCGCCAGCCACCACTAATGTCTCCTTGTTCGCCAGACATATCTTCTTGTGTGCCTTGATAGCTTGTATGGTAGGAGCAAGTCCAGAGAAGCCCACCATTGCTGTGAGCACCATGTCGATAGGTTCTGCCTCCACCACTTCACACAGAGCCTTGGCACCAGCATACACCTTTATGTCGGGGCAGTCGCTAAGCAACTCCTTCAGTTGGTCATATTTCTCTTCGTTGGCTATTACCACGCAGGCAGGTTTGAATTTCTTTGCCTGTTCAGCCAACTTCTCCACCTGATTATTGGCCGTAAGGCAGTAAGCCTCAAAGCGTTCGTTATGCTCGGCTATCACCTCCAGCGCCTGAGTTCCTATCGAGCCCGTAGAGCCGAGTATGCAAATCTGTTGTTTCTTCATTTATAAGTCAAGTATTCCCTCTGCTATGTTGAGGGTTATTGTTTTCTTTTCCGTATCTATGTCTGTTATCAGCTCCTCTGATGCAGGTATCAGTCTGCCGTCAGTGAGTTCAAACATTATGTTGATGGTCTGTTCGTCTATGTAGGCTATTTCGCCCACCTCTTTGTCGTCGTTGGCATTTATCAGGGTGTAGCCCACCAGTTGGGCATAACTCAGTTCGTCATTATCCTGCGTTTCAGCCATCTCTCTTGGGAAATACACATCGGCACCAGTCAGTTCGCGCGCCCTTTCCTGTGTGTCTATTCCCTCAAACTTTATCAGTGCCGTTTCGTCAGTCTTAAAACGGTATTCCTCCATGAAGAAAGGCACCATGATGCCGTCAAGTTCCAATATGAGGTATTCAGCATCCACACGGTCAAAGACATCGTCATCCACAAACATGCTGACCTCGCCCTTTATGCCGTGCGCCTTGCCTAAGCGTCCTATCTTATATACCTCGCCGTTAATCACCTTGAACCTTTGAACTATGAACTGTGAACTATGAACTGTATTACGCTCTCCTGATTTTAGCTCCCAGAGCGTTCAGTCGTCCTTCTATATTCTCGTAGCCACGGTCTATCTGGGCAATGTTGCTGATATGCGATGTGCCGTCGGCTGACAGAGCAGCGATGAGCAGTGCTATACCAGCACGAATGTCAGGACTTGACATACGGGCAGCTCTCAGCGTTCTCTTTCTGTCGTGCCCCACCACCACAGCTCTGTGAGGGTCGCAGAGTATTATCTGTGCACCCATATCAATGAGCTTGTCCACGAAGAATAGTCGGCTCTCAAACATCTTCTGGTGTATCAGCACACTTCCCTGTGCCTGTGTCGCCACTACGAGCAACACGCTCAGCAGGTCTGGTGTCAGTCCTGGCCACGGAGCGTCAGCCAGTGTCATTATGGTGCCATCGATAAACGAGTCTATCTGGTAGTGGTCATGGCGAGGCACATACAGGTCGTCGCCCTGTTCCTCTATCGTTATACCCAGTCTGCGGAAGGCATCAGGTATAATGCCCAGATTTCTTATCGATGCATTTTTGATTCTTATGCCGTCGCCTACCATCACAGCCATGGCGATGAATGAGCCTACCTCTATCATATCAGGTAGCAGACGGTGCTTCGTACCATTCAGTTTATTGGTTCCTACTATGGTCAGCAGGTTACTTCCTATGCCAGAGATGCTTGCACCCATCTGGTTCAGCATGTGGCATAATTGCTGAATGTATGGTTCACACGCGGCATTGTATATAGTGGTAGTTCCCTCAGCCATTACTGATGCCATGATGATGTTTGCCGTACCAGTCACTGATGCCTCGTCGAGTAGCATGTAGCAGCCTTTCAGTTTGTCGGCACTCAGTTCATACACATCCCTGCCAATCACACGTTCGTAGCGTGCTCCTAAGTTATGGAACCCCAAGAAGTGGGTATCCAGTCTTCTTCTGCCTATCTTGTCGCCACCAGGCTTTGCTACAGTAGCCTTGCCGAATCGTCCCAGCAGCGGACCAATCATCAGAACTGAGCCACGCAACTGAGCACACTCCCTCACAAACTCGTCACTGCTCAGATATTCCAAGTCCAGTTTGTCAGCTTTGAAAGTGAATACACCCTTCTCTGGGTTGGTCACCTTCACGCCTATGTCCTTCAGCAGTTTTATGAGGTTGTTTACATCGAGTATGTCAGGCACATTGCTTATCGTCACCTCTTCTTCGGTGAGCAGTGTCGCACATATCACCTCCAATGCCTCGTTCTTGGCTCCCTGTGGTATTATGTCGCCCTTCAGGGCGTTTCCACCCTCTATGATGAACGTCTCCATGCTTATCTCTCTCTTTGTTTTACTTCTTTTTCCTCTTTGTTGTAGCCTTTTGGTTCATGCTGACGGCAGAACTAATCCTTACCTCGTCAGGCATCATCTGTATCTTACCATTGGTAAAGCGTGCCAGGTCGTCCACCACGCGTTCCTTATTCACCGAACCGAATCCCCATGAAGCCAGACTGCGATACATCTGTTCTGCAGTTTCCTGAGCCAGTGCGTCGCGCATCGGTCCTTCAGGCATCTCTTTCAGTTTGTCAAACATGGCAAAGAGCAGTTTGCCATAGTGTCGCACAGGCACAGACTGCTTGCTGTATTCTATCTTCTCGGGAGGGGTCGCCATTTTGTCCTCATGCTCAAATTCCACTGGGTAGTCTATATCCAGTTTGAAGTCGCTCATCAAGGCAAGGTGATACCACAGCATTGGTGTTCTTTCCTTGTAGCTCTGCTGGCTTGGCACCACTCTCTTCATGGTGTTTATTATGTCTTCAGCGCATCTCTGCCTTTCAGCCTTTGTGGGTAGTGTCACGGCATGTTCCACCATCTGCTGTATGTCTCTGCCGTAAGCCTTGAGGCGCATCTTCTCGCGCTCAGTATTGTAGTCTAATCCTTGTATGTCCATGACTAATTAGTAATTAGTAATTCACTGTGAACTGCTCTATAGTGCATTCAGCACCTGCTCCTTTATCTGTTCCAGTTCGTCCTTCATCTGCACCACTATGTTCTGCATCTCGGCATTATTGCTCTTCGAGCCAGTGGTATTTATCTCGCGCCCCATTTCCTGGGCTATGAATCCGAGTTTCTTGCCCTGTCCCTGTGGTATGTCCTCATTCATCGTATCACGGAAATACTTCAGGTGGTTGGCAAGTCGCTGCTTCTCCTCTGATATGTCGAGTTTCTCTATGTAGTATATCAGCTCCTGTTCCAGACGGTTGGTGTCATACTCCACGTCAGGTATAGCCTTCAGGTTCTCAATCAGTCGCTGACGTATTTTCTCCACACGGCTCTGCTCGTAGGGCTCTATCTCGCCCATCAGACGTGCTATATTGTCTATCTTCTCTTCAAACTTCTTCTGCAGGGCTGCACCCTCCTGTTTGCGGAAGTCGTAGAGGTTTTGCAGAGCCTCTTCTATAGCCTTGCTTGCCACAGTCCATTCCTCGTCGCACAGTTCCTCTATCTCCTGACGCGACATCACGTCTGGCATTCGCATAATGATAGGCAACAGGTCGTCTGTTGTTATGCCCAGTTCGCTCTTCACTGTCTGCAACTGTTCGGCATAGCTCTTCACCAGTGGCATGTTTATGGTCTGTGCCTCGCTCGATACCTCTTTCTCTATCCATATTGAGAAGTCTATCTTGCCTCTTATGGCACTCTCTTGTATCATCTTGCGTATGTCCATCTCCTTTTCTCTATAGATAGGAGCTATACGTGTAGAGCAGTCCAGTGCCTTTGAGTTCAGCGTCTTTATCTCTACGTGAATGGTTTTGTCCTGGTATTTTGCTACGGCTTTGCCGTAACCAGTCATTGATAGTAGCATAAATCGTAAAAGTTTAATTTCTGCAAAGGTACAAAAAAAAGTTCATAGTTCATAGTTCATAGTTCATAGTTTTTGCGTTTTCAACTATTTTTTGTACTTTTGCAAGCGATTTAATAAAAAACTTTACACTTTCTACGCTAAAATGGCTTGCATTTTACAAATAGAGACGAGTACCGACGTAAGCAGCATAGCTGTCAGCAATGACGGACTGTGTGTTTTTGACAAGGTGGAACAGGGCAATGGCAAGGGCTCTCAGGCTTCTGAGAAACTGGGTTCTATGGCTGATGAGGCTATGAAGGCAGTCGAAGAGGCTCACCTTCATCTCGATGCTGTGGCTGTTTCCTCTGGTCCTGGCAGCTATACAGGTCTGCGCATAGGCACCTCTATGGCTAAGGGCTTGGCTTATGGCAGTGATGCCAAACTCCTCTCTGTGCCTACCTTGCAGTTGCTTTGCGTACCTTTGTTGCTCAATGAAGAGAAGTATTTCGCCTCTCTTGCTGAGGCTGATAAGGTGCTCCTTTGTCCTATGATTGATGCCCGTCGTATGGAGGTCTTTGCAGCCTTGTATGATACATCTCTTAACGAGGTGCGAGGCGTGCAGTCTGATATTGTTGATGCTGATACTTACAAGGAATTCCTTGATAGCCATCACGTCTTTTTCTTTGGCAATGGTGCCCAGAAGTGTAAGGAGGTTATCAATCATCCCAACGCCCACTTTGTAGCTGATATTCAGCCACTTGCCAAGAACATGATGCCCCTTGCAGAGATGCGACTCCGCAAAGGGCAGTATGAGGATGTGGCTTATTTTACCCCCCAGTATTTTAAGGATTATCAGGCCAAGCTTCCAAAGAACCTGCTGAAAGACTAATCTTTGTGGCAACAGCAGGAGTGCTCTGGCTCTGGCTGTTTTCCTTCGTGATGACAATGGCACTCTCCCTCGCCGTCCAGGTGACGGATGAGGCTGTATAGCAACAGCATCGTCAGTATGCCTGTACATGTCCAGTTAAACCATGAGGTGTCTTCAGGTGAGCAACAAGCCGACTGCATTATCGTAGGCATAAACCATTCTCTTGGTAGTATGTCGATGATGCAACCAGCCACTATGGCACCCGTTATTATGGCAAACAGATAAAGCAACAGAGTCTTCTTACCCAATCGCTTACCCAGCACCAGCATAGAGGCTACATTGCAGGCTGGTCCTGCCATGAGCAATACCAGTGCGGCTCCTGGTGTCAGTCCCTTCATTATCAGGGCTACGGCTATAGGTATAGAACCTGTGGCACAGATATACATAGGTATGGCGATGCACAATACCAGTAGCATAGAAAGGAATGTATTGTCCTTAAACACCTCGAAAAACTCGTTTGGCACAAATACCGTGATCAGTCCTGCTACCACCAGTCCTACTACCAACCATTTGCCTATGTCGCCCATCATGTCGATAAAGCCGTAGCGCAGTGCCTCGACAAGGCGGTTTGAGTGCTTCTCCTCATTATGACAACAGCATGAGTGTTCGGGTTCAGGCTGTTTCTCCTCATGATGACAGCAACATGAGTGCTCAGGCTCAGACTCTTTCTCAGCCTCTGGTTCTGTCTTGTCAAATTTGTTTACCAACACTCCTGCAAACAGCGAGGTGAGGAATGCTGCTATAGGTCTGATGATGGCAAAGGGCAGTCCCATGAGCGAATAGGTGGCAGCGATAGAGTCCACACCTGTCTCTGGGGTGGCAATGAGAAATGCTACGGTGGCACCCTTTGATGCTCCCTCTTTTTTCAACGACATTGCCGTAGGCAATACTCCGCATGAGCATAATGGCAGGGGCACACCAAGCATGGCAGCATATATCACGGAGCGGAATCCGTGACCACTCAGGTAACGGCTATATACCACTCCTGGCACAAAGGCATGCAACAGACCAGCAAAGAAGAAACCCAACAACAGGTAGGGTGACATTTCATTGATTAAATGTAATACTTCATTCATGTTTTATTTTTTTTTAGTTCTCGTAATTTCGACTGCAAAATTACTAACTTCTTTTTGCAATCACGTTGCAAAGTTTTCTTTGACTCAGTAATAAAAAATAAGTAATATATGCAAAAATCTTACGAAATGTTTGGTTAAATCGTATTATTTCTGTACTTTTGCACTCATATTTTGTGATTGGATAACAAAATGCTATAAATAAGCCGATAAAATTAACAAATTAACATAACAACCAAACAAGCTAATTATGAAGAAAATCAGAGCAGCCGTAGTAGGTTACGGCAACATTGGCAAGTTTGCCATCGAGGCTCTCGAGGCAGCTGAAGACTTCGAGATTGCAGGCGTTGTGCGTCGTAACGGTGCTGAGAACAAGCCTCTCGAACTCACCCCATACCAGGTGGTGAAGGATATTGACGAGCTGAAGGACGTTGATGTGGCCATCCTCGCTACTCCTACACGTTCTTGTCAGGAGTTTGCTGAGAAGATTCTGGCTAAGGGCATCAACACCGTTGACTCTTTCGATATCCACACCTCTATCGTTGACTATCGCAAGGCTCTCATGCCTATCTGTAAGGCTAACAATGCTGTTGCTGTGATAGCAGCTGGTTGGGACCCAGGTTCTGACTCTGTTGTCCGCACCCTCATGCAGTCACTCGCTCCTAAGGGCCTCTCATACACCAACTTCGGTCCTGGCCGTTCTATGGGCCACTCTGTTTGCGTGCGCTCTAAGGCTGGTGTGAAGGATGCTCTCTCTATGACTATCCCAGTGGGTGAGGGCATACATCGTCGTATGGTGTATGTAGAACTTGAGCCAGGTGCTGACCTTGCTGAGGTTACCAAGGCTATCAAGGCTGACCCTTACTTCGCTAACGATGAGACTCACGTGTTCCAGGTAGAGAGCGTTGATGCCCTGAATGACGTTGGTCACGGCGTAAACCTCACTCGTAAGGGTGTCAGTGGCAAGACCCACAACCAGCTCTTCGAGTTTAATATGAAGATTAACAACCCAGCCCTCACTGCTCAGGTGCTCGTCAATGTAGCTCGTGCTACCATGAAGCAGCAGCCTGCTGCCTACACTATGGTTGAGATACCTGTTATCGACTACCTCCCAGGCGAGCGTGAGGACTTGATTGCACATTTGGTATAATAACGGGAACTTTAACGTTCTTGCGCTCCGTAGGTGCTCAGGCGAGTAAAGCTCGGAGTACGGGAACAATAAAGGGCAGCAAATACTTTGCTGCCCTTATAGTTTTCGTAGTCACGAAGTGACGTATCGTAGCGAAGCGTATCGTAGCAACCTTTGGTTGCGTATCGTACGAGCGAAGCGAGTTATATCTTCAGATTTCCCAGTATATCTCGCGTCAGTTCTCGTGTGATGGTGCGAGTTGCTGCACTGGTGGCATTCTTCACCACTCTTTCCTTGGTCGAGGTTCTGGAGCGTGATTTCTTGCCAGCAATCTTATTGCTCACGTAGGTGCCGAGGATAGCCGCGAAGGTAGAGGTGACAGCTGTCATGATAGCCTTCAGCACCTTGCCCATGATGCCAGATGACTTTGAGGTCTTCCCAGCCTTAGGTTCCTCTTTCTCGTCTTCGTTCCCGTTATCGTTCCCGTT
>DEJW01000038.1:0-2193 GCA_002353585.1 Prevotellaceae bacterium UBA2738 | reverse complement strand
CGTTCCCGTTCCCGTTCCCGTTCAAAAGCTTCTCAAACGCACTCTCCCTGTCCACTGGCGTGTCATACTTGCCGTATATGCGACTCTGTTTTATGATGTCCAGTCGCTGTCCTTCGGTTATAGCACCTATCTGTGAGAGAGGGAAGAGTATCTTTGCCCTTTCCACTACTGCTGGTGCACCCTTCTCGTCGAGGAAGCTCACCAGAGCCTCGCCCGTCTCCAGATTCATTATCGCCTCGTCGGTCTTGAATGCAGGGTTAGGACGGAACGTGTCAGCCGCTGTCTTCACTGCTTTCTGGTCCTTTGGCGTGTAAGCCCTCAGGGCATGCTGCACACGGTTGCCCAACTGCCCGAGAATGTTCTCAGGAATGTCCGTCGGACTCTGTGTGATGAAGTATATGCCCACACCCTTTGAGCGTATGAGGCGTATCACCTGTTCTATCTTGTCGAGCAGAGCCTTCGATGTGCCCTCAAAGAGCATGTGAGCCTCGTCAAAGAAGAACACCAGTTTCGGCTTGTCCATATCGCCCACCTCAGGCAGGGTAGAGTAGAGCTCGCTCAGCAGCCACAGCAGGAAGGTAGAGTATAGCTTTGGCTGCATCATCAGTTTGTCAGCTGCCAATACGTTCATTATGCCCTTGCCGTCCTCTGTCTGCATCAGGTCGAAGATGTCGAATGACGGTTCGCCAAAGAATTTGTCGGCACCCTGGTTCTCCAGTTGCAGCAAGGCTCTCTGAATAGCGCCCACCGAAGCTGATGATATATTGCCGTATTTCGTGGTGTATTCCTTGGCATTCTTTGACACCCAGTCCAGCATCGCGCGCAGGTCCTTAATATCTATGAGCAGCAGACCGCGCTCATCTGCTATGCGGAACACTATGTTCAGCACTCCATCCTGTGTCTCGTTCAGATCCATCAGTCGTGACAGCAACTGTGGTCCCATCTGCGATATGGTGGCACGCATAGGGTGTCCCTGCTCGCCATAGACATCGAAGAAACGCACTGGGCATGCCTGGAACTCAGGATTCTCGATGCCAAACTCAGGCATGCGCTTCTCTATGAATCCGCTCAGTTTGCCAGCCTGCGATATACCGCTCAGGTCGCCCTTCATGTCGGCCATGAAGCAAGGCACGCCTGCCTGTGAGAATGTCTCAGCCATCACCTGTAGCGTCACCGTCTTACCCGTTCCCGTAGCACCAGCTATCAGTCCGTGACGGTTAGCCATCTTGCCAGTAATGCTCAGCGCTCCGTTAGCGCAATGGGCTATATACAGCCCTCTCTCTTTGTCGTACATAATTGCGTAGATATTACTTAGGTTATATTCTATGTGCAAAGGTACGAAAACGGAAGCAAATCACAAAATAATCTTGTTTATTTTTTTGTATTATTTTATATACATCATCAGTCCTCTCTTCGCTATGTATGCCTTCAGGGTGTTTCTTGTCACTCCGCAAAACCGTGCAATCGCAGCCTGCGATACATTTTTCTTCAGCAGGCGTATTATCATGTTCTCCTTGCTATACAGTTTATAGCTCTCCGCTTTAGTCTTGCTGCCTTTAGGTCTGCCAAGCCTCACTCCCTCCAGCCTCTTGCGTGCCAGAGCCTCCTTGGTGCGCTGGCTTATCAGGTTACGCTCTATCTCTGCCGACAGTCCGAAGGCAAACGCCAGCACCTTGCTCTGTATGTCGTCGCCCAATCGGTAGTTGTCTTTGATGGTCCACACTCGGCACTCCTTATTCATGCATATGTTCAGTATCTCCATAATCATAAACAGGTTTCTACCCAGTCTCGACAGTTCGCTGCATATTATGGTGTCGTCCTTTTTCACCTTCCTCAGCAGAAATCCCAACATACGCTTATCATAGCTCTTCGTTCCGCTGATGGTTTCCTCTATCCAGTCGTCCACCGCTATGTGCTCACTCTTGCAGAACCTGTTTATCTCATATCGCTGGTTCTCTACCGTCTGTTTGTCGCTACTCACTCTGATGTATCCGTAAATCATTTTCTTTATGTGTTTTATGGTTCATAATGTTGTTCTAGTAATATACAAAATACATTTCATATTGGCAATAGGTTAGTCACATTTTATTTTTCCCAATATTGGAAAAGTCAACCTTTTTTAGGAAAAGACACACACCAAGCGTTGCAGCGTTGCAGTGTTGCAGTTCCCAAAACGCTCTTGCCTAATCTCCA
>DEJW01000011.1 GCA_002353585.1 Prevotellaceae bacterium UBA2738 | reverse complement strand
AACCTATTTCAGTATAAGACACAACTAATATTTAAATTGCAAATTTGTGAGGGATGTTTGGGGAAGTGAGATAAAAAATCCTCGCATGGCTTCACAGCTAACGAGGATAGTTGATTATGAATATCTTTAGAGTTCAACATCACACATAATTAAGTGGAATCTATGAACGTGTGCGAAGGTAATATTTTTTTTCAAATATGAGCTCTCAAATTTACAAAATCTTCTTTAAAAGAAACAAAAAATATCAAGCCCTATTTTTACCCCCCCCCTCTAAAAGTCCAATTTTTATCGGTTTCATCGGTAAAAATAAAGATGCCTGCGCACCAGTCGCAGACATCCTTTTCCTGTATTTTTTTTAGTTAGCAATAGATTTTAGCGTTTCACAGCCACTTTCTTGCCTCCTATAATGTAGGTACCCTCAGGCAGTTCGTCGAGTGAAATGACCTTTGTAGCCACCTTTGCACCCTGCATATTATATACATCCATAGGTCTGGTAAACCTGCCGTTGATGATGCGTCCTATGCCCGTAGGAGTGAACAGGAACTTCACCTTCAGTGCACTGCCAGTAGGCTGGTCTGTACCATCAACGACTGATGCTGTAATAACCTTATCTGAAGGACCATCAAAATCATCTTCTGAAACGGGAATGCTGTTAGGAGTGCAATCCAGCGTCAGGCTCCACCCGCTCTCAGTATCCTCGCAGAGCAGTCTGATGTTCTCTGCGTAGCCCTGCGTAGCATGGTCGTAGAGCAGAACTGTTGGTATCTGTGCCCATACCACAGCAGCATCAAGGTTATTGACATCAATTGTTATCACCCTATCTATGGTCTGGTTCTTCAATGTCAGTGTAGTAACATTGCTGCTGATGGCAGGTGTTACATCTGCCAGGCAGTTGTCTGAAGCATACAGAGTGGTGAGGTCTGTCAATGGCTGGGCAAACGTGCTTATATTGCCACTCAGCTGGTTGTTGGCAATGTTGACAGCTGTCAGTTTGCTTGTAAACTCACTCTTATCAGCAAGGAACTGAGTCATGCCAGTGCCGATGTCACCAGTCAGTTGGTTCTCGCTCAGGTTGAGGGTCTCAAGGTTTGGCAATGCAAGCAATGAGAATGGGAACTCTCCAGTCAGTCCGTTATTGCTAAGGTTGATACTTACAACGTGCCCTCCAAGTATTGAAACTCCGGGCAGTGACTCCACCGTACGTCTTTCGACATCGAAGTCCCATGTCTTTGTCCAACCGTCGCCATTGCCCATTTCCTGATAGGCATCCTTCAGCATATTCCATTCCTCTTCAGTCATCTGAGGCATATCTATCTTAGCCTTGACGTAGAAGAAGTTGTCACTGCGAGTTGATGTCTCGCCGTCCTCCCTTACAAGGTTGCCTGAAGCCTCTGTATTAGCCATGAGATAGCCATATTCAGCAGTAGCAGGTTCATAAGGATTGACGATAGAGCCGCCAGCCGTAGCCCAGTCAATGTCTGTCACACTGCTCATATCTGAAGCCACAAGGAAATAATATTCGCCATACTGCTCTTCATCGAGAAGATCTATTTCGGCACTTCCCTCGTATTCCTCGCCACTTGCCAGACTCTTGACATTGTTGATCTCAGCAAGCAATCTGCAGTCGGTCTCACCTGTTCCGCCTGTCACATTAGAGACTATCCATACGCGATCCTTCCAGGCCTTGTCCCCTGTTGAGCCAGCACCGTCATTGCGCACCGTCCACTTGATAACAGGCTTAGTGCCTGCTTCAAGGTCGGCTGGCAGGGTGATGGCACTGACATGCAGATTAGGCAATACAAACAGGAACTGGGCTTTCAGGGCACTGCCAGTAGGCTGGTCGCTGTCATCAATCACTGTGGCTGTCATAACCTTAGCATTAGGACCATCAAAGTCTTCCTCTGAAACGGGAATGCTGTTAGGAGTGCAATCCAGCTTCAGGTTCCACCCACTCTCAGTATCATCGCAGAGCAGTCTGATGTTCTCTGCGTAGCCCTGNNGTAGCATGGTCGTAGAGCAGAACTGTTGGTATCTGTGCCCATACCACAGCAGCATCAAGGTTATTGACATCAATTGTTATCACCCTATCTATGGTCTGGTTCTTCAATGTCAGTGTAGTAACATTGCTGCTGATGACTGGCGATACGTCAGCTATGCCGTTGTCAGAAGCATACAGAGTGGTGAGGTCTGTCAGCGACTTAGCAAACTTACCGATGTTGCCACCCAGCTGGTTATTGGCAAGGTTCACAGCAGTCAGTTTGCTGGTGAAGTCCTCCTTGTCAGCAAGGAATGTCTCCATACCCTCGCCAATGTCGCCCGTCAACTGGTTTTCGCTCAGGTTGAGGCTCTCCAGCTTAGGCAGTGAGAGGAGGGTGTATGGGAATGTGCCCGTCACGCCGTTGTTACTCAGGTTGATGCTTACCACATGTCCGCCGAGTATTGATACGCCAGGCAGTGACTGCACGGTGCGACGCTCCACGTCGAAGTCCCACTTCTTGGTCCAGCCCTCGCCATTGCCCATCTCCTGATAAGCTTGCTTGAGCAGGTTCCATTCCTCTTCTACCATCTGAGGCATGTCTATCTTTGCCTTGACGTAGAAGAAGTTGTCGCTGCGTGTCGCAGTCTCGCCCTGTTCCTTCACCAGATTGCCTGCTGCCTCGGTGTTGGCCATGAGGTAACCATATTCAGCAGTAGTAGGCTCATAAGGATTGACGATAGAGCCTCCAGCCTTCTCCCAGTCTATGGAAGTGACAGAGCTCATGTCAGAAGCCACGAGTATGTAATAGCTGCCATACTGTTCCTCAGTGAGGCTTATCTCGGCACTTCCCTCATACTCCTCTCCACTTGGGAGGTCCTTGACATTTGCCACGGACTTGAGCAACAGGCAACTCTTCTGTCCCGTTCCGCCATACACGTCAGGTACGAGCCATACGCGGTCTGTCCATGCCTTGCCGTTGGTACCTCCTATGCCGTCATTGCGCACCGTCCACTTGATGGTGGCTTTCGTGCCAGCCTCTATTTCTGCTGGCAGTGTTATGGTGCTCACATGCAGGTTAGGAAGCAGTTGGACTGAGAAGTTCATCACCTGACTCTCTATCTGCTGTGTGGCATTGCGTGCCACCACTTGCCACTTGTATGACTTGCCGTCTTGGCAGAAGTTTGTCGATGTGAACGTCGTCTCCGTAATGCCCGTTGCTGATGGTGTTGCAGGTTTCTGGTTCACAGCGTTCCACAGATATACGTCATATACGGCGTTGGATATGCCGTTCCACTGCAGCTGCACTGTAAGTGCATCGAGCGAAGTGCCGTTTGCTGGTTGCAAGTTAGTAAACTCGCCCTCCAATGCAGGAGTCACAGTGATGGTGTGGGTGAATGAGCAGAATGTCTCCTCTCCCTTCTTTCCCACCACATTATATATAATCTGTGCGTCCTCCGTGCTGCTGCTTGATATCGTCATCTGCGGTATGCTGCCTGTACCCTCAGCGGTGTAGCCGCTCAGGACTTCAGGAGTATCATCAGCAGCTTTCCATGTGAAGGTCAGTCCTGTGCTTATCGGCGCAAAGTCAACAGCGGCAGTCTGCTCACCCGACTTCACGGTCTGGCTTGTCAGTTCGTCTATCTTCGTTGGGTCGAAGATGATGCCCCACAGTTTCAGGTTCACGTTGCTGATGGCGAGATTCTTGCCAAGAGCGGTGAATATGCCCACCACCTCTGTCTTCACTACCTCACTCTCGTTTCCGAATCCCATAGTAGGTACAGTGCCCTCGCCATTGCGTTGCAGTGTGAGGGTGTAGCCTCCAGTTGACAGTTGAGAGTTGATGGTTGACAGGTGACTTATGTCGCTCTCGCTCAGTGCACAGGCGAATGTCTCGCCCTGCTTCACCATCACCGTCACGTCAGAGTTGATGGGCGAAGCCGCCATGAAAGTGAGCAATGACGATGTAGAGGTGAAGTAGCGCACGCCTTTCTCCTCAGTGTCGAGGAAGAGTGTGCCGTTCACGCGCCATGTGTTCTTGTTGTTTACGAGTACCGACATCATCGCCACGTCGGTGCCTGTCTCGCCTTTCACCGTCAGCGTCACGTCGTATGTGCCCTCTGCTGCGTACGTATGCAGCGGATTGCGCTCTGTGCTCGATGTGCCGTCGCCGAAGTTCCATGTCCACTCCTGCGCCTTGTCTGACGACTGGTTCTTAAACTGGAATCTGTTTTGGAACTTATCAAACGTAAACGAAGCATACAGTCCGTCCTCTCTCTGCTCCTCCACGTAGATGTAACCTTTTCGCGTGGAGTTGATGACGGTCGTTGACTCATCGCTGTTGATGCGTGCACCATTTTTCAGCACCACCTCGTAGCTTGTGCCTTCCGTCGCCGTCTCGCTGATGGTCACAGGCACGTCAAACACCTTGCCGTTGTTGCCCGTAATGGCTGTACCTCCCGTTATGTCAAATCGGTAGGCGTTGCCCTCAGAGGGTACAGGAGTCACGGTGAGTGTCTTGCCTGCGGCGCGCTCAGCCAGTGCCGTGCTTGCCGTCTGCACGTCAAATCCCTCAGGGAACTTCACCACTACCGTCATGTTAGGCACCTCGGCGGTATTCTCCAGTATCACGGGGTAGTTGATGGTCTGCCCCCGCACGCCGTTTTGCGTCATGCCGTAAAGAGCCAGCTCTTCCGACGTTGATGCTGACGGCTCAGCTGGGTTGCTCGGGTTGTAGTTGTACTCGAAGTGTGCCGTGAGTGTTATGTCCTTCTCTGGTATGGGGAAGGTATATACACTGTTGGTAGAAATCTCTTCGCCGTCGAGTGTCCACTTAGTAAACGTGTACCATGTATTATTGTACGCACGGAACGTCTGGTTGGTGCCCTGTTCATACTCGTTGCCGCTTGCCACGTTAAACGTGCCGCCGCCTGCAGGATTGCTTATAAGGAACACCTTGTGGTACAGTCTCTCCGTAGGCTCCGTAGGAGCGGTGGGGTCATATACCAGGTTAGCTACGAGTTGGTTTGCCTCGTCGCCTTCCAGCATGGTATAGCTGAAGGGGTTGGCGGTGGATATCTCCACGCCGTCCTTCGTCCAGTTCACAAACTTGAAGTTTGACGCGACGTTAGCCTTTACGCTGACGTTCGTACCTACTTCGTAGTTATTGCCGCTTGCTATGTTAAACGAGCAGCCAGCTGCTGGCTGTGCCGTAAGCCACAGTGGGGCATATACTGGTTTTGGCGGTACTATTGCCTCGCTGGGCTCACCAGGAGCATTAGGCGTGTAGGTAAAGTGGGCAATAAGCTTCGCATCGTGCGACGGCATGGTGTATTGGAAGCGATAGACATTGGATATCTCGTCGCCATCTTCATCAGTCCAGTTCACGAAAGTGAAGTTTGAAGCCGTATTAGCCTGAACCCAAAATGTGGTGCCCTCCGTCTGCTGGGTAGTAGCGTTCAGGTTGAACGTTCCTCCCCCCGACGGGTCGGCTGCCAGTGTCAGCGTGTATTGCTTCACTGGCGCGCCGGGCTCCGCAGGATTAGCAGGGTTGTATTGCCCCCATACACCAGCGCTAACGCATAATGCCAGCAATATGAGAATATACTTAAAACCTCGCATAGTTGTTAATTGTTAGTGAGACAACTTTACAAAAGTTTATTCAAGTTACTTAATGACTTTCACATTGCCCTGTACATATATGCCAGGTTGTGTAGCATTGGTCTTTCTGCCCATGAGATCATAGGTGTCCACGTTAACGTTCACGTTAATGTTTTCCTTTATCTCGTCAGTGCCAGTAGCATCTTTCTCGCTGAAGACTAATGTAAAGCGTGTGATGTTAGCCTCGCTTGAAGCGTCAACACCAAATGTGTAGCTTTCATTTGTAATATCTATAGTGTTGCCTTCCTCACTGTCTATGAGCTGTACTTTGCCGTCAGCACGCTGTGCGCTGATGGTATATTCGCCAGCCTTAGCAGCATAGAATGCAAGTGTCACCTTACCGTCCAGAGCAGGACGCTCGTTGATGGCGTATGCATTTCCGTCGCTGTCAGTAGTGAATATCTGAGGCACAGAGTTGTCAAGACTCATAAACTTAGAAGCGTCACACTCCAACTCGTAACCCATGTTGGCATTGTTGTTCAATACTACACGAGTCTCATCAGCTGCATTTTCACTTTCGCTGTCGGCAATCTGTATGTTGAATATCTTGCGAGACTGCTCGCCCAAGGTGAATGAGTTGCCTGTGGTATGTGCAGCCACTGTTGAGAGCAGCTGGCGACCTTCCTTCTTGAATACTATCTTGTCCACTGCGTCAGGCTTCTGTACGAAGAATGACTGCATCGGGCGCAGCACGAGGTCGTCGTCAGCTATTGAGTAAGCCTTATAGGTGCTTCCGTTCCATATTGTTATAGGAGCAGTGAAGTCCATGTAATAGATGTCATAGTAGCATGGGTATGGGTTGCCCACGTAGTTCCATGAGCGGTTGGCAGCCGTCTCACTCTCGTTGGTGGTGAGGTTCCAGGTAACGTCCTTCGTGGTGAAGAGCTGTGTCTGTCCTGCAGCATCAGCAGGGAAGGTAATGATACACTCCTTGTTGCAGTGGAATATGTAACCCTGTCCACCCTTCAGCACGCTGGTATCAACGTTCTTCCAACTGCCTGTAGCACCCTTTACGGCACGGTTCTCAGCATCATAGTAACGGAATACGTATGAAGCATCGTCTGAAACGTTGATGTCGGCAACGTTCACGTCGTGTATAGGAGTGATGAAGTACCACTTGTTGGCTGCTACTGAGAACTTGGTTGCAGCCTCATTGGCTGTAACTGCATCACATGTGTTGAGCAGTCGTCCTGGGTTCTCTTCGCTGAAGAACATGTTGAACTTGTCCATCGTCATAGGAGCCGAGCCACCTACTGTCAGCTGACCGTTGTAGTAGAGGTCCACGTCAGGTGTACCCTGCATACGGCGGTTGTTGGTGAGCATGAGCGGAGAGGTAATCTTCCAGTAGTCCACGTCATCGCCCTCTATGATGCTGCCGAATGCCTTCCAGTAAGTGTCGAGCTTATAGTTAACTACAGCGAATGAAGGCACCACGAGCGTGATGACGCTCTTGTCTCGACTGCTTTCGAATGGATCAGCAGGAACCGTCGGAGGTGTAGCAGCACGCATAGTTATCTTCTCTATGTTAGGACATGAGCGGAAGTTTGAACGATAACCAGATCCAGAAGTGCGATACCAGTCTGTCCATCCATACCAACTGTCATAGCTCCAATAGCCATAGTTTCCAGATTCGAGGAATGACGGCATCACTATTTCCTTAAGGCTGCTATTGTTGCTGAATGCATCCGTACCCAACCATTGTAGGTTAATAGGGAGTTCCACCTTCTCTAATGAGTTGTAGCGGAAAGCACCGAACATAATCTTTTCAAGAGATGCTGGGAACAAAATCTCTGTTAAGTTTTGACAATTGTAGAAGGCTTCGTGATGTATAGTCTTTAAGTTTGCTGGCAGATGTACTTCCTTCAATGCACGATTTTCCCTACACACCCAAGGATATATTTCTGTAAGCCCGTCAGAGAATCGTATGCTCTCCATTGCATAATTCTCGTTAAATGCATACCTCTCAATAAATGTCACTGCATCACCCATAGTAACCGACTTCATTGCCTCACAATGATTAAATGCTTCCAGTCCGATTGTCTCCAATTGTGCTGGTAAAGCTACTTCCTGCAACAACTTGCATGATAAAAACGCATATTGCTCGATGGTCTTCAACTGTGAACCCTCGGCAAATGTGCAGTACATCAGCGGTGTTGACTGGAAAGCACGCTGCTTTATTATGGTCACCGTTGACGGAATATTGATGCGGCGTATGGTTGTTCCATTGAAAGCATACTCACCGATAGAGGTGATACCCTCTGGAAGGATGACGCTGCTGAGCAGCGACTTGCCATCAAATGCCTTGTCGGGCACAGTAGTGATAATAGCCTCGCTGAGGTCGAGTGCCTTCAGGTTCTGCATGTTCTTGATGTCAGTCCAGTCGCTGTCGTTCATCTTGCCCTTTACCTTCAGGAACTCTACGTCGTCAAGTACGTCGATGCCAGGACTATATAGTACCTCAGAGCCCAATGTTCCAGGCGTTGCAAGCTCCACGTTAATCCAGTTGGTACTCACCTCGAAGTTCTTGATTCTTGCATAGTACCAGTCACTGCGATTGCCTATAGTGTTCTCTATCTCCAATGTATATTCACCAGGCTCCAGTGCACTTGACCATGTAGCATAGTCGCGTACATTATAGTATTCGTTAAGCTTTATGCCATTGAGGTAGATATTAAGCCTCTGATAGTCACCATAATCATTGTTGTTGTTTTTGTAAGCCTCGTAGTCAAACTGCACCTTGGAGGTCTTGTCAACGGTAAACGTGGTTGATATTTTTGCAGATCTGTTGGCATTGCACCAGCTGTTCCACAGTATATATCCGTCCTCTATTGTCCAAGGAGAGATAGGGTCGTCGTTGGTAAACGTAACCGGCATAGACTTGTCAGTGAGCACTGCCGTCTCAAGCGGACGCAGTTCCTTCAGTTTTAGGTTCTTTATCTCGAAATACTTTCTACTGTCGCGTCCTGCCACAGTATCGCGGAAGGCTATTATGTGCTCGCCAGGCTCAAGGATGAAGTGGCGACTGCCGAAGTTATAATAGGTATGTCCAGTACCGCAGTTCTCAGCCAGCACGCCGTCGATATACAGTTGGCCGGCAGTCTGGTAGTCATAGTGCCAGTCGAATGACAACTGTGTGCGATAGGCAGAGGTGAAGGTCGCAGTAAGCCACGAAGCATAGTAACTCTTGCCATTGTCGCGGCGTATAAGGTTTTCACGCTCCACGAACCAGGGATTGTTCTCGTCATCGGTAAATGCAAGAGGCACATCGGCACGCTTAAAAGCATCGTTAAAGTCAGAAGCATAGAGTCCGAAGTCCATATAGCGGTTGCCACCATCGGTGTCGCTCACCTTCACGGCAAGGACGTTGTCGCCAGCCTTGAGGGCAGCCTTAGCTTCGTCACTCAGCCTTATAATATTGTAGTTGGCGGCACTCTTCACATTATATATCTGCACACCGTTGACGTATGCCTCACAGGTATAGTCATTGGCGATGTAGAAGGAGAGGAACTTTGTGAGGTCCTCTGCCGTCATCGTAAAGTGACAGCGCACCCAGTAGGTGGTGTTGGCAAGGTCCCACGTAGTGTTGTAGTACGACAGTCCGCCACTGACGATAGGACCCGTGATGGTGCCCCACGAGAAATCGTCAAAGTCTGCTGCATACCACTCATCGCCTGGTGTGTCACCACTGGCGTTAGTAGCATAATAGAACTTGGCTTCCCATGGTTTTTGTTCCAATACACCAAATGGGATAATTGCCTTTGCCATAATTGTTGCACACGTTGCAAGCATCAGCGCCAACGTTAGAAGGCAGCGTTTTTGGTTAGATAGGATTTTCATAAACATTAGGTTTTAATTATTAAAATGTGGTTTTTATGATTAAAGAATTAAGAATTATCAGGCCAATGTGTGTGTGCAAAGTTAGGAGGAGAATGCATATAAAAACTCGCATTTTCACAAAATAAACTCTCAAATTCACAAAAAATGCACCTTTATGTCAGTTTTGCACACTTTTTCTACCTCACTAACGAAAAGAAAGGTTAACTTTGTGGCATGATCCGTTACGTCATAACATCACTGCCTATGCTGGTATGTCTGTTCTGGTCAGTCCGATTATTGATAGACTGGCTCGAGCAACGCTCCATGGCGAAGTGGCGACTGTTCATATTCAGTGTTGTGGCTACGGTGTTGTATGCAGGTCATTTTGCCTATTTCAACAGCATGGAGGCGATACTGCCATACACCGAGACGCTGTACAGCATGGCGAATTTAGCGGTGTTTCCGCTGTATTACCTCTACCTGCTGGAGGTGACTGAGGAGAAGTGGAACCACCACTGGCAGGTGACGCTCCTGATGCCGTCGCTCGTCATAGGAATACTGATTGGGGGATGTTACGCCTTTGTGGGCGATGGCGAGAGAGGGCACCTCCTTTTCATTGCGCGTATGGTGGCAAAATTCATTTTTGCTATACAGGTGGTGATAGTGTTGCTGAAGGGCTATAAGAAGGTCAAAAAGTTCGATGAAATCGTGGAAAATTGTTACTCGGACATCGAAAATCGTACGCTGAGAAACACCCAAATCATCATAATTTTCCTTGTTATTACGTCGATAATTAGCTTCTTGGCGAACGTTATCGGCAAGGAGGCATTCGTTGATTCGCTGGCACTGGTGAGCATTCCATGTGTGGTATTCTCCGTCATTCTGTTTATGCTGCTGAGAGCAGGTCACATGCAGAACTTCACTATCCACGAACTGATGGAGGAGGCTGAGGAGACGGTGGTGACTGACAGTGATGATAACACTGACATAATGCGTGAAACCACAGAATCAGTATCCGCTGAGGTGAATGCTGAGAAGATACGACAGATATCGGCTGAGATAGAAGAGGTGA
Source organism: Prevotellaceae bacterium UBA2738 (assembly GCA_002353585.1). Lineage (GTDB taxonomy): Bacteria > Bacteroidota > Bacteroidia > Bacteroidales > Bacteroidaceae > Prevotella. Next base: position 36,005 of record DEJW01000011.1, on the reverse strand, counting down.
TGCGCAGGGAGAAGCCTTTCTTGCAGCCTGACCTGAGAGTGAGCGACCTGGCAAGGCTGCTCCATACCAACCGCGACTATATCTCGAAAGCAATACGCCTGGACAAGGGAATGTCGTTTAATGAATACGTAAACAGGCTCCGTATAGAGCACGCTATAACACTGATGAAAAACAATCCGCAGATACCTGTTCTGGAGCTCTCTATCAAGTCGGGATATACCTCGCAGGCATCTTTCTTCCGTAACTTCAAACAGTTTACGGGCACCTCGCCAAAGCAGTTTAAGTATAATTAGAAATCAGAAAATTTGCTGATTTCGTTTTTTATTTGTAACTTTGTCGCTTGAACAACAATAAGTGGCATGGCTAAACAGAATACAAACGAACAGTTTAAGGCAGCGATGGCGCTGTGCAGAGACATCTTCCAGAAGAAACTGTATGACTACAAACCTTCATGGAGGATGCTGAGACCGTCGTCGCTGACCGACCAGCTATTCATCAAGGCTAAGCGCATAAGAACGCTGGAGGTGAAGGGCGAATCGCTGGTGGGCGAGGGCATACTGCCTGAGTTTATGGCACTGATAAACTACGGCATCGTGGGACTGATACAGCTGGCTAAGGGCTATGCCGACCAGGTGGATATGACCAATGACGAGGCGATGGCACTCTATGACGAGTATGCCCAGAAGTGCATGGAACTGATGCTGAAGAAGAACCATGACTATGGCGAGGCATGGCGCGACATGAGGGTGAGCAGCTACACCGACCTGATACTGACCAAGCTGGAGCGCATCAAGGAGATAGAGGACAAGAACGGCGCCACAATAGTAAGTGAGGGCATAGACTCTAACTATATGGATATCATCAACTACTCAGTGTTCGGGGTGATAAAGCTGACCCCCTCCCAGCCCTAAAGGCATCCCTCCCCGAGAGGGAGGGGTAGATATATGCTCTGACCAATGAATGATTCGCTGGAGAAAATATGTAATATTTCCCTCTCCCTCGGGAGAGGGTTGGGGAGAGGGGTTTTGTCTTTAATCCTCCTCTTCTCGGGCTTTGTGAAGGCGGTTGACCCTTTGGGCACGCAATATAAGCTGCAGGACTACCTGGAGGCGCTGGGCATGGGCGGAATGATAGCCGACTGGGTGCTGCTGGGCATTGCGATAGCCTTATCGACGATGGAGTTTGTGTTGGGCGTGCTGTTGCTGTTTGCCATAAGCAGACGACTGGTGACGAAGATAGTGCTGGGAGTGATGGTGGTGATGACCTGCCTGACGGTGTGGATATACATAGCCGACCCAGTGGAGGACTGCGGATGCTTCGGCGATGCTATAGTGCTGACTAACGGACAGACGCTCCTGAAGAACATAGTGCTGCTGGCACTGGCTGCTCTGCTGGCATGGAAACCACTGAGGATAAAGCGCTTCATATCGCTGAGATGGCAGTGGATAACATACTACACGGCAGTGGCATTCATAATAGCAGTGTCAGCATATTCGCTCTACTTCCTGCCGATAATAGACTTCAGACCCTATCACGTGGGTGCTGACATAAGGGAGAAGATGAGCATACCCGACGGGGCTCCGCAACCTGAATACAAGACCACCTTCATACTGGAGAAGGACGGAAGGCAACAGGAGTTTACGCTGGAGAACTACCCCGACTCGACATGGACGTTCATAGACTCAAAGACGGTGCAGACGAGCGAGGGCTACGTGCCAGAGATACGCGACCTGGCGATACAGGACATGCGTAGCGGCGAGGACCTGACAGAGCAGATACTGAATGATGAGGGACTGACCATGCTACTCATATCACCACATCTGGAGCAGGCAAGCGACGCGCAGTTTGGCGAGATAGACCGCCTATACGAATGGGCTAAGGAACAGGGCATATCATTCTACTGCCTCACGGCGAGCGGACATCGCGGCATAGAGCAGTGGATAGACATGACAGGAGCCGAATACCCCTTCTGCAACGTGGACGAGACGACGCTGAAGACGATGATACGCAGCAACCCCGGACTGATGTTGCTGAAGAACGGTAAGGTGATGGGCAAGTGGAGTCACAACAATCTGCCTAAGCCTGACGAGATACTCAAGGACGAATAAAGAATATTCAACAAAACTATTATAACAAAACCATTAACACATCAAACAACTAAACTATGAGAAAGAAAATCGTAGCAGGTAACTGGAAGATGAACAAAAACCTGCAGGAGGGTGTAGCACTGGCTAAGGAACTCACAACAACCGTAAAGAACCCTAATTGTGAGGTTATCATCTGCACACCATTCATTCATCTGGCAACAGTGGCTGAGATACTGAAAGGTTCACCAATAAAGCTGGGCGCAGAGAACTGTGCCGACAAGGCAAGCGGTGCATACACTGGTGAGGTGAGCGCAGAGATGGTGAAGTCAACAGGTGCAGAATACGTGATACTGGGTCACTCTGAGCGTCGCCAGTATTACAGCGAGAACGGCGAGATACTGAAGGAGAAGGTGCAGCTGGCTCTGGCTAACGGACTGAAGGTGCTCTACTGCATAGGCGAATCACTCGAGGAGCGCGAGGCTAACAAGCAGAACGCCGTGGTGAAGAAAGAACTGGAAGAGAGTGTGTTCAACCTCGACGCTGAGCAGTTTAAGAATATCGTGATAGCCTACGAGCCAATCTGGGCTATAGGAACAGGTAAGACAGCTACAGCAGAACAGGCTGAGGAGATACATGCCTACATCCGCTCATGTGTGGAGGAACGCTACGGCAAGGCTGTGGCTGAGGACACCACCATACTCTACGGAGGTTCATGTAAGGCAAGCAATGCGCCTGAGCTCTTCGGTAAGCCTGACATTGACGGTGGACTGATAGGCGGTGCATCGCTGAAGGCTGCCGATTTCAACGGCATTATTGAGGCGTGGAACTAACTAAGGAGAATGAAAAAACTTATAACAATAGTATGTCTGACATTGGTGGCGTGTGCTGCCAATGGTCAGACTTTTTTGAATGAACTGCGCAAGGACGTGCCTGGCGAAGGCAAGGTGACGGTGGTGCAGTCGGCTGAGATAGACCAGCTGGTGAACGGCAAACAGCAGGAACAGCCTGCCACTCAGCCACAACAGCAGCAACCAGACGAGGAGGCTCAGGAGGAGCATAAGCCCGACTCAGCACGAAGAATGCCTATCATCATAGGCGAGAATGGCGAGGAAGACCTGACCACACCGATAGATACCCGTAAGAAGGTGATGCGTCGCAGCTATAAGATGCAGGGATACAGGGTGCAGGTGTACTCTGGAGGCAACTCACGTGCCGACCGTCAGCGTGCTGAGACAGCAGGAGCAGTGATGAAGGCAAACTTCCCTGACCAGCCTATCTACACCCACTTCTATTCGCCCTCATGGAAATGCCGCATGGGCAACTACAAGAGTCAGGCTGAGGCACAGGCTTACCTCTCAAGGGTGAGAAAACTGGGTTATCGTCAGGCATGTATAGTAAAAGGCATGATACAGGTGCAGTATTAGTTCACAGTTCACAGTTCATAGTTCACAGTTCATAGTTCACAGTTCACAGTTATGAAATTTATTTCTTGGAACGTAAACGGATTGAGAGCCTGCGTGGGCAAGGGGTTTGAGGACAGATTCCTTGAACTGGATGCCGACTTCTTCTGTCTGCAAGAGACAAAGATGCAGGCTGGACAGTTGGACTTGGAGTTCTTAGGCTATGAATCGTACTGGAACTATGCTGAGAAGAAGGGCTATTCGGGTACGGCGATATACACCAAGCACCACCCCAAGAGCGTGAACTACGGAATGACATGGCTGATAGGCAATGAATATGACATTCACGAGCACGAGGGTAGGGTGATAACGTTGGAGTACGACGATTTCTATTTCATCACCGTTTATGTGCCTAATGCCCAGGACGGACTGAAGCGTCTGGACTACCGCATGGACTGGGAGGATGCGTTCCTGACATATATAAAGCGACTGGACGCGATGAAACCAGTGATTTTCTGTGGCGACCTGAACGTGGCGCATGAGGAGATAGACCTGAAGAATCCTAAGACAAATCATAAAAACCCTGGTTTCACCGATGAAGAGAGAGGAAAATTTACCAACCTGCTGAAGGCAGGATTTAAGGACACCTTCCGTACGCTACACCCAGACGAACAGGTGTTCTCATGGTGGTCATACCGTTTCCATGCCCGTGAAAAGAATGTGGGCTGGCGTATAGACTACTTCGTAGTATCAGAAAGACTGATGCCGAAAGTAAGTTCGGCTACAATACATACACAGATAACGGGCTCTGACCATTGTCCCGTAGAACTACTCTTGAACCCTTGAACCAGCGCTTTAGCGCGTTTGAACTTTTTGAACCCTCATGCCAATTAAGACCATACAGTCAACCAACTACCGATGGGTGGTGTGTGCTATGTTATGCGTGGCAACGATGATCAACTACATGGATCGTCAGGTGCTGTCGCTGACATGGAAGGACTTCATTGCACCACAGTTTGCATGGGACGATGCTGACTACGGCGAGATTACGGCTATCTTCTCCATCACCTATGCTGTGTGTATGCTGGTAGCAGGTAAGTTTGTTGACTGGATAGGTGTGAAGTCGGGTTACACATGGGCTATAGCAATATGGAGTTTTGGCGCCTTGATGCATGCCTTTTGCGGTATAGCAACATGCGGAATGCTTACGGGCGAATGGCTGGTGAGCTTTGACGGTGCGAGGGAGACATTGCACGATACAGCAATGACCATGCTGCCGATAACGACACTGAGCGTATACCTGTTTATGGGATGCCGACTGGTGTTAGCGTTGGGACAGGCAGGAAACTTCCCTGCTGCCATCAAGGCTACGGTAGATTATTTCCCTAAGAAGGACAGAGGTTTCGCTACGGCGATATTCAATAATGGTGCATCGGCAGGAGCGCTGTTTGCTCCGCTTACCATACCTACACTGGCGAGCCACTTCGGATGGGAGATGGCATTCATAGTGGTGGGTTCGCTGGGATACATCTGGATGATAGTGTGGTTGCTGATGTATAAGAAACCACAGTTGAACAGAAGGGTGAATCAGACGGAGTTTGCATACATATATCAGGATGAGGAAGAGATGCTGACCAGCCAGCGTAAGGTGGACGAGGGACCAAAGATGAGCATACTGAAATGTCTGACCTACAGACAGACGTGGGCGTTTATCTTTGGCAAGTTTATGACTGACGGAGTGTGGTGGTTCTTCCTGTTCTGGACTCCAGCATACCTCTCCGACCGTTATGGCTACTCCTCAGACTCAAATATGGGTATGGCATTGATATTTGTCTTGTACCTTATTACTATGTTGAGCATCGCTGGAGGATATATGCCTACGTACTTTGTGGAGCGCTTGGGACACCAGCCGTATAATGCAAGAATGAAGGCAATGTTCCAGTTTGCCTGCATACAACTGATAGGTTTTATGGCACAGCCTCTGGGCGATATGTCGCCTTGGCTGCTGGTGTTTGTCATAGGAGTGCTGGGAGCGTCGCACCAGAGCTGGTCGGCTAACATATTCTCGATGGTTGGCGACCTGTTTCCTCGCAGTGCAGTAGCTACGGTGACGGGTATCGGCGGTTGTGCTGGCGGTATAGGTTCTTACCTCATACTTATGGGCTCTGGAGTGCTGCTGTCTTATGCCGAGGATATGGGTGATATGTTTACTTTCATGTCTTATTCTGGTAAGCAGGCTGCATACATGATAATCTTCAGTATATGCTCTGTGGCATACCTCGTAGGATGGATTGTGATGAAGTTACTTATTCCAAAAGAGTTAAAAGTAAAAGTGTAGAGAGTTAAAAAAGTTAAAAAGGAGAAAACTTTCAACTTTCAACCCTTGAACTTTTTGGACTATTGAACTTTTTTCGTACCTTTGCACAACTGCCTTAGGCAGAAGAAATGTATAGAAAATAAATCTAAACAAAACATAATTAAAATCTAAAAAATGAGTTCTGTAACAACTAACAAAATGACCAACTGGCGTTGGGTCATGTGTGCGATGCTTTTCTTCGCAACTACAGTGAACTACATGGACCGTCAGGTTCTGTCACTGACTTGGAAGGAGTTTATTGCTCCTGAGTTCCATTGGACTGATAGTGATTACGGTACAATCACTGGTGCGTTCTCTGTATTCTATGCTATCTTCTGCCTTTTCGCAGGAAAGTTCGTTGACTGGATGGGTACCAAGAAGGGTTACCTTATCGCTATCGTGGTATGGTCTCTGGGTGCTGTGCTCCACGCTGGATGCGGATGGGCTACAATGACTGCATTCGGACTGGAGAACCTCGAGCAACTGCGTGCTGTGGAGGCTGGTTCTGCTCTTGCAAGTAATGTGGCTATGCTTAGCGTGTACCTCTTCCTTGCTTGCCGTATGATTCTCGGACTGGGTGAGGCTGGTAACTTCCCTGCTGCCATCAAGGTGACTGCAGAGTATTTCCCAAAGAAGGACCGTGCGTTCGCTACATCTATATTTAACTCTGGTGCCTCAGTAGGCGCGCTTGCTGCTCCTGCTACTATTCCTCTGCTTGCTAAGGCTCTCGGATGGGAGATGGCATTCATCATCATCGGTCTCTTGGGCTTCGTTTGGGCTGGCATCTGGATTTTCGTATATGACAAACCATCTGAGTCTAAGTTTGTGAACGAGGCTGAGCTTCGCTACATGAACCAGGATGACGAGAATGAGAAGGCTGAGTCTGTAGAGGTTGAGGAGAAGCAGTTGAGCTTCGCTAAGGCATTTGCTTACAAGCAGACATGGTCTTTCGCTTTCGGTAAGTTTATGACTGACGGCGTATGGTGGTTCTTCCTCTTCTGGGCTCCTGCTTACTTCCAGGATCAGTATGGCTACGAAGCATCTTCTAATATGGGTATAGCACTTATCTTCACCCTCTATGCTATCGTTACCATCCTGTCTATGTTTGGTGGCTACCTGCCAAAGCTCTTTGTGGAGAAGAAGGGTATGAACCCATATCAGGGACGTATGCTTGCTATGCTTATCTTCGCTTTCTTCCCAGTGCTCGCACTCTTTGCTCAGCCAATGGGTCAGTACAGCGCATGGTGGCCAGCAATCATCATCGGTCTTGTAGGTGCAGGACACCAGGCTTGGTCTGCTAACATCTTCTCTACCACAGGCGATATGTTCCCTAAGAGTGCTGTTGCTACCATCACTGGTATCGGTGCTATGGCTGGCGGTTGCGGCTCATTCCTCATCAACAAGGGCTCAGGTATGCTCTTCACTTATGCAGAGGGGCAGGGCTCAGCATTCCAGTTCATGGGATTTGAGGGTAAGCCTGCTGGCTACATGATAGTATTCTGCATCTGCGCTGTTGCTTACCTTATCGGTTGGAGCGTTATGAAACTCCTCGTACCAAAGTACAAGCCAGTAGTTATCGACTAAGAAGATACTGGGATAGGCTAGAATCCCTGGAGCTTATAGTACTCTCTGGAAAATCCAGCCTCCTAGCAACAACAATAGCAAAGCCTTGCAAGTTTTTCTTGCAAGGCTTTTTCTTTGCTCTAATCCCTAACCTCTAACCTTTAATCCCTAACCTCTAACCTCTAACCTCTAACCTCTAATTCCTAACCTCTAACCTTTAACCTTTAACCCTTAACCCTTAACCCTTAACCTCTAACCTTTAACCCTTAACCCCTAATCTACTCTTTGCTCTTTTGATAGTCTGTGCATGGTCTGCTGCGCTCCTGTTGGTATTATATCCTCCCTGTAGCATCTAATGCCTCTTTATGGTATCTAATACCATCAATACCATCAATAGCATCTATCGTTCCTAAGGTAGCTTTGGATTCTGTGGTTTCTATGGTCTCTATGACGTTGTGCCTACAGAGTCTATGTCCCTGTGGAAAGGCAACTAAAAAACCCCTTGGAGAATCCTCCAAGGGGCTTTGTTATTTTGTTTTAAGTTATTCTCTAAGAGTCGAATTACTTAGTAGTGTCGTTGAAGAGAGCAACACGGTTGAACTCAACCTCGTCGAAGAGCTTGTCTGTAGCGCCAAGACCCTCAGTTGTGAGGCGGTCAGCAGCAACCTTATACTTCTTAACGAGCATGTTCTTAACAGCCTCAGCACGCTGCTCAGAGAGCTTCTGGTTGAGTTCTGCAGGACCTTCTGGTGAAGCGTAGCCTGAGATCTTAATCTTAGCGTCCTTGTTGTTCTTCATATACTTAGCGATCATCTCAACGTTAGCCTCCTGAGCCTTGTCGATAACTGACTTACCCTGACGGAAGATAACTGATGGCTGGAGGTTAGCAGCCTTAGCCTCAACTACTGGCTTGTTCTCGCAGTCAGCAAGAGCCTTCTTCAGCTGAGCAATCTGAGCGTCCTTCTGAGCGTTAGCGTTGTTAGCTGCGTCGAGGTCGCCACGAAGACCGTTGATCTGTGCGTTGAGAGCGTCAATCTCAGCCTGGTCGCGGAGCTGCTCGATAGCGAAGTTGTGAGTACCGTTAGAAGTTGGGAGCTTGTAGATGATACCAGCCTTCAGGTCGAGGTTAGCACGGTTCAGGTTGTACTCGAATGGAGTTGCTCCTGCCCATGAACCATAACCCTGCATGAGGTATGTGATAGATGGCTCAACGAAGATCTGCCACTGCTTCTTAGAACCGAGGTTGTAAGCGATTTCAAGACCTGCCTTAGAGTTGATACCGTTGGTGTGGTTGCCAGCGAAAGCGTGTGACCAACCGAAGCCATAGAGAGCGATGAACTCGAGCTTGCGTGGCTCACCCTTGTAACCTGCGATGAGGTTGTTGAGGTTGAAAGTACCGAGCAGGTTAACGTCAAGACCGTTAACGAACTTACCTGTACCTACCCAACGGCACTCAGAACGGTCAGCACCATGGCAGTTGAAACGTACAACACCCTCAGCACGGAGACCGAATACTGGAGTAAAGTTCTTACCTACGATAAGTGTAGCTGTAGGGTTGAATGCGCGGAAAGAACCACTCTGCTTGTCACCTTTGTAAGTGTGGTGGTCAGCAGCCTTAGTCTCAGCACCTGCAGCGAAACCAACATAAATGTTGTCGAGAGCCTTAGAAGCTGTAACTGTAGTCTTCTGTGCGCTAGCTGATACTGCTATAGCAGCAGCAGCGAAAAAAAGTACAATCTTTTTCATGTTTGTTGTTTTTGTTTTGTTAATTTGTTGCTTGAAAATTATATACTTTACCAATTTCGCAACAAAGTTACACTTTTTATCTGAAATAGCAATGTTTTTTCTTGAAAAAATGCAAAAATACCCTAATATTTTAATATTTGGCAATGTGATTATCAATGCTTTGGCACACTTCTGTCGAAAATTTCTGTCCTGAGGCTATCAAGTGTGATATTAGTGTGGGTGAACACTCTTTGAATGAAAAGGGTGAAGTCCTATCCTTCCATTCATTATGTAGTGCATAACAGAAGCCTGCATTGAAGTTGTCGCCAGCCCCTATAGTGCTGACGGTCTTTATCTGTGGTACGGGGAAAGACCATTTGTCTTGTGGTGTGAAAACCTGTATGGGGTTTGCTGCATCTGTATATACGAATATACTGCAAAGACTCTTCACACGTTCGTATGCCTCTTCTCCTGTGGTTGTGCCATAGAGGATGTTAAAGTCTTCTGCTGAGCCTCTAAGCACAGTAGCCAGTTGCATGTTCCCCTCTATGTTTGCTATGAGTTCAGGTATCTCGTCTTTGTGGGATGCCCTGAAGTTGATGTCGTAATAGAGGATAGCTCCGTTTTCTTTTGCTGTAGTGAGGAAATGCCTCACATAGTCACGTATTACGGGATTGATGGCAAAATAGGAGCCAAAGAGCACTATGTCATTTTTCTTTATCTCAGGTATCCTATCAGGTAAATGCAGTGCCTTATGGTCTTTATAGAAAAGGTATTGGGCATCATTTAGCTCATTGAGGAAGGCGAGTGATATGTGCGACTTCGTATTTGGATGCTGATACACAAAGTCTGTCTTTACCTTATTATCTTTCAGAAACTGCACAATCATATCACCTATATGGTCGTCGCCTACTTCGGTAACCATCATGCAGTCGGCATTGCTACGCCCTAATGAAATCATAGCGTTGAATGCTGAGCCGCCAGGAACAGCCTTCACTGGTTGGTTGTCCTTGAATATTATATCGTAAACTGTTTCGCCTAATCCTACAATCATAGCGGAGGAGTAATTACTAAAAACCCCTTGAAGAAAATCTCCAAGGGGCTTTGTTATTTTGTTTTAAGTTATTCTCTAAGAGTCGAATTACTTAGTAGTGTCGTTGAAGAGAGCAACACGGTTGAACTCAACCTCGTCGAAGAGCTTGTCTGTAGCGCCAAGACCCTCAGTTGTGAGGCGGTCAGCAGCAATCTTATACTTCTTAACGAGCATGTTCTTAACTGCCTCAGCACGCTGCTCAGAGAGCTTCTGGTTGAGCTCCTTAGAACCTTCTGGTGAAGCGTAGCCAGAGATCTTAACCTTAGCGTCCTTGTTGTTCTTCATATACTTAGCGATCATCTCTACGTTAGCCTCCTGAGCCTTGTCGATAACTGACTTACCCTGACGGAAGATAACAGATGGCTGGAGGTTAGCAGCCTTAGCCTCAACTACTGGCTTGTTTTCGCAGTCAGCAAGAGCCTTCTTCAGCTGAGCGATCTGAGCGTCCTTCTGAGCGTTAGCGTTGTTAGCTGCGTCGAGGTCGCCACGAAGACCGTTGATCTGTGCGTTGAGAGCGTCGATCTCAGCCTGGTCACGGAGCTGCTCGATAGCGAAGTTATGAGTACCGTTTGAAGTTGGGAGCTTGTAGATGAGACCAACCTTCAGGTCGAGGTTAGCACGGCTCAGGTCGTACTGGAATGGAGTAGCGTCAACTGCTGGCATGTTGTAACCCTGCATCAGGTAAGTGATAGAAGGCTCGATGAATGCCTGCCACTGCTTCTTAGCACCGAAGTTGTAAGCGATGTCAAGACCTGCCTTAGAGTTGATACCATTTGCGTGGTTGCCATAGAAAGCGTGTGACCAGCCGAAACCGAACAGAGCGATGAACTCGAGCTTACGTGGCTCACCCTTGTAACCAGCGATGAGGTTGTTCAGGTTGAAAGTACCGAGCATGTTAACGTCAAGACCGTTAACGAACTTGCCAGTACGTGCATAACCTCTATTTAAATAACCACTCTCACAGCTTGCACCATGAGCATTGAAACGTACAACACCCTCAGCACGGAGACCGAATACTGGAGTAAAGTTCTTACCTACGATGATAGTAGCTGTAGGGTTGAAAGCCTTGAAAGAACCAAACTTCTTGTTGCCTGTGTAAGTGTGCTCGTCAGTAGCCTTAGTCTCAGCACCTGCAGCGAAACCAACATAGATGTTGTCGAATGCCTTAGAAGCTGTAACAGTAGTCTTCTGAGCGTTAGCTGATACTGCTATAGCAGCAGCAGCGATAAACATTGCAATCTTTTTCATGTTTAATAAAAAAATAAAATTTGTTTATTGAATTATCTTTGCTTTAAAATATTTGCATTGTTTTGTCATGCTTGGAGGGTCTGCTTTCCTAGTATATAGCATAATCCAACCTCCTTCGCATTTTCGAGTGCAAAATTACGTGAAACCTTTGAAATCAGCAAGAGTTTTTTTGCGAACAAGCAAAAATGCGTTAATTTCTTGACATTTGTCAACTATGTGCACGTACACGAGTATTATTCCGTAAATATTTATTAACTTTGCAGTTGTCAATAAACGCTTTATTCCTATGGAGTAGGGCAAATTTACACCTTATTTATATATATACACGCGCGTGAATACATTAAAAAGATTCGTACCAGATGTTCTTGTAGTATTGCTTTTTGTAGTAATATCGTTTGCTTATTTCTATCCAGCAGACATAGAAGGACGCATTCTCTATCGTCATGACTCCAGTGCTGGCAGGGGTTTGGGTCAGGAAACCAGCGAGTTTAAGGCTCGTACTGGCGAGGTGTCCCGTTGGACTGGCTCAGCCTTCAGTGGTATGCCTACCTATCAGAGTGCTCCTTCCTATGAGAGTTCGAAGAGTCTTAACAGTATTGTTGAGGCTTATCACCTTTGGTTGCCTGAGAATGTGTGGTATGTCTTTGCCTACCTGTTAGGCTTCTACATCATGCTCCGTGCCTTTGATTTCCGTTGGTATCTTGCTACCCTCGGAGCTGTGGTGTGGGCATTCAGCAGCTATTTCCTTATCATCATAGCAGCAGGTCATATATGGAAGGTGATGGCTCTTGCCTATCTGCCCCCTATGATTGGTGGCATATTGCTTGCCTATAAGGGCAGATACCTTGCGGGACTTGCGGTAACAGGAATCTTCACGGCATTCGAGATAAATGCCAACCACGTGCAGATGACCTATTACTACCTCTTTATCATTCTGTTCCTTGTCATAGGTTTCCTTGTTGATGCCATCCGTCAGCGCCGATATGCCCATTTCTTCAAGGCTTCTCTTGTGTGCATAGTGGGTGGAATACTTGGCATAGCTGTCAACATCTCCAACCTTTACCATACATGGGAATACCAGAAGGAGTCTATGCGAGGCAAGAGTGAACTGGTGAAGGCTGATACAGGCAACCAGACCTCAAGCGGACTGGAGCGAGATTACATAACCCAGTGGAGCTATGGCATAGACGAAACATGGACTCTCCTTGTGCCTAACACCAAGGGTGGAGCCAGCATGACACCAGTGAGTGCCTCTGCTGCTGCTCAGGAGAAGGGTGACCCTATGTATATGGAGATTTACCAGCAGATGGGACAGTATTGGGGCGACCAGCCAGGCACCTCTGGTCCAGTGTATGTGGGAGCCTTTGTGCTGATGCTCTTCATTCTTGGTCTGTTTATCGTCAAGGGCAGCATCAAGTGGGCTTTGCTTGCTGCTACTGTGCTCAGCATCATGCTCTCATGGGGACATAACATGATGTGGCTCACTGACCTCTTTATCGACTATGTGCCGATGTATGCCAAGTTCCGCACTGTCGCCTCCATCCTCGTAATAGCCGAGTTTACCATTCCATTGCTTGCCCTGCTTGCCCTCAAGCAACTCATAGACTCTCCTGAGAGTGTGGTTTCTGAGGTTAGCGGCAAGAAGGTCAACTGGCTCTATGTCAGTTTCGCCATAACTGGTGGCATCTGCGTTCTCTTTGCCCTGATGCCAACGCTTTTCTTCGATAGTTTCGTAAGTTTTGCTGAGAAACGAGCTTTGGGTCAGATACCTCAAGAGGAGCTTGCCCCACTGCTTGCCAACCTCACAGAGATTCGCGTTGCAACCTTCGTAAGCGACTGCTGGCGCTCATTCTTCATCATTCTTATCTGTACCGTTGCTGTGGTGCTCTACCAGATGAAGAAACTCAGTGCACCACTTATGGCTTGCATCGTAACCTTTGTGTGTCTCATTGATATGTGGCAAGTGGATAAGCGATACCTCAACGATTCGATGTTTGTGAGCAACACCCTTCGAACAGCACCTATCGAACCCACTGAGACAGACCTCGAGATACTGAAGGATAAGTCGCCTGACTATCGAGTGCTCAACTTTGCCAGCAATACCTTCAATGAAAACGAGACCAGCTATTTCCATAAGTCCATAGGTGGTTATCATGCAGCCAAACTGCGTCGCTATCAGGAACTTATAGAGGCTTACATCTCACCTGAGATGCAGCGAGGCTTCAATGCCATTGTCGATGCTCAGGGCGATATGACACAGGTGAATGGCGACAGCATAATGCCTGTCATCAATATGCTCAACACCAAATACTTCATAATGCCAATACAGGGTGGTAAGACAGCTCCTATACAGAACCCTTACACTATGGGCAATGGCTGGTTTGTCAAAGAGGTGAAGTATGTGGACAATGCCAACGAAGAACTCGATGCCCTTGGTAAGATAGACCTGCATACCACAGCTGTGGCTGATAAGAAGTTTAAAGAGAGACTCACCCCCAGCCCCTCTCTTCAAGAGAGGGGAGCAAATACAGAGTCTTCTGTTACCATCACCTCTTACGAACCTAACGAGCTCCACTATGATATAAGCTCGGCAAAGGGTGGAGTAGTGGTATTCTCTGAAGTGTATTACCCAGGTTGGACGGCAACAGTCGATGGCAACCCCGTTGAGATAGGCAGAGTAAACTATGTGCTGCGAGCCATCAATGTCAAGCCAGGCAACCACAAGGTGGTGCTCACCTTCAAGCCTCAGAGCATCCAGACCACTGAGACCATAGCCTACATAGCTCTTGCACTGCTTCTGCTCTGCGTTATTGCCGTTCTGGGCATAAAGGCATATCGAGGAAAGACAGGAGCATAGCTTCTACCTTAAATTAACTAGTAAATTTTCAAAATTAACTAGCAAATTCTTAAAATTAACTAGTTAATTCTACATAAAAGCATAGCTACTCTAATCAGTGGCTATGCTTTTGTCTTTAGTTACTATGCTTTTGTCTTTAGTAGGTATGCCTTCCCCTGCTATCTTTTCCTAAAGATAATGTATATTATCACAGGAGCACCAAAGATTGGGGTTACTGCATTGAGGGGTATTATCATGTTTTCAGGCAGCTGACAGATGATGTTGCACAGCAGGGCTATGCTGGCTCCACACAACATGGTGGCTGGCAGCAGCACTGAATGGTCTGAGGTGCGAACTATCAGTCGGGCTATGTGTGGCACAGCCAGTCCTATGAAGGCTACTGGTCCGCAATAGGCTGTGGCTGTAGCTGTCAGTATGCCTGTAGTAATAAGCAGCCAACGGCGAACTCTCTGGGTCTTGATGCCCAGATTAGTGGCATAGCCCTCACCCAGCAACAGGGCATTGAGGGGTTTGATGAGCAGGATGGCAAGCACCAGTCCTATGATACTCACCACAGAGAAGAACGGCAGTTGCCTCAAGGTGACATCAGAGAAGCTGCCCATACCCCACATAACATAGGTGTGGATGTTGTCGGCATTGGCAAAAATGTTGAGCAGCATCACGATGGATGAGGCAAGATAGCTCACCATAATACCCACTATGAGGAGCATGATACTGTTCTTAATTACCGATGAAACCGCCAAAAGCAGAAAGATTATGAGCAGAGAACCTATGAAGGCGCCAATGACAACGGCGATGCTGCCAATGAATTGAATATTGAGAATTGAGGATTGAGAATTATCGCCACTGCCCAGACTTATTATGCCACCTGTTATCAGCATCACTATCGCCACACCTACGCTGGCGCCATTGGTGATACCCAGTATCGACGGACCAGCCAGGGGGTTGCGGAAGGTAGTCTGCAACAGCAGACCCGAAACGGCAAGGCTGGCACCACAGAGTGTGGCTGTGATGGTTTGGGGCACTCGCGACTCCATCACTATGTATCGCCAGCTCTCCTTCGCCACCTCGCCTCCTGTCAGTGCATTCCACACCTCAATGGCAGGAATGGAGACTGAGCCGATGAGCAGGTTGAGGATAATAAGAAACGAAAGCACCACCAGACTCACCCCTACCCCCTCTCTGCGAGAGAGGGGAACAAATAGAAAACGTAACCAAGATTTCTTTTTATTTCCTGTTTCTTCGTCTGTCATAAATAGTGCAAATGCTATTGATTATCTGGTAATACCTCCCCTCTTTTCAAGAGAGGGGGTGGGGGTGAGTCTTTTATAATAACGCAGCTGGTAGTCTTTAAGTACCTCTGGATGGAATATTTTCACATAGTCCTTCAGCAGAATGTTGGGGTGAAAAGGTGTTTCTTCATAGTAAGGCACAAGACTGAGGTTGCACTGATACACATTTCCCTGCTTAAAAGCCTTCATCTTTGAGTAGTTACCCCATTCTGCTGCCAGTTGGTCGCTGGTTATGTCCACCGCCTGGTTATACTTAAAAATCCAGATGTCTGCCTGCTGGGCACGGTCAAACACCACTTCTGGCGCCATAGGCACACTGCCTGACACCTTTTCGTCGTAGAACACATAGTCGGCACCAGCATCAGAGAGCAGTCCGCCCACCGTACTCAGAGCACCAGCCACATACCATGTAGAGCCGTATTTCTTTTCAGTTACGGCAGTAGGTCTGTTCTTGGCATTCTTCACCAAAGCCTTAGTAGCGTTATAGTCTGCCTCCACAGCGTTAAACAGGCTGTCAGCCTCTTTCTCCTTGCCTATCAGCATACCATAGAATCTCACCCACTCGGCTCTGCCTAAGGCACTGTTCTCCATGTAGTCGGCACACTCTATGATGGGAATGCCCAGCTTACCCAACTTGCCGTATGTGCCAGCATTCTCGAAGGGCGACAGGAGTATGGCATCAGGATTCAGTTCTATGATTCGCTCAATGTCAGGGTTAGTGCCCAGTCCGCAGTCTGTTATCTTACCCTTAGCCACATCCTTACGTATCTTGTCCAGATACATATATTCCTTGTCGCACACACCCTTGATTGCCTCGTAGCCGCCAAGTTCATCGAACAAACTGGTGTGCACAGAGGTATATACCACAGACTTTTTGAGTGGTGTGCGAATCAGTTCGCCTTGGGGGAGATTTTCTGGCATCTCACCATCGCTTGGCACAAGTACATAGCGATGCAGCAGCACCTTATCGTCTTTCTCTTTCTTGCTGCCATCCTTCTTCCAAGGATTCCATACATCAGCAACCACATATCCGTCGCCCTGCCTTATTTCTATCAGTTTGGCATAACTAAGCCCTATGTTCTCTTCCGAAAAAGAAGCGGTGCCTCCACCCGTGCACGAGGCAAGGGCAGAAAGCACCGCAATTATCAGGAAAATACAAAAATTTTTCATTTGGGGTTATTTGAGCACCTTACGAACAGAACCATCAGCCATCTTTATGATGCTGAGGCCTCTTGTGGTAGCAGAGCTACGACGACCGAGTGCATCGAAGAAGTTGCCAGACGTTGCAGACTCAGCATTTACCTCTTTGATACCTGTTGGCGTTGGGTCAACATTCTTATCAGGCAGAACCTCCGTACCCTCAGCACCGAAGTTATCGAAGCAGAAGTATGCAGGGGTGTTCATGCCATAATCACCATTGTCAGAGCTTGACAGTGCGAAGCTGAGCTTCTTCACTTTACCCAGACCGCTGAGGTCAACGTAGCGCCAGTCATTGATGATGTAAGCCTTGTCAGCATCGCGCAGGTCGGCAAGGTAGTATTCCTTAGTGCCAGTCTCATCATCGTTAGCATCATAGCCAGTGATGGTAAGCTTGAACCAGTCACCCTTGCCAAACTTCTTAGCAAAGCCGTCGCCATTGCTCATAGAGCTGTGTGCATAGCTGCTGTTGGTGATGTAGAAGCCAGGAATCTCTATGCCACTTCCATAGTTGAGTACGGTAACGTAGCATGGTCCGTTGAATGCAGCAGCATACGCTACGCCGTAGTTGCTTGAGCCGTCATAGCCTCCGCCGACAACGTTCTTCCACTGATCGTCAAGAGTCTCATATTTGGTGTCTGTCTGGTTAGCATAGCCGAACCAGTACCAATAGTTATAGTCATGCATACAGCCAGTCTTGAACTCAAAGTTTCCGCTTGTGAACTCAGTGCGTTCGTCGTCATCCTCGGTGCTTACGCTCATGTGACCCTCAGCAGGTACGGTAATGTCCTCAAAATCGGCAACGACAAAAGGAAGGTCAACATCCAGAGTTATAGCCGGCACACGACCGAAGACAGCTGTCTGGGATATAGCCGTGAAGTTAGGTGCGCGACCTGTTGTCTTAGATGTAGAGCGGTGGTTGCCCACAGGGTCACCAAAACCACCTATGCCCATTACGCCGTCAGCTATCTCTATGGTTGACTTGGTCCAGTCAGCAGGCACGGTGAATGAAACCGCCTGTGAAGCAGGTGCATTAGCCATGGTGTACTGGTTACCCTTACCTTTTGTTACGGTTACGCCATCAGCAGGCTTCTTATAGTCAAGGAAGGCATTGAAATTGTGTATGCCAGACAGTTTGCCAGCCGGATGATACAAACCAGAGTACTGCACTGTGACTTTATCGCCAGGCTTCACGCTGGTTACTATCTCGTCACCAACCTTAATGTCGCGATGACAAGGCTTCGCCGTCATAACCTGATATACACTCTTGCCTGATGCATCGGTAAGGCAGACAATGTTGCGTCCGAATGTGAGGCGGAGAGTATAGCTGCCGTCTTCGTTCTTTGTTACGCCTTCCTCGCTGAATCCTGTGTATGATGCAGAGTTGGTGCCGATGGTAGGACGAGCCAAAGTTACTGATGCAACTCCCTCAGGTGTGAAGGTGTAGTCATAGCCTTCTTCCGTGTCGAGGTAGTAGAGTACGTCAAACTCGGCATCAACATTCTCCATAGCCAGCTTAGTATCAATAGGAGCACCTCCACCCCAAGGGGTAACGGTTGTGAGATAGTCCTTGTTGATGGTAATATTCGGAGTGATGCCTGTAGCCTGCTCGCCCACGGTTACTACGAAGGCAGCAGTATTCTCAGGCCATATAGCTCCCCAGTCAGCACCTCCTACGAAGTCTTTCTGTGTAACTCCACTATATGAATTGACGTGCATGGCATCGTATGTCACGAGCACGATTGCCGTACCTGTGCCTACAGCCGTCAGCAGTTCGTTCTCTACCTTTACTACAGAGTTGTCTTCCTGACCGTTAGTGTTCACGACAGTGAAGTGGAAGTCTGGCTCAATGAAGTAGTTGCTCGTGATACCATCTATGAGTTCCCAGTTGCGCATTGGCAGAATGTCATAAGTGTCACCTATGTTAGCCAGTTTCAGGTGTCCTGCAGGATTTATGTTCAGGAACATATCGCCTACGTTATAGCCGTTGTTAGATGCTACGTCATGGTCTATAAACTTAGGGTCTTTAGCCGTCATGTCGGCATCGGTGAAGGCAAGTATCGGACGTTTTGAGGCATCAATGCTCATGGTGAAGATACCAGCCTGAGTAAGCTTGCCTGGCTGGCTCACACGATAGTTATACACCTGTTTGTCTGCCAGTTTGAAGGTATATACTTTGTTATTGCCTCCTGTAACTACATTTTGTGGCAGCACCTCCTTAAACTTCACGAAGTGTGCAGTCTTGGTGCCGAGGAAGAGGTCAGCGCCAGCAGGTACGCTGATGCTGTATGCTGCACTCATGGGTGCTTCTGCCTGTATCGTCGTGTTGAACGAGATAGTACCAGAGTATGTGGCAGGGAGGTAGCCCTCTGTCTGGTGCGTCTCAGATGGCACGAGCTCCAGGTTATAGGTATTGCCGTTGAACACCATGAACATCTTTTTGCCATTGGTGTATTCGCCCATGGTAGTGTTCAGAGTCTCGCCCTCTTTGGTAACGACTGAAAGGTTGAACGTATAGTCTGTGCCATACACCCAGTCGGTGTTCTTAACGTTAATCTCTGGGGAGAAGATGCTAAACGCTGTGTGGTCGGCATCCACATCCACCTGAATGGTGCCCGATACAGTCTCGCCGTCAGCTGCCGTTGCCGTCAGCAGATAGGAGCCGTCAGCGGCGTCGAAGGTGTACTTGTTGCCACTTGCAGGCTCTCCGACGTTAACACTTTCGCTTGTCTCCTTATTGACAAACGACTTGATAAGTTTGCTTTTGGCATTCATCGTCACCTCTATTTGGGTGGCGTAGATGTTGCTCATGCAGAGCAGCATCAGTGCCATAATACTAAGTAAATGTTTCTTCATAATAGCGATAATTTATTTAGAGATTTTATATAGTTGTCCTTTCTTGAATGGGGGAGTGATGCGACGTCCCTCGATGTCATAATAGTTTACCGTGGAAGTGCTGTTCTCCTCTGCTATCCCCTCAATGCCGCTTTCGTTAGGTGGCAGAGCCAGGAAGTGTCCAGGGTTTACATACACCTTATGCTTGCCTTTAAGCTCTCCCTCTGGTGTCCATTGGTACAGGTAGCCCATACTTTCAAAGGAAGCGGCATCGGTGCCGTAGATATATCCAGTGTAAGGGTTTACGTATATGCCGTATGGTTGTCCCATATCAGCAAAATCTGTTGACAGTGAGCCTGGGAGGGTAGCGGTTATGCCTTTTTCTCCGTTATTGTCCATTACCTCCTTAGGGTCAATGGTAGCATAATAGAACTCATATTGCCCCGTGATATATGAGAATGAGGAGCCGATAGCAAAAAACTTTCCGTCGAGCGTGGTACAGTTGTATGTTACAGGCTGGTCAAACTTCACGAAGCAGTCATCGCCATTGAGAGCCTTCTCGCAATCAAACACCATGCCTGCCGCTGGTTGCTCATAATAGTCACCAGGCGAGTTTATCAGCAGGTACTGTCCGCTCTGCGACATCTTTCCGAATAGGTTAGGCACGTGTGTGTCAATAGTCTTCTCCACCTGCATGGTCTCTGCGCTAAGTATGCTGACCGTGGTTTCAAAGTCGTGGTCAGTTTCCTGCTGGGCATATCCGCCTGTGTTAGCTACAAACAGGTGTCCCTTGTATAGGGCTATTCCCTCTGGTTCATATCCTACTTCCGTTGCGGCTACCACCTTGAAGGTTGATATGTCAATCTTTGCCACGAAGCCCTTGGTGAATTCCTTTGTGCCATCGGTGGTGCCACATTCGTGTCCGTAGCTGGTTACATAGACATATTTGCCGTCTGTGCAGAGCTTACGGTTGTTAGGCACATCCTCTGTGGCAGCAACGGCAGTGCCGTCAGGCTTTATAAACTGTATTATGTTCGACCAGTTAAGCGCTATGGCTATCAGGTTGTCGTTTATCTGTATTATGTCGTTTGGGGTGTCGCCGAGTTTATAACCGTTTTTGTCACGAAACCATTGGTTGCTCACTATTGCGCCATCCTCAAAATATGTCATGCGTCCATTATCCGCCTGCCACATTCCCTCGTTCAGCAATATTATCTTCTCTTGCGCTGAAGACAGAACAGAGAACAGACAGCTGCAAACACATGCTATGGCTGTTATAAATAAATGTCTTGTCATATACCTTATATATTATTTTATATTCCGAAAGTCAATGTCAGTTTATAGTTTCTTCCAGGCATGGGGTAGCGTGGAATGTGCTCATACTGCTTGTCAAACAGGTCGTTTACCTCCAGACTCATTCCCATGGATGTCTTTTTTATCACTTTGGTGTATGTCAGTTTCACATCCACGTTGTTGTATGCCTCCAATATATCGTTTGGGTCGGCATAGCTCCACATGCGTTCCCCCACGTGCAGGTATGACATCGTGAGCTGTAGCGTGCGCCATGCCGTGATTGCGGTGATGCCGGTTGATAGTGTCGGCGCATAGCATATAGGTTTGTCGTAGGTGTCCTCGTCGGTAGGGTCGGTGCGGTTTACGTCGCGCTGCCATGTCAGCGAGGTGAGCAGTGAGAATTGCCACTCTCCTGTGTGGTAGTGTCCCTGAGCCGTTGCGTTGAGACCTCGGCAGAAGGTGTAGCCGTAGTTCATCATCGACCATGTGTATGTGCCCTTCATTGGCAGACATACTATGCGGTTCTCTATCTTGTTCCAGTATATGTCGGCTTGAATAGATGCATTCCATTGCTGGTTGTCATAATGATATTCTAAGCCGATGTTCCATTGTTTTGTGTATTCAGGCTTCAGGTTGCGGTTGCCCACCTGTGTATAATAGAGGTCATTGAGCGTAGGAGCACGGAATATCTTCTTATACCACACTCGCATGGTCAGGCTCTTCAGCGTGTAGGCGAGTGATACCGTTGGCGTCCAGCGATCCAGCGGGTCGGCGGCTCCTGCATTTGCAAAGGTGAAGTCGCGATAGTGTTGGTGCAACAGTGATACGGCAGCCTGTATGTCGTGCCAGTTCATCTGAGCTGCTACTACCTGTTTCTGGTCCAGGCGGTGCACGTCGTCAAACATTCTGAGGTCTGCCTGCAGTTTGCTGTAGCGAACGTCATAGCTGGTTGACAGCGACAGCCACGTCCAGGGCATAAATCCGTAGCATAATGCTCCGTAGCCGTCTTCCTGTCTGTAGTGGTTATCTACCCTTGCCGTGTTCTGGTTTTCTGGATATTTAGTGCAGTAGCGCAGGTATTCGTTGGTGTATTTTGCATTCACCCTCATCCTGTGGCGCTCAGCAAACTGGTGCTCGTAGCTTGCCTGTACAAAGAAGTCTCTGTCCCATTCCCTTGCTACGTTTATGTATTTATCGCTCAGTCGCCTCACTATGCCTCCTGGACATCCGCGCTCTGAGTCATAGTAATAGATGTGTGAAGAGAATCCCCCCTTAAACAGTGCGCCCTCAATGCGTCCGTAGCGTATGTCGCTGTTTGCCCTGCGTCCTACGGTGTCTTCATATTCAGAATGATAGCGAAAGGGGTAGTCACCTTCTGAATAGGTCATTTCTCCGTCAATGAATCCGCACCATCCTTTCCATTTGAACTGTGCGTTTGCCTTGCCAGTCCATGTGGAGAATGATGCACGGCGCAGCTGCAGTGACAGAGAGTCATTTGTGGGTCGGCGAGTGCGCAGATATACCGTAGCTCCAGACGCATATTCCGATGCCGACTGGCAGTTGTCAAGCTTGTTGGCGTTATATAGCGACACGCTTTCCATCGTTGACAGCGAGAATTTACCCAAGTCCACCGTACCGTTCTGTGCGTTTGTTATGCGTATTCCGTCAAGGTAGATACCTACATGCTGTGCACCCATAGAACGCACGTTGATGGTTTTCAGTCCACCCAGTCCACCATAGTCTTTTATCTGCACTCCTGCAAAATACTTCAATGCGTCAGCCACCGATGTCGTTGACAGGGCTTGCAGATCTTCTCCACGCAAGGTTTGCGAAGTGGCTATAGGTCGTTTGCCATACACCTCCACAGCCTTTAGCTGCTGTATGGAGTCGAGCATCGACGGACTATGCCCCTGTGCCCAACAGCGACTCATGCCGGCACACCATACCGCCAGCACCATTATTATGTTATGAAAAAATACTTTCCGTAGCATACCTAACCCACGAGGATTGCAAACGTTCATTTTGAGATTCAGAGGCAGGTCTTCGGACTCGTTGCTCTTGCCATCAGCCTTCCCAGGACAAAGTGCCCAGTGGCTTTTCATAATCAGAGTGGCAAGCGTTTGTTGTGCAACACACCGCTGCGGGACAGTAGGGGATTCTCACCCCATTCCCATTTTAATAACCCTCATCGGGTTAACCTCTTACGGGGTGCAAAATTACAAATAAAAGAGCAAAACACCAAATAAAACGTAAAAAAATACAAAAAAAGGAGTGCCATAGAATTACTTCTCTGACACTCCATGAGAAAATTTATGGATATTGAGAAAAATATGTCTTATATCAGTATAGGAGCTATAGCCTCCTTGAAGATTCCCTTCTTGAAGAACTCGTTGCCTGCGTCTATCACCTCCTGTTCAGAGAGCAGGTTGAAGTCGCCCATGATGGTATTCTTCATTGCACTGGCAGTGAGGGCATAGTCCAGTTGCTTCTGGTGCTTACCTCTCCAACGGAAGTGTGCATGTAGGAATGCAGCAATGAAGGCATCGCCCACACCCATTGGGTCGAGCACTGGCTCTATCTCTATGATACCTGTGTGGTAGAGTTTGCCGTCAGAGAATGTCATACCTGTCAGGAAGTGGTGGTTGGCACTCACCACGTTGCGTATAGCCATTACAAAGTGGCGACAGTTAGGATATTTGTTCTGTGCAGCCTCAAAGAATTTCTCGTAGGCTGGTATATCCATCTCGTAGTCTATGGATGTAGCATTGAACGGAGGCAGCTTCTGTCCCACGAGCATCTGCATCTCTGCTGTGTCGCCGAATATTATGTGGCAACGCTTGGCGGCTGGCACCAGTACGTCCATAGCCTCCATGCCATATTTCCACAGGTTCTTGCGGTAGTTTATATCAAAAGAGGTATGTATGCCTGCGCGTAAGGCCTCGTCCAGTCCCTCCAGTGTGGCATCGCTTGCACTCTCTGACAGGGCGCATGATATGCCTGACCAGTGGAACGCCTGCGCATCCTTCAGTATGTCAGGCCAGTATATCATGTGTGAACGCAGTGACATGAGCGATGAGTGGTCACGGTCATAGTATATGCTTGAGCTACGCACTGATGCAGCCTGCTCAAAGAAGTATTTGCCCAGTCGTGTACCACCCCAGATGATGTTGTCTGTACCTACGTTGTATTTTCTCAACTCGTTCCTACAGTCATTACCCAGGTTGTTGTTTGGCAGACGTGTGATATAGTCCACCTCGTCACCCATCATTGACAGCGACACTGCTACGTTGGCTTCGCTGCCACCGTAGTATCCGTCGAAGGTGCGTCCTTGAATTACTCGTTGAAAGTTAGGGCGTGTCATGCGCAGCATTATCTCGCCCATCGTCACAAATTTGGTTCCCATAGCGTTCTCTCGGTTTTATTAAATACTTTTAGTCTGCTTGCAAAATTAGTAAAAATATTTTGAAACACAAGAATTTTTCCGTAAAAGTTTGGCAGACTCGATTCTTTTATTTACTTTTGCAAGCAATTCGGGGCAAAAAGAAGCCCCTCGTATTATTAACTTCATCGATTCATTAAACTAAAAAAACAATGATGGACTCTCAAGACATGGCGCTCGAAAAACGCCTTTACGCTACTAAGGAAGAAGTGCTCAACCGCATTAAGGAACTTGCCCACGGCGAGGAAGAAATCACTAAGGCAGAGACCGACCACCTCAAGACTGCTTACTATTATCTGCTCAGTCAGGAGCGCGAAGCAGCCCAGAAGGCTTTCATCGAGGGTGGTGGCGACCCAATGCAGTATGTAGCACTCCCTGACCCCACTGAAGAAGAATTCAAGGCTGAGATGGCACTCATCAAGGAGCGCAAGCAGGCTGAGGCACAGAAACTGGAGGCAGAGAAACAGCAGAACCTGAAGCGTAAGCAGGAAATCATTGATAAGATAAAATCATTTGCCACCAGTCCTGAGGAGGCAAGCAACCACTATCAGGAGGTGAAGGCTATGCAGGAGGAGTGGAAGACTCTCAAGGCTGTTCCTGCTGAGAATGCCACCGAGCTGTGGAATAACTATAAACTCGTTCAGGAGCAGTTCTATGACCTGCTCAAGATGAACTTTGAGGCTCGCGAATACGACTTCAAGAAGAATCTCGAGGCTAAGACAGCCCTCTGCGAGGCTGCTGAGAAACTTGCCGACGAGGAGGATGTGGTAAGCGCCTTCCACCAGTTGCAGGAACTCCACAACCAGTTCCGTGAGATTGGTCCTGTGGCTAAGGAACTGCGTGAAGAGATATGGACTCGCTTCAAGCAGGCAAGCACAGTGGTCAACAAGCGTCATGCCGACCACTTCGAGGCTCTCCACAAGCAGGAAGAGGAGAATCTGCAGAAGAAGAGCGAACTCTGCGACAAGGTAGAGCTGATAGCCACCGATGCCCTCAAGACAGCTGCTGAATGGGAGGCTAAGGCTAAGGAAATCATCGGCATACAGGCTGAGTGGAAGACCATCGGTTTCGCCCCTAAGGCTATGAACGTGAAGATTTTTGAGCGTTTCCGTACTGCTTGCGATCAGTTCTTTACGGCTAAGAATGAGTTCTATCAGCAACTCAAGACCCTCTATGCTGAGAACATAGCCAAGAAGGAGGAGATAGTGAAGAAGGCTCAGGAACTGGCTGAGAGCACGGAGTGGAAGGCTACAGCCGACAAACTCATACAGCTTCAGAAGGAATGGAAAGAGATAGGTATGACCCCTCGTAAGGTGGGCGACCAGCTCTGGACCGACTTCCGTGCTGCCTGCGACAAGTTCTTCGAGGCTCGCAACCAGGCTGGTTCAGGAGTGCGCACCGAGCAGCAGGAGAACCTGCAGAAGAAGCAGGGCATAGTGGAGAAGCTCAAGGCTCTCATCGATGCTGAGGTAGAAGACCTGCAGACTGAACTTCAGGCACTCACTGAGGAGTATAACCAGATAGGTCATGTGCCTTTCAAGGAGAAGGATCAGCTCTTCCGCGAATATCACGACACTCTCGACATACTCTATAAGAAACTCAATAAGTCTCGTGCCAGCCGTCGTCTCAATGCCTTCAAGGATAACCTCAAGGAGGTGGCTAAGCGAGGCGAGAATGCTGTAGAGACTGAGCGTCAGAAGATGCAGCGTCGCTACAACGACATGAAGCAGGAACTTGAGACCTACGAAAACAACCTGCTCTTCCTCACCTCGTCAAGCAAGAAGGGCAACAGTCTCATCGACGAGCTCAACCGCAAGGTAGAGAAACTCCGCGACGAGCTCAACCTTACAAAAGAAAAGATAAAAGCAATGAAGGAAGAATAAAAAAAGCACCCTGCGGGGTGCTTTTTTTATTACGGGAACGTTAACGCTAACGGGAACTTTTAATTTAATTAATTGTCATCCGCATGGTGGTTAACGTTCCCGTTCCCGTTATAATCAAGCTACTGCTTGCTCAGCCTCAGTCCTACCTTCATGCCGTCATAGGCATTGAGGAGAGAGGTGACCGCTGACAGGCTTGATATCTGACCAGCTACGGTGCCCATAAAGTTCTTGAGCGATGTAGCGTCCATCACAATCACCAGCGTGCCGTTGTCCAGCTGTGGAGTCACTTTGCAAGGCTGTGTCTTGCCCTTGAAGGTCAGGGTCACGGTGTTGTCGCTGATGGCGTAGGTTCCAGTCTTCACGTCCTTTGAGCCGCGCTTTATGCTAAAGTTCTTCTGGTCATCGAAGGTGATGCTCATCTTACCCTTCTTTATGCCCACCTTTGACAGGTATGACTGCAACTTCTTCTCTATCGTTGCACTCGCCACGCTGCCAGCCGCGCTCTTCAGTGCATTCTTGCTGGTAAACATCACGGCAGGCTCCTGATAAGCCCATGTGCCCACAATCTGCTTGCTGCTTGGAACCAGTTTGCTTGAAATCACGTTCGCCACGCTCTGCAGTGCACTACTCTTTCCGTTTGCCGAAGCATTACCCGTAGCCGATGTAACAGCATCAGCCACCTTGCCCAGCTTTCCGCTGAGCTGTGCATTTGCTCCGTTAACTCCTAACAGGGCAAATGCTAATAATAATAACGTCTGTTTCATATCTATAATTGAAAATTATGATTCTCAATGATGAACTGTGAATTATGAACTGTGAATTATGAATTATGAATCCATCTTCGCCACCGCTTTCGTCAGCATCACAAACTCCTCGTGCGTGAGTTGTTCTGGTCGCTTGGTAAGGAAGTCGGCAGGCAGGTCAAGTGTCAGAGGGTCGGCTACTATCTGCTTCAGACTGCCTCGGAGCATCTTGCGTCGCTGGTTAAAGGTAGCCTTCACCACACGTTTGAAGAGTGCCCAGTCGCAACCTATATCCTTGCGGCTGTTGCGCGTCATGCGTATCACAGCCGACTTCACCTTTGGTGGTGGGTTAAACACCGTCTCGTCCACCGTAAACAGGTATTCCGTATCATACCATGCCTGTATCAGCACTGACAGTATGCCATAGGTCTTGTTGCCTGGTTTGGCTGCTATGCGCTGTGCCACCTCTCGCTGTATCATGCCTGTGCAGCAGGGTATCAGCTCCTTATTGTCCAGCATCTTAAAGAATATCTGCGACGATATATCATAAGGGTAGTTGCCTGTCAGCACAAACTGCCTGCCCTCAAACACCTCGTTCAGATCCATCTTCAGAAAGTCACCCTGAATAAGGCTCTCGCCCTTTAAGGGAGAGTTGGAGAGGGTCTTCAGATACTCCACCGACTCCTCGTCTATCTCCACCGCCTTGAATGGTCTTGGCTTCGTAATCAGGAACTGTGTCATCACGCCCATGCCAGGACCTATCTCCAGCACGGGTATGTCAGGGTAAGCATCCACCGTATCGGCTATGCGTCTCGCTATTCCCAGGTCAGTCAGAAAGTGCTGTCCCAGATTCTTTTTTGGACGAACCTTTTTCATCTTTTATCTTTAAGAAGACAACTCCCACAACTCTTTTCAACTTTATTTTGGTATTTCAGCAAACCTGCTGAAATGTTTTATCTACCAGTTCAGCAGGTTTGCTGAACTGACCCCTTTTAGTTGTTTTTTGTTGTCATAGTTGTCTTTATTAATATTGGTCTCTTTCTCTCTTCTTTTTCACACTCAGTGCAGCTACGGCGTACAGTCCTAGTGCCGCTACGAGCATGGTCTGCACGGTGTGCACTATCAGCACGAAGAAGAGGGCAGGGGCATCAGCCACACCATAGAGTATCAGCATCGTCTTCACTGCGAAGTGCCAAGAGCCTGCACCGTTAGGTGTGGGCACCAGCACCGCTATCGAACCCACTATGAAGGTGACCGCTGCACAGGTGAGCCCTAAGTGCGAGGTCTCCTCAAAACAGAAAAACGTCAGGTAGTAATGCAGGAAGTAAGCCCCCCATATACCTACGCTATAAAAGAGGAACAGGGGAACGTTATTCACATTCTTGAGCGACATGACACCACTCCACACACCCTGCATGGTGGTCTTCACACGGTCGTAGAACGCCAGTTTCTTTCTGAAGATATAGAGCGACATCATCGCCATCATTCCGCATAGAGCAGTCACTATGTAGCCCGTCTGGCTGAACATACCCAGCAGCTCGCCAGCCCTTGTGCCTGTCTTGTCGAAGAAATTGATGAATACAGGCAACTGCGCCAGCAGCACCAGCACTGTCACCATGAGTATTATCAGCGAGTCCACTGCACGTTCCGTCACCACCGTGCCCAGCGCCTTGGCAAACGAGGTGTGCTCCCATCGCTTCAGCACTCCGCAACGGGTGAACTCGCCTATTCTCGGCACCATCAGCGATGCAGCGTAAGATATGAAGATGGCATATATCGTGGTAGAGGTGCGAGGCTTCTCGCCCAGTGGCTCCAGCGCCTGTTTCCATCGCCATCCCCTGAACATCTGTGCCAGAATGCCGAATGGGAACGACGCTATCATCCACCACCAGTTCATCTTATGTAGCAGCACATCCTCTATTGTCTTCCATTCGAATCCTCTGTACATCCAATACAATATAGCCCCACCCAGTATGAGCGGAGCACCTATATTCATTGTTTTACGAAGAGTGCGATTCACGTCTGCAAAGGTACTAAAACGAGCGCAAAAAACAAAATAAAATTCTATTTATTTTTTTCTGCCAAGTGCAAATCCTTATCTGAAGTTACTGTTGACTTTTCAACCAAGCAAATGATTTCGTCCTTTTTGCATTGGAAAAGTGTACAAAAAAGGAGCAAAACATGTTGGAAAAGTGTAAGAAAAAGACCAAAATTACATTGGAAAAGTGTAATTTCTTGTTATTTTCTTCTTGAATTTCAATGATTTGTTGTAACTTTGCCCACAAATAAATAACAAGTGATATGATTACACGAACAGCTGACGAGCAAATACGTGATTTCCTGCTTCATGATAAGCGTTCCCTGTTGGTGACGGGAGCAAGACAAGTAGGCAAGACTTTTTCTATACGAAAGGTTGGCAAGGAATGTTTTGAGAATTTTGTTGAGATAAACTTCTTGGAGCAGCCTGATGCCGTAGCATTATTTGCTGAGCAGAAGGGGGCAAAAGATTTGCTCCTGCGTCTGTCTGCATTTACTAAGAAAACGCTTATACCTGGAAGGACGCTGATTTTCTTCGATGAGGTGCAAGAATGCAAGGATATTGTAACGGCTATAAAATTCCTTGTCGATGAGGGCAGTTACAAGTATGTGATGAGCGGTTCGTTACTGGGAGTAGAGTTAGACGACTTACGAAGCGTGCCTGTGGGATATATGGATGAACTTGAGATGCATCCCCTTGACCTGAAAGAGTTTTTTACGGCTATCGGCATAGGTAATGACACTATGGAGCATCTGCATAGTTGTTTTGAGCAGAGACAACCAGTAGATAACTTCATCCACGAGCGTATGATAGAGGCAGTTCGTCTCTACCTTATAGTGGGAGGAATGCCCTCAGTGGTACAGAAATACCTTGATACAAACAACCTCAAGAGTGTGTACGAGGAACAGCGTGGCATTATTCGTACATACAAGAGGGACATCACCAAGTATGATGCAAACCACAAGTTGCAGATAGAGGAGATATATGACCTTATCCCCTCAGAACTCAATGCTAAAAACAAACGCTTCATATTGAAAGAACTGAATGACAAAGCCCGCTTCAGCAGGTATGAAGACAGTTTTCTGTGGCTAAAAGATGCAGGAGTGGCAATTCCCACTTATAATGTGGAAGAGCCCCGAATACCCCTGCTCTTAAGCAAACAGCGTAATCTCTTCAAACTATTCCTCAACGATGTAGGCTTATTGGCTGCTATGTATGGAGGAAATATCCAGGTCAGTCTGCTCAGCAAGGAATCTAATATAAACTATGGCTCAATCTTTGAAAATCTTGTTGCCCAAGAACTTTACGCCCACGGTTTTGCCCAAGAGCAGCAACATTCCTTATATTATTTCAACAGTAAGAAGCAGGGCGAACTGGACTTTATTGTGGAATATGCCAATGCCGTATTACCCATAGAGGTAAAGTCGGGCAAGGACTATCAGCGTCACAATGCCCTGAGCAATATTATGATGAACGCAGAATACGGCGTGCCACAAGCCTTCGTCTTCTGTCAGGATAATTTGCATACAGAAGGAAGCATCACCTACTATCCCATATACATGATAACCTTTTTTAAGCAAGCAGAGGTAGAGGACAAAGTCTATTCCTTTGATCTGACAGGACTATAAAAACTGATTGTCCCCCTCTTGTCCCTGTTGTTTTAGAGCCCAAGCCTCCAATTGCAGAAGCATTACTTCTGCATGCAGAGGCAGCCCTTCTGCAGATAGAAGCATTACCTCTGCAGCTAAAAGTAATGCTTTTAGCGCTAAAAGCATTACTTCTATCTCTAAAAGCATAGCTTTTACCTGTTTTTTATAAAAAAACAAAAACAACCTCATAAGGTCACTAAATGGGCGCTCAGCCCAGTGTTTATGCGCCTTCCCGATAGTGATCTCTTTTCGAGAGAGGTCACTTAGAGGTCACTATATAGGTCACTATATTATAAAAGAATTACTGCACACTAATTAATTCCTAATTCTTGCGCTCCGTAGGTGCTCAGGCGAGCGAAGCTCGGAGCCTAATTTCTAATTAACAATTAAGGTGACCTCTCAAGTGACCTCTAAGTGACCTGTCGCCAAACATAGGTCACTATCCTCAGCCCAGTATTCATGTGTCTTCCGAGCGATTAAGTGACCTTAGGAGGTTAAAAATAAAAATCCTTTTTTTTGTCCCTGTAGTCGTTTATTTTACAAAAACCGAGAACACCCCTTTTTTATACGTGTCAGGCTATTCGCCTATACGAGGCATGGCATGATGCTTTTGCTTGTAAGCAAGCTTCCAGCCAAATCCATCTACCATTCCTCTGTGCCTTTGGCACCTACACGAATAAAAAAGAAAAACCCTGCCCTAGGGGCAGAAAAAACAAGACTCGCATGCGAGTACATTAACGGGAACGATAACGGGAACGGGAACTACTTTGTCCCTTGTCACTTTGTACTTAGAATGGTTTTTCCGCTTGAAGAGCGGGGTTTTTCTTTTTGTAGGATTACAGCCCTGTAGGGGTGTTGGTATTATGTAGCGACCTATCTGGAAGTGTACTTACAGGTAGGGCTATGCATAATAGCAACAATACTCCCTGTGGAGTATCAATCCTACAAAAAGGGTTGTTCTAGGTTTTTGTTAAACTATCCGTGGTCTTTTTTCGCCTATTTTGTTCAAAAAAACTGCAAAATATTTTGTTATTACCTTATTTATTAGTACCTTTGCACCGCAAAGGTGTGCGCACCTCTGTATTCTGATGCTCATTCCCTATGGGATGACATCATGAATAGGAACGCAGTCAGCCCGCAAGGGTTGGGTGGGTTCAACACAAATACTGGAAAGGAGCCACGTCACGTGTGGCGAGGCTCAGAAAGGCGTTTTCTAACGTTACTGTCTGTGTAGTCAAACTTCGCAACTTTGATTTCTTCGCACAGTGGTAATGCAACGGAGAGCGTCTGCGTTAGAGGATTATATCCTTGTACGAGCTGCACACCCATCTTTTCGTGGGTGTGTAGTATCGGTGTGGGGCATATAGTCTCTTTAGCGTGGGCTGGCTTGCGTTGCTTATCCTTGCGAAGGGGCAATGCGAAGGCCTGACTACTAGGATAAGCGCGGAAGAAAAACTCCCACGCTTTTTTTATTTCCATTACCTACACATCAATTCAACAACATCTTACTGAACAGGGAGTATTCAGGGCAACGCCAATGCGGTTGCTTAAGAAAGCATGTGCCATAAGCGCACCTCTGCGGTAGCTAAGACCTCCGAGCTTGCTCGCCTGAGCATCCGAAGGAGCGCAAGAACCAGACGCGGAAGCTAAGCATCCGCAAGCAGAAAGAAAACTATTGATTTTCAGAAGATTAACTTCGCTGTAAGATTGTCTTTTAGATTTTCAACAGATTTCTGAGCCGCAGGCTCAATCCAACAAAAACGTCCTCAATCATTTGTGGACAGGATTTTATAAAAGATTTTGAATAAGACAAATGTTCGCGCGCAAGCGCAAAAAAAAAGGTATATGATAGTATTTAATTGCGCAAAAGAGGATTATGAACTCAGGCAAGAGTTAAAGCAGAAACTTAAACCTGAACAAAGTGAATCGTTCTTTATAATCCTAGAATCCCTATTGAGATGCAAAGCTGGTAAACTCAAAGATTCAGATACTTACGATAAAATACCAGAACACTATCGATGTATTTTAGCGATTTACAATAATGAAAAAATAAAGAAGCTTTTGGAATTATATAAATGCAAGTATCTTTTTCTAAAGAACATATTTAGAACAAAGCGAGATATTGGAGGTAAGTCCAGTTTTTAGTTACTCGTTAATAACAAAGACGAAAGAAAGAACATAATATATAAACTTATTTAACAACTAATTTAATTATCAACAAAATGAAAAAACTTTTATCTATTTTGATGCTCTTAGTGGCGATAGTCATTGGGGCGAAGGCAGATCCAACTACTGCAGAAATTAAGTTTGATGGGGCAGGAGCCACACCTTCAGATTTGTTCACTATTGTAAGTGCTGATGCAAATGTCACCACTGCTATACAAACAGCTCCTTATACTTATGATACATCTGGAGACGGAAAATCCCTCCCTGCTGCAGAAAACTATACAAAGTTGCTCGTTACAACATACGCAGCAAAAAATAAGACGGTCACTTTAACAACTAAGGATAGCTATACTGACATAAGCAATATAAAAGTCAATATGGCGACCTCTGATAAGGGAAAGACTAAATTTAAAATTGAAGTTAGTCCGAAAGCGGATTTCTCAGACGAGGTTACTGTGGTGAAAGCAGAGGATACTTTTACCAATAATGGCATTGGTAGTAATAACAAAGCAACAGAAGTAAGTTGTGATTTGTCAACTACAAAGACAGGTTATGTTAGAGTTACTCTTCAGGCTACTAATACTACGAAGTATACGGCGATGTCGTACCTAAAGATTACGTACACAGAAGCTCCTGTAGGTCCTTCACTCTCAGTAGCTCCTACTACAGCTGAGGACTTCACTTATGTAGTAGATAATGGTCCTTCTGCTGCTCAGGCATTTACCATAAGTCTGGCAAACTCAGAAAAGGCTGTTTCTGCTACTCTTTCAAGCACTAACTACGAGATGTCAAAGACAGAGAATGGCACATATTCAAGCGACGCTATCACAGACCTGGCTAATGACAGCAAGGTTTATGTTCGTCTGAAGGCAGGTCTTGCAAAAGGCACTGGCTACGATGGCACTCTGACATTCGCTAATGACGACGTTACTGATGACGTTGTAGTTTCCCTTTCTGGTTCTGTAACAGGCGTGGCTTATGCTATCTCTACTACTACACCTGAAAATGGTTCTATAGCAGCATCTGCTACTTCTGCTGTTGAGGATGAAGAGATTACTCTGACAGCAACACCAGATTTCCGTTATGCTCTAAGCGCATGGAATGTATATAAGACTGGCGAGCCAGCAACTACTGTTACTGTTACCAACAACAAGTTCACTATGCCTGCATACGCTGTGACAGTTGATGCTACATTCGCAGCAGACCCTAACAAACAGGTTTTGTATGTAACAGGAGATGGTAGTGTTAGCAATGATGACCAGTTGTATTCAGCACTCAGCGAAGACTACACAGTTACAGTAGCTAAATACGATGCTTCTATATCTCCTCTGACTGTAACAAGCTTCGACTTGGTTGTTCTCCACGAGTCTATTGGTGGTAGTAACTATAATGCTAGTCTTGTTGCAGCAGCAAAGAGTGGCAATGTTCCTGTATTGAATACCAAGGCTTTCTTCTATACTTATAATAGTGATAGCAAAAAAAACCGTTGGGGATGGGGTACTCCTAATGCAGGTAATAAGGAATTAGGTTGCACTATGAATGCAGCTTATTCTAATATTGCCAATCACCCAATATTCGAGGGCATTACACCTGGTTTTATTAGCGTTGTAACAGGCTTGTCAACATCAGATAAAGATAAAGCTATGCAGCCAGTAGGTACAATCAGAGAAGGTAAGGAAGGATATGTTTTGGCTACTGCACTAAACGTTCCTTCTGACAATAACGATTCTTCTGGCAATGGTGCAGCTATTCATGAGCTGACTCCAGCACAGCGTGGTGTAGAGTCTGCTAAGTATCTCCTTATCAGTTTACACAACGAATGTTTTAACAAACTGACAGCAGATGGTATAAAACTCTTCAAGAATGCTGCTGCATACTTGATGGGCGCTGAAACTTGGACTCCAACTCTCGCAACTACAAATATTACCCTGAATGCTAAGGGCTTTGCAACATACAGTAATGCCAATGATTTCACCTTCTCTGGTGCTAAAGCTTACAAAATGGCTCTCGACGAGACAGCTAAGACCATTACTGGCACAGAGGTAACAGGAAAGATTCAGGCTGGCGCAGGTATTCTCTTAAAGGGCAAGGCTGGTGCAACTGTTACTATAACAGGTGCAACATGGGCTACTGCTCTCGAGGACAACAGCCTGAAGGGTACTACAAAGGCTGATGGCTCAAAGGCAGCTAAGCCTGAGTTCTGCTACACCCTGAGCGGTGAGACATTCAAGAAGTTCACTGGCGCTGCATTTAACGATAACAAGGCTTACTTCGAGGCTTCACAGGACCTCAAGGGACAGAGCTTCGAGATAATCTTTGATGGCGAGGCTACAGCTATCAACTTCGTAGTAGAGGATGACGCTAACGTAGCTGCTGCTCCTGTAAAGACTATCAAGAACGGTCAGCTCTACATAGGCAACTACAACGTAGCTGGTCAGCAGGTAAAATAAAGACTCACCCCCAACCCCTCTCTTGCCACTTCGTTAGAGAGGGGAGGGATTTCAAACACTTAATTAAAAAAGAATAAAGTCATGATAAAGAAAGAATATATTCAGCCAACAGCGAAGGAAGTGGAGATAAAGCTCCCTACAATCCTTGCAGGATCTCCATCCGGAAACAAAGATGAAATAACAGAAACATACTTCGATGGAGATGGAGAAACTACAGACAATGACTAATGTCTGTATAAGCTAAAAACAACAGGGATGCAAGGGCTCGCTACCCTTGCATCTCACCAATGCCCCCACTCGCTGGGGGCTTTTTTTATGTAATCAAGACCACGGATTAAGCGGATTCACGCGGATAGACTCGCAAAGCGAGGACGGGAACAATGATTGAAAGACAACGTAAAACAACTTTATAGATGTCAGTTTAGCAAACCTGCTAAACTGGAGTATATAATCATTTCAGCGGGTTCGCTGAAATACCAAAATAATATTGTCCTTTCGTTGTCATGGTTGTCTTTTAATAATTATACCACGGATAGTTTAACAAAAACCATAAAAACTCCATTTCTGAGATAGAAACTCTATCGAGTTTTTAACGCTATCAGCAATAATCCTGCTTGTAAGCAAGCTTTCAGACAGAATTATCACTGATATCGTTACCCTTTCAGGGCTTTCTATCTCATCATGGAAAAAC
>DEJW01000017.1 GCA_002353585.1 Prevotellaceae bacterium UBA2738 | reverse complement strand
AATAACTATCAGGTTAATTAGAAAAAAATAAGCAAAATTTAATTAAGAAATATTAAATATATAGAGATATAATGAGAATTATCTGCTATTTTCACACCTTATATAAAAAAATTGTGTAACTTTGTCCCATATATGCGCTCTGTGTGCTTACTATGGCTCAAACATTCCACTGAAATATTCTAAATAACAATCATTATAAACTAAAATTAAACAAACAATGAAAAAGATTTTATCTCTTTTGATGCTCTTAGTGGCGATAGTTACGGGAGCACAGGGGTCAGAAGTCACAGACCTTAAAACTCTTTCGGCTGACCACAATGTTTACTTTGAAGACATTGTTACCGCTAAAGTAAATGCAGGAACACTTTTTGATAGTGACTATCTCCTTGCTTTGGCTGGAGGTTGTAATTACGCCACTAACAAGGGTACGGATGGTACAATTAAAAAGAAGTATTGTCTGCGTGTTAAGGGTACATCACAGGATGTTATAGCATTCAAGGTAGGCGATGCATGTACGGTTACAATTTATGCAGATAGAATGGATGACCGTGAACCTGTAATTAATACCTCTATCTCCACTGCATCTGCTATTAAGGGAACAAAAACTTTAACAAGTGGTAAAAATGGATATGCTACATATGATATCCCTGCTGCTGGTACTTATTATATCATAGGTAGTAATGGTGACTGTTACCTCGCAGGTGTTGAGTTTGACTTTGCTGATGCAACCACAGCTCCAACATTCACAACAAACCTTTCAGCTACAGCTGACGTAACAGTAGGTGTAGCTGAGGTATTCACTGTTGATACCGACAATGCTACTTCTTACCAGTGGTATAAGGATGACGCAGAAATCGAGGGTGCAACAGATAAGACCTATTCTTACACAGCAACTGCTGCTGGTACTGTAAACATCAAGTGCGTAGCTTCAAACAAGATTGGTTCTACAACTTCAACCGTTTGCGCAGTTACAGCTACAGCTCCTACTTCTGCTCCTACAATCACTACAGACCTTGAAGCAGCTTACGATGTAATTAAGGGTAAGACTTTGGAACTCTCTATCGTAGCTGAGGATGCTGCTTCTTACCAGTGGTATAAGGATGATGTAGCTATTGAAGGCGCAACATCTACTTCTTACACATTCTCTGCAAGTTCTACAATAGGTGCAACTAACGAAATTTATTGTTCAGCTATCAATGCTGCAGGATCTACAAAATCTACTGTTGCAACTATAACAACCGTTGGTCGTGCAGATTGCGAAGTTACCAACATCAAGTTCTCTAACGGTGCATACGGTGCAATTTCTAATACTGGTGCAGACGATATCCAGGTTCCTTATATGGCAGGCACAGAGGCTCCTACAGTAGAGGAGGCTTCAATCAACGTCTCTGACGGTGCTACATACGTGCTTAGTGGCAACACCCTCACCGTAACTGCTGAGAATGGAACAACAAGCAAGGAGTACACCATCAATGCTGTTGAGATTACTCCACTTGCAGTTTCTGCTGATGTAGCAAAAACAGAATTCACAGCTGTTCCTTCATGGGTATTCAACCTCTATGGATTTGGTGAAAATAATGGTGATAAAGATTATAAGGGTGTAAAGTTCGCTAAGAAGGTTGATGAGGCAGGCAACATGCGTATAGCTAAGGGTAACACTCGTCAGTACTGGTTCATTGGCGCAGCTAAATCTATAACACTTACATCTGGTACAGCTGCCGAACGTAATATCAAGGTATATCGTAATGGTGTACAGCTTTCTGAGCCTACCAAAACTGCTAAAAAGGGTGAAGACATCACTATAGCTCTTGACGAAACTGCTCCTTGCATGATTATGATTGAGAGCAACCAGACAGGTGGTGACGGTGGTTTCACATTCTACGCTATCGAGGCTGCTGCTTCACCTATCGAGGTAACTCTTGGCACTAACGGCTACTCTACATACTGTGGTGACGAGAACTTCACCGTAACCTCTGGTGCTACTGCTTACACAGCTACTCTGAGCGGTACTACCGTAACTCTCAACGAGATTGCTGCTAATACCGTTATCGGTAAGGGTACAGGTATCGTGCTCGTAGGTACTGAGGGCGAGACAGCAGTGCTCACACCAACCACCGAGGCTGCTTCTTCTATGGAGTTGGGCAACAACCTCAAGGGCGTAAACGCTGAAACAACTTCTATAGAGGCTAACGCTTACGTTCTCGCTTCTAACGGTACTAAGACAGCATTCGTCAAGGGTGGTTCTTATGCTAACAAGACTGCTCTGCTGAACAAGGCTTACATCGTATATAATGGCGGCATGCAGGAGGGTTCTCTTGACATTCAGTTCGAGGGCGAGGCTACAGCGATAAATAACGTGAACGCTAACGATAACGCTGACTCTGCTGCTCCTGTAAAGGTTATCAAGAACGGCAAGCTCTTCATTGGTAACTATAACGTAGCTGGTCAGCTGGTGAAGTAAAAGACCCTCCCCATCCCTCCCTGTGTAGGGAGGGAGAAGGGTTAATCATAAACTCAAAAAACAGAATAAAATTATGAAGAAAGAATATATAGAGCCTCAGATGGAGGTGCTCGATGGTGAGCTTCAGCAGATGATTTGCGTATCAGTTGATCCTGAGCAAACAGCTGGCGAAGGTGGCTGGGGTGGTCCTCAGTCTCTGGATGCAGACTTCGAAGAGGAAGAGAACTAATGTAAAGTACAAATAATAAGGAATGCGGGCAACCCATAAAAGGGCTGTCCGCATTTGTTTTGCAAAAAAATATTTGCGTATTATTTACAAAATATTTACCTTTGCAAAAAGATTAAGAGTAAAGTACAAAAAGATTATTGTTATGAATAATAATGATATTCGTTGGAAGCAGCGCTTTGAAAATTATGTAAAGGCTCTCGAAAAACTAAATGGTGCCGCAATGATTCTCAAGAGTGGTCACACTTATGGCGCTGGGATAGAGGACTTACTGAAAGAGGGTCTGATACAGAGGTTTGAATATACGCACGAGTTGTCATGGAATGTGATGAAAGACTATGCGGAATATCAGGGAAATACAGAGATAAGAGGCTCGCGAGACGCTATCAGATGGGCTTTGCAGAATGGTCTTATTAATAATAAGGTGTGGATGAAATCGATAGAGGATAGAAATCTTTCTTCTCATGACTATGATAGCGAAACAGCTGAGGAGATTATCAACAAGATAGTTGTAACATATATACCTTTGTTCAATACGTTTAAGAACGTAATGGAGAAAATAGGGGCAGAGGATGAATAGCAAAAAAAGATTATGTACGGATTAGACGAAGAAGAACTGAAAATACTTCATGACGTATTCGCTGACACAAAAGGTCTGGAGGAGGTAGTGCTCTATGGCTCAAGGGCTAAGGGTAACTACAAGCCTTTTTCTGACATTGACATAACTCTGAAGGGTGAACGTCTGTCAGACGAAGACTTGACAGATGTATGCTATAAGTTGTCAGAGTCTTCGTTGCCTTATTTTTGCGATGTTTCCCTGTATCATAAATTGAGGTCACCATCGCTCATAGAACATATTAACCGCAGAGGTAAGAACATATACTCTGCTGCATAAATATCACAAGTGAAAAGGATTCTTCTCATAAGATTTTCAGCCTTGGGCGATGTGGCGATGCTGGCCCCTGTGGTAAGGGAGGCAGCAGAGCAGAACAAGGACTGCGAGTTTACTGTGCTCTCGAAGGTGGCTTGCGGAGCCCTGTTTGAGGGACTGGCTGAGAATGTGAAGTTCATAGGAGCTGATGTGAAGGGGGAGTATAAGGGACTGAGCGGACTGCTGAGGCTGTTTAAGGAACTGCATGCCCAGCACTTCGACTGTGTGGTGGATATGCATGATGTGCTCAGAACCAAGGTGCTGAGAAAGCTCTTTCGCCTGCATGGCTATGAGGTGTATAAGATAAATAAGCATCGCGAACTGCGAAGGCTCATCACTGCTGAGGGCGACAAGAAGCAGCTGAGGCAACTGCCCACTGCGTTTGAGAACTATCAATCTGCACTCAGGGAGTGCGGATTGAACGGGAACGTTAACGGGAACCACCGTTTCGCAAGCGTCAATTATCAATTATCCTCCGAGCTCTGCTCGCCTGAGCACCCACGGAGCGCAAGAACTGTCAACTCTCCACTAAAGATAGGTATAGCCCCCTTTGCTGCTCATCAAGGCAAGATATACCCTTTAGAGAAGATGGAGGAGGTGATAGTTAACGTTAACGTTCCCGTTCCCGTTCAAATATTTCTCTTCGGAGGAGGCGACGAGGAACTCGCCATAATGAGGCGATGGGCAGAGAAATATGATAATGTGAGGCTGGCAGCTGACGAGTGTCACGGACTGAAGGAGGAGCTGGAGCTGATGAAGAAGTTGGATGTGATGGTGTCGATGGATTCGGCTAATATGCACCTTGCCTCGCTGGTGGGCACAAGGGTGGTGAGCATCTGGGGTGCCACTCATCCCTATGCTGGCTTCTTAGGTTGGGGACAGAAGATGGACGACTGTGTGCAGAGAGACGACCTGAAATGCCGCCCTTGCTCCATATATGGCAACAAACCCTGCATGAGGGGCGATATGGCCTGCATGCAGATAGACCCCAAAGAAGTGGTGGAGAGAATATTCGCTCATCCACCAAGTAGTTAAGTAGTTAAGTAGTTAAGTAGTTAAGATATTTGAAATTAATTAAACAGCAGCTATATAGTCTAGGGTATTGTCTTAACTCCTGCCCGAAGGGCGAGCGAAGCGATAACTCCTTTAACTCCTTATAGCTAACAAAAACAACAACGATTATGAAGAAAACATTTACTTTTATTGCTGCACTGCTGCTTATGGCACAGGCGAATGCTGCCCCAATAGGCGAGCAGAAGGCTAAGGAGATAGCCAAGCAGTTTATGATGGAGAAGGCTGGCAAGAACGCTCAGCAGTCACTCGACATCTCTTTCGCAGAGCAGTCGCTGGAAACAGCCGTGGAGACTGACGAGTATTATGTGTTCAACAGTGGCGACTCATTCGTAGTGGTGAGTGGCGACGACAGAACCATACCTGTATTGGGATGGAGCGACGAGGGCAAGTATGATGCCCAGAAGGCTAACCCTGCAGTGGAACAGTGGCTGGACTACTACAAGCACGAGATACAGTCGCTCGATGGCGATGTGACACCCGTGAAGGAGCTCACCAGCTGGGGTAAAATAGACCCTATAGTGCCTTACCACTGGGACCAGCCTGCACCTTATAACAAACTGGTGCCAAAGGATGCCAAGGACGGCAAGCCATCACTGGCAGGCTGCCCGTCAATATCGCTGGCTCAGGTGCTTGCCACACTGAAGTATCCAAGCGGAATGATGCAGAGAGGCATTCCTACACAGGAGGTGTATGAATATGATGATGACGATAAGCTAGTGTTCAAGCAGCATCTGGATGCCCTGCCAGCAACCTCATTCAATTGGGGTATACTGAAAACAAAGTATGAGGCAACAGAGACAGGAGAGTCAGTGGACGAGGTGGCCAAGCTGATAAAATACTGTGGTTATGCACTGGGCACTACCTATACATCATCACTCTCAGGTGCACAATCGCTGAGCACCTATAATGCCACATACCTTTTCTTTGGCTATGATACTAAGATAGCCTATCGTAGCGGATATATGAAGAAGAAATGGGAGAACCTGATATATGGCGAACTGCAGGCTGGACGCCCAGTGATACATGATGCATCAAAGGCTGAAAACGGTAAGATGAGCGGCCACTCATTCATCATCGATGGATATAAAAACGGTTACTACCACGTAAACTGGGGATGGGGTGGATATCAGGATGGCTACTTCATGCTCTCAGTGCTCAATAGCGACTACCCAGAGGAGAAGGGTGCCAGCGTAACCTCAGGCTACAACATGACATGCTCAGTGATATATAACTTAAAGCCTACATCAAGCACTAACACCAGCGACTCCTATGCCATAGCAGTTGAGAAGATGGGTGTGAATAATGGTGAAAAATATGCTGATGAGGTGATAGTGTACCCTAAGGGTGGTTATTACACCTTCGACCACAACCTGGAAGTGAGTCATTTGATGGCTCCGTATGTGGACAGAAACTATCAGGTGGGTTGGAATATCTACTCATATGATGAAGGTAAATTCGTAATGGATGAGCCATGGACCAATGACGAACTGAAGGTGAAGCTGCTCTCTGGCGAAATAAAGGAGATGACACAACTCTACACCACCGTTCCAGACGATACAGAGGATGGCGACTACGGACTGGTGTGGTTCTACAAAGACCTGGACGCCAAGGACAAGAGCTGGTATAAGATGGCTAACAGCAATGACGACTTCCTCTGCTTTACAATAAATAACGGTGCTTGCAAACTGTTCCCTAACTATGACGACATGATACGAGCCAAGGACATAAAAGTGAATAGTGTGCGCGTGGAGCAGAACGGTCAGACCGCTC
Organism: Prevotellaceae bacterium UBA2738; assembly: GCA_002353585.1. Classification (GTDB taxonomy): domain Bacteria; phylum Bacteroidota; class Bacteroidia; order Bacteroidales; family Bacteroidaceae; genus Prevotella. The sequence continues at coordinate 18,955 of DEJW01000017.1, read as the reverse complement.
CAAAGTATGAAGGTGTGCCTCAGGTTAAGGTGTATGAGAAGGCCACAATAGTCTATAATATAAAGAATGAGACATGCTCTAACAACCGTGCCTTATACCTGTGGTACAGCGATGACGATAAGAAATATGAAATGGTATGTGGTAGGGGCTTGAATACGGATATCAACACAACTGGCGACGTGTATATGAACTTCGTCCCATTCAGTGTGGGTGACTTCTGGGTGGCTCTGAATAATAAGGGAAAGGGTGATTATGATGATTCAGAAGAGGTAGTACTTACCAAACTCTATGTTACTGGCACCTCAATGAGTGCAGTGGTGAACAATGTGAACGAGGATGAGTCAGATGACAAAAATAAGTATCTTACAGATAACTCATTAAAGGGCACTGCTACCATAGTCACTACAGAAGACCTTCCTTACACTACGAACCTGTATGTGATACTGAAGTATGAGGATGAAAACGGCTATTTCACTTATGACAAATACCCACAGTCTAAGTATAATAAAATGATAGAAGGTAACTTTGTTGACAAGAAAGAGCTGAAAAAAGACTTCGAATTCCCTGACCTTGGCAAAAACCTGAAGTTTATGCTGAGCATAGGCAGATTGGTTGACAGCAAGATACAGGAGGTGGACTCTGAAGCTGAGGTCTATATCACCCCATCAGAAACAGCTATCGTAAACGTTAACGGGAACGATAACGGAAACTCTGCTGCTCCTGTTAAGGTGATGAAGAATGGCAAGCTATATATAGGAAACTACAACATAGCTGGACAACAGGTAAGATAAACAAAAAACTCCTCAGAAAAGCCTTCTGAGGAGTTTTTGTTTTCGCTGCTGTTTTTGCTACTGTTTTCGCTGCTTCGATATCGAAGCAGCATAGCATCTTGCCTTTATTTCTTATACAGCACTGGATTAGTTGCTGGGTCGTTATACATCTTCATCTGGCGATATACCTTCATGTATTTTCTGCCAGCCTCGATGTCAGCAAGCAACTGCTCAATAGCTGTAGAGAGGTCGTTCTGCTGTTCGATGAGCACATCAAGCTTAGCTCTGCAGGTAGCGATATGCTCAGCAGAGGCATCAGTGCGCTGAGTCTGCTCAAACATGTGCCATATCTTGAGGGCAAGGATAGAGAGACGGTCGATAGCCCAGGCAGGCGATTCAGTGTTGATGGTTGCATCAGGCAGAACCTTCACATCCTTATAGAGCTCGCGGAAATAGGTGTCAATATCCTCTACCATATCAGTACGGTCCTGGTTAGACTTATCAATGCGACGCTTGAGCACAAGAGCATCCTTAGGGTCGATATCTGGGTCGCGAATGATGTCCTCAAAATGCCACTGAACAGTGTCTATCCAGCACTTGTGGTAGAGGGTAGCCTCTATGGTGCCAGCCTCGAAAGGATTCTGGATAGGGGTCTCGATATTGTCTTTAACATGGTAGTCGGCAATAGCCTTTCTGAAAATGTCGTTGGCTTTCTGTGTAAACATAAGATGATATTTTTGCTTAAAGGATTTCTGCAAAGTTACTAATAAAGAATAAGGTGCACAAATTTTAGTTATTTCACCGTTTTTATTATAACTTTTATTAACATGCCACGATTTCCTTGACCAGTGGTATCACCACCTTCTTGAGCACTTTCTCATTGAGCTGGTGCTCGCCGTCGAAACGCTGGCACTGGGGATAATGCTTGCTGAAGGCACCATAGGTGTTGCAGGTCTTATCGTGAATGCCAAAGAGTCCCCACACATCAGCTCTGTCCTCATCAGTAAGGTTCTTAAACTGCTGGCGCTCTATCTGGTTATGGTGCTGAATGATATCACGAGTGATGCGAAAGGTCTTCTGGTTGTCCTTTCTACCATTAAGAAACTTGTGTTCGCCAGTCTTGAGCACATGACTCATGGTTGACATATTGACGGCAGGATTAACGCAGATGCGCTTGAAGCCATGCATCTGGTGAGCATACATACCACCCATAGAGGTGCCAATGATAACGTCAGGCTGTTCCTGCTCAACCAACTGTCGCAGGAAGGGCAGAGCCTCAAGAGGTTCTACTGGAATGTCAGGAGCTACCACCTCAGCCTCAGGCATCAGCTTACGTAACAGCTGCACCGTGCCTGAAGCACCTGAAGAGGCAAAGCCATGAAAGTAAACTATCTTCATAATGGTGCAAAAGTACAAAAAATAGTTGAAAACACAAAAACTATGAACTATGAACTATGAACTATGAACTTTTTTTAGTAACTTTAGATAAGTTACAATGCACTCGGCAAAAAAAATAAATCGATTTATTTTGTTTTGCTCTCGTTTTTTAGTAACTTTGCCACAAGTTACAAAAAATCTATGGCTCAGGAACTGACCCACATACAGGAGCAGCAGTTGGTGCAAGAGCAGCAGCAGAGACTGAATGCCCAGCAGGTGATGGTAATACGCCTGTTGGAGATGCCCCTTGCCCAACTGGAACAGAATGTGCAGACTGAGATGGACGAGAATCCTGCCCTGGAGGCTAAGAGCGATGATTATGATAACGGGAACGATAACGGGAACGTTAACGATAGCGACGAAGACACCAGCGAGGAGCAGGAGGAAAGACGCGACGAACTGGACGAGGCTCTCGACAGGATGGATCGTGACGACCGAATGGAGACAGCCAACTACGATCGCGTCAATAACAATGACCCTGATGCTGACCAGGAGGAGAGAATATTCGGCAATACGGAATCGTTCTATGACAAACTGCATGAACAGATGCATGAGCAGTCGCTGACTGAGAGGCAGGAGATAATAATGGAATACCTGATAGGTAACCTGGATAGCGACGGACTGCTGAGAAAGAGTCTCACGCAGTTGAGCGACGAGATAGCAGTGCATGAATATATAGATGTGAGCGAAGACGAAATAGAGAAGGTGCTCACCATACTGCAATCCTTTGACCCTGCAGGGGTGGGGGCTCAGTCGCTGCAACAATGCCTGCTGATACAGATATTCCGCAAGAATCCTACACCAGTGACCAAACTGATGCACAGGGTGATAAACGAATGTTATGACGAGTTTACCCATAACAGATGGGACAAGATATGCAAGAAACTGGAAATCAGCGAATATACCGCTGAAGAGGTGCTTGCAGAGATAAAGAAACTGAACCCACGACCAGGTGCTGCACTGGGTGAGACAATGGGAAGAAACACCCAACAGGTGACACCAGACTTCATAGTGGAGAGTGATGACGAGGGCAACCTGTCATTCACGCTTGCCAAAGGCAGAGTGCCTGAACTCTACATCTCGCGTGACTTTGAGGATATGATAACAGCCTACAGACAGAACCCAGAGTCTATGACGCGCAGAGACAAGGAGGCGTTGGTATATGCCCAGCAAAAGGTGTATCGTGCCCAGTTGTTTATAGAGGCAATAAAACAGCGTCAGCACACTATGCGCATTACCATGAAGTCGCTGCTGAAAAGACAGAAGGCTTATTTTCTGAGTGGCGACGACAGTGACCTGAAACCTATGAAACTCAAGGATGTGGCTGATGATACAGGTCTTAACATCACCACCATATCGCGAGTGTGCAACAGCAAGTATGCTGACACTCCTTGGGGCACCATACTGCTGAAGACACTCTTCTCACAAGCATTCGACACTGGCGATGGTGAGGAGGTTTCGACAAGAGAGATAAAGAGTGTGTTGCGTGACCTGATAGACTCTGAACCAGCCACCATGCCACTGAGTGACATAAAACTGGCTGCAGAACTGAAGAAGCGAGGCTATCCGATAGCTCGACGCACTGTGGCAAAATACAGGGAGCAGATGGGCATACCAACATCGTCATTAAGAAAATAATAAGGTTAGACCACGAAAAGGAAAGACAACATAACGAGACGCGAGAAAAGCGCACTGCTGGTGGCAGCAAGATATATCAGTCTGCTGTTCACACCCTTCTTTCTGCCAGTGATGGGCTTGATAGCACTGTTTATGTTCAGCTATCTGAGCATGATGCCACCGCTATATAAGATTACGGTGACGGTGATGGTGTGGCTCTTCACTGTGGTTATGCCCCAGTTGCTGATACGACTTTACAGACACTATCAGGGATGGTCGCTGTTTCAGGCACTGAAGCGTGAGGAGCGAATGGTGCCTTATGCTATATCAATAGCCTGCTACTCAGTGTGCTACTACATAATGAACTCATTACACATGCCCCACTTTATGAGGGCTGTGCTGGTGGCTGCGATAGTGATACAGATACTCTGTGCACTGATAAACAACTGGTGGAAGATATCTACCCACACAGCAGCTATAGGTGGTACCATAGGAGCAGTGATGGCTTTTGCATTCATCTTTGGATTTAATCCGCTGTGGTGGATATGCGCCCTGATGTTCCTTGCAGGAGTGGTGGGCACCAGTCGCACACTGTTGAGGCTGCACACACTGGGAGAGGTGACAGGCGGTTTCCTCGTGGGATTGTTTGCAGGCTTCTTAGCCGTGATTTTCACTTAACCCTATCAACTAACTTTCAATTGTCAATTTTCAATTATCAATTAAACATGAATCCAATAGTATCAATTATCATGGGCAGTACAAGTGATATGCCCGTAATGGAGAAAGCAATGCAGTTCTTGAACGACCAGCAGATACCTTTTGAGGTTAATGCTCTGTCAGCCCATCGCACACCAGATGCAGTGGAGCAGTTTGCACAGGGTGCTGAGGCTCGTGGCATCAAGGTTATCATAGCAGCAGCAGGCATGGCAGCAGCACTGCCTGGCGTAATAGCTGCTTCTACCACACTGCCAGTTATCGGTGTGCCTATCAAGGGTATGCTCGACGGACTCGACGCTATGCTCTCTATCATACAGATGCCTCCTGGCATACCTGTTGCCACAGTGGGAGTAAATGGTGCTATGAATGCTGCCATCCTCGCTATGGAGATGCTCGCCCTCACTGATAAGGACATAGCAGATAAGATGAAGGCTTACAAGGCTTCGCTCGGCAAGAAGATAGAGAAGGCTAACAAGGACTTGGCTGAGGTGAAGTACGAATATAAGACTAACTAATTTTCAATGAAAAGAAGAGAGACCACACCCACTCATGTGGGTAACATAACGATAGGTGGTGGAGCACCGATAAGGGTGCAGTCTATGACCACTACAAACACTAACGATACTGAGGCAAGTGTGGCGCAGGCTAAGCGCATCATTGCTGCAGGTGGCGAGTTGGTAAGACTCACCACACAGGGCAGACGCGAGGCTGAGAATATGGCTAACATCTCTGCTGCACTGAAGGCTGAGGGCATCATGACACCACTGGTGGCTGATGTGCACTTCAATGCCAATGTGGCTGATGTGGCTGCATTATATTGTGAGAAGGTTCGTGTTAACCCAGGCAACTATGTTGATCCAGCCCGCACTTTCAAGAAACTGGAATACACAGACGAGGAGTATGCTGAGGAACTGAAGAAGATAGAACAGCGTTTCGTGCCTTTCCTCAATATCTGTAAGGAACACAAGACGGCTGTGCGCATTGGTGTGAACCACGGTTCGCTCTCTGATCGCATAATGTCTCGTTATGGCGATACGCCAGAGGGCATCGTGGAGTCATGTCTGGAGTTTCTGCGCATCTGCAAGCGAGAGCAGTTTAATGATGTGGTACTGTCCATCAAGGCAAGTAATACGGTGGTGATGGTGACCTCTGTCCGTCTGCTTGTGAAGGCTATGGAGAAGGAAGATATGCACTATCCGCTGCATCTCGGAGTGACTGAGGCTGGCGAAGGCGAAGACGGCAGAATAAAGAGTGCCGTTGGTATAGGAGCACTGCTTACTGAAGGCATCGGCGACACCATTCGTGTTAGTCTGTCTGAAGAACCTGAGGCTGAGATTCCTGTAGCAAAGAAGTTAGTAAGTTTCATCGATGAATGTGCTGCAAAACGTGAGTCTGCACGCATAGAGAACGATACGCTTATCCTTGAATTCGACGAAGATAACACAGAGGACCTTCAACTGAAGGCTGCTATGTCAGCAGGTGCATTGCTCATTGACGGTAAGGCGAAGGAATTAACCATATATAATAAAGGTGAGGAGCAGAAAGAACTGGCTGACAGCATACTGCAGGCTGCTCGTGTGAAGTTTACCAAGACGGAGTATATCTCTTGTCCTGGTTGTGGCAGAACACTCTACGACCTTCGTGGCACTATAGCCAAGATAAAAGAAGCTATAGGCGAGGCAGCAAAGCATGACAAACGTTTCAACACCCTGAAGATTGGTATCATGGGTTGCATAGTGAACGGTCCTGGCGAGATGGCTGATGCTGACTTCGGCTATGTGGGAGCAGGACCAAACAAGATTTCACTCTACAAGGGTAAGGAATGTGTGGAGAAAGCAATACCTGAGGCTGAGGCTGTAGGCAAACTCCTTGCGCTGATAAAAGAAAACCTCTCATAACATCGACATAACGATATATCGAAATAACGTAATAACGAAAAAAAACATAATAACAATGGAGAAAATAAAAGAAGCTTTTGCAGAGAAACTGCTTGCCGTAAAGGCTATCAAGTTGCAGCCTAACGACCCATTCACATGGGCAAGTGGCTGGAAGTCACCAATCTATACTGACAACCGTCAGACTCTTGCCTATCCTGAGTTGCGCTCCTTCGTAAAACAGGAGTTGGTTCATCTGGTTCACACTGAGTTTCCTGAGGCAACAGCCGTAGCAGGTGTAGCAACAGGAGCTATAGCACAGGGTGCACTCGTTGCTGACGAGTTACAGATGCCATACTGCTATGTGCGTCCAAAACCAAAAGACCACGGAATGGGCAACCAGATAGAGGGTTCATTGCCACAGGGTGCTAAGGTTGTGGTTATAGAAGACCTTATCTCTACTGGCGGTTCTTCGCTGAAGGCTGTCGATGCTCTGCGTAAGGCAGGTTTTGATGTTGTGGGTATGGTAGCATCTTACACCTACGGCTTCCCCGTTGCCGAAGAGGCATTCCAGCAGGCTGACGTGCGCCTTGTAACCCTCTCTGACTACGAGCATACCACGGCAATTGCTGCCAAGACAGGCTACATAAAGGAAGAAGACCTTGAGGTGCTCAAAGAGTGGCGCAAGAGCCCAAGCACCTGGAAGCAGTAAAAAAGCTGTTATTTCTTTGAAGCATTGGTAAACAGTGTGGCACCAGCATTGTTGCCTACCTCTGCTGGTATCACACTTGATTTTACCACCTTGTATTTATAAGGCACTGTAACGGTTTCGCCAAACGACTGTGGAGCATTCTGACCGTGACGTTCGCTCACGAAGTTGTCTTTGCCCCATGTCACTGCTACAGCGTCTTTCTGACCATAATAGCGATACACCTTCTTCTCGAAGTAATTGCCTTCGATAAGAAACTCCGAATTTCTGCGTGGGTTGATGCAGTTAGTGGCATTGCCTGCGCAGTCGTAGTAATTGTTGAGCATGTGAATCTTTCCCACACGAGCCATAGGCATACGAGCCTTGCAGCCCTTGCCCCATTCATTGAAAGCATAGGTAATATTCAGATAGCCCGTCTGCTCGTTGTCGTTGGCTCCCACGAGGTTAGTGTTCTGGTGCGTATATGAGCGTTCGTTATAGCTGAAGGTGCACCAGCTCACGGTGATGAAGTCTGACAGACGAGTGATGTCAAAGTTTCCATCCATGCCGTCCATGAAGTCACAGTGGTCTATCCAGCAGTGTTTGCTACCATATAGTGAAACGAGGTCGCTACCACCTACATCTATCGAACCAGGTCCCTGGAATGTCAGGTTGCGGATGATGAGATTTTCGCAGTCTTTGAAGAAGAACACTCCCGAATTGCGATATGCCTCTTTCTCATCGCCTGTCATATTGATTATTATCTGACGGGTATTAAACTCAGCCTCTTCGCTCACTTTGTGGCCATTGCTCAGTGTGCCACCAGTGTTCTTGCTCGAACTCATCTGTGGCACTCCAGCGTCATTGAGCGCCTTGATTATCTCTTGCGTAGCAAACCATGTGGTGCACAGTTTGGCGTGGTTGATACCTAAGAGAGTCTTGTTCTTCAGTTCCTTAAACGATATTATGCTTGACACGATAAAGTCGCCCTTCTGTCCGTCAAACACTATCACGTCATAGTCCTTCACAGCCTTGGTTATTTCCTGTTTCATATCCTTGCCAGTGGCTGTCAGGGTTATAACTCTGTCCTTCTTCACTCCCTTTATGGGATATTTGTAGCAACCGCCACCTGTTATGTTGTAGGTGCTGTCACTGCTGTTGCGTGAAGATACGGTGCAGAATCCGAAAGGTTTCTGCAGGTCGTAAGGACTGGTTGCCAATGCCGTTGTGCATATTGCTAACAGCACAAGCGTAAGTATTTTGCGTATTTTTATCATTTTTTTATAAGTTACTGTTATCATCTCATCACCACCTTGTTATTTATTATCACCAAGCCGCGGTAACTGCTGTCCACCACCTGTCCTGCAAGGTTGTAGGTTACTCCGTTTCTGTTTTCTTTAACGTCTTTATTCTCGTTTACCGTAGATATTGCGGTAGCACCGTCAACTACGAAGTTGAAGCCGTAAATCTTTATCTTGGTTGCTTCGCCAAAGAGGTAGTATTCCTTGCCCTTCGTTACAGGGAAGGTGATGTAGCCGTCGTATTCGCCACTGGTTATAGAGTTGCCAGAGTTTATGGTAGTGCCGTTTGCCTTGAATGATATAGCAGAGCCATTCTCGGTGACATAAACCACCTTACCAGTATATACGTATGAAGCAACGTAGAGAGTACCACTTGAGGTAGGAGTAAAGACGTAGTAAGTGCCTGTGGTAGGAACGTTCTTGCTTGAAGCAGAATAGTTCTTGTTACTAGCATCCTTAGGATTGTTGTTACCTCCTGCAAGGTTACTGAAGCCTTCGCTTGCCATAGCGTCTCGTGCGCCTACAGTCCAGTTACCATCGTTGCCGTAGGTCATGGTGATATTATTGCAGGTTATCACCTTGCCATTATATACATTCTCACCACTTGCTACTATGTAGTTGTTGCCATCAACAAGTTCTGGTGTTTCTGGATTTTCAGGTGTTGGGTCAACAGGATCGTCGCCACCACCACTGGTAGAATTGAAGAGTGTGGCACCAGCGTATGTGCCTACCTCGGTAGGAACCTTGCTGGCATCAGCTACTGTGTAGCTATATGGCACTGTAACAGTAGAACCTGATGACTCTCCGCTCTTGCCCTCTACGGAGTAGTTGGTGTTCTTCCATGTCACCGCAGTTGCGCCTGATGCACCGAATATGCTCTTCACACCTTTAGCGAAGTAGTTGCCCTCGATTAGGAACTCAGAGTTCTTACGAGGGTTGATGCAGTTGCCGCCAGTGGTGCAGGTGTAGTAGTTGTTGAGCATGTGTATCTTACCCACACGAGCCATTGGCATGCGAGCCTTACAGTTTGTGCCCCAGTGGTTGAAGGCAAAGGTGGTGTTGAGATAGTTTTTTGCCTCACTGTCTGACGAACCTATGAGGTTGGTGTTCTGGTGCATGTATGAGCGGTCGGTGTAGCTGAAGGTACACCAAGAAACGGTGTTGAAGTCGGACTGCACTGTAATATCGAAATTGCCGTCCATACCGTCCTGGAAGTCGCAGTGATCCACCCAGCAGTGCTTGGTGCCGTCAACAAACGATAAGAGGTCGGCACCACCAACGTCGATAGAGCCAGGACCCTGAAACTTCAGGTTGCGGATGATGAGGTTCTCACAACCACTGAAGCTGAACACACCAGCGTTACGATAGCTTTCGGCATTGTCGCCAGTCATCTGAATGATGATTTTACGGGTGTTGTATTCAGCCTCTTCAGTAACCTTTGTGCCGTTAGGCAGTGTGCCACCACCACCGCTGGTGCTCATATCTGGCACACCAGCCTTGTTGAGAGCATCGATAATCTCCTGTGTGGCATACCAAGTGGTGCATAGTTTAGCGTTATTGATACCAATGAGTGTCTTGTTCTTGACTTTGCTCATTCCTATCTTGCTCGAAAGGATGAAGTCACCCTTTGAGCCGTCGAAGATGATGACGCTGTAGTTACTGATAGCACTCTCTATGGCGCTCCTCATATCTTTGCCCGTAGAGGTGAGCGTTATCACCTTGCTTGAACTTACGCTTGAGGGAACAGGATACTCATAACATCCACCACCCGTGATTGTGTAGGTGCTGGAACTGCTGGTGCGTGAAGATACTGTGCAGAATCCGAAAGGTTTCTGCAGGTCGTATGTGCTCTGAGCCATCACTGTTGCAGATAGCATCATTATTACGAGCAATAAAAGGTTACGTAGTTTCATCGTTTATTTAGGTTTTGAATTTTTTCTGGTGCAAAATTACGGAAATATTTTCAAATAGATAGGAAGATATGTTAATTATTTGGCTATTTGATGAAAAATAAGTACTTTTGCACCCAAAAATAAGAGCATTATGTCAAAATACGAAAGCAACGTAAAGCATATCCCAGCCAGTGTGGAACAAGTATATGCGAAACTCTCAAACCTTGAAAATCTGCGTCCACTCATAGACAATGCACAGGACAACGAAACCCTGAAGCAGAAACTGCAAGAGGCAGGACAAGACCCCAGTCAGCTCGACCAACTCAAGAATGTGGAGCTGAGCAGCGATCGCATAGCCGTTCCTGCAGGCATGATAGGCACTCTTGCCCTCCGCATCATAGAGCGTGAAGAGAACAAGACCATAAAGTTTGAGACTGAGCAGTCACCCGTTCAGGCAAACATGTGGATACAGGTGTTGCCCACCAGCGAACTGACCACCGCCGACGGACAGCAGGGCACCAAAATGCGCCTCACCCTCAAGGCTGACCTCAACCCCATGCTCAAGATGATGCTCGGCAAAAAGTTGGAGCAGGGCATAGAGAAGTTTGCTGACATGCTCGCCATGCTACCTTATTAAAAGGAATAGCATCGCAAGCATTTGCCTGCGATACCCCTTAGTCACCTTGTACTTAGTCACTTTGTTCCTTGATAGAGGCATTACTTCTGTAGCTAAAAGCATTACTTCTGCAGCTAAAAGCATTACTTTTACCAGAAGAGGAAATAATTACTAATTTCAATTCATAAATTTCTAATTTCACGAAAAAAAACTGTTTTTTGTGAGATACCTCACTTACACCCCTCTCAGCCCAGTGTTTATGCGGCTTCACGATAGTGACCTCTTTTCGAGAGAGGTCACTTAGAGGTCACTTAGAGGTCACTATATAGGTCACTTTATTATAAAAAGAATTAGTCATTAAATCTCAAACCCAAAGTGAGGTCTAAAGTGACCTCTAAGTGACCTGTCGGCAAACATAGGTCACTATGCTCATCCCAGTATTCATGCGCCTTGAGAGCCTTTTAGTGACCTTAGGAGGTTATTTTCAAAACACCTTATTTGTACGTAATGTAAGAAACTTTTTCTTAGTGAATCTTTGTGGTTTTGGTAATATTTAGTACCTTTGTACGCAAAAGCTATAAGTATATGATTATTTATTAACCCAAAAACTAACAATTATGAAAAGAAAATTACTTTCTATTATCGCCCTGCTGCCACTACTGGCTATGGCGGATGACACCTACACATTTACCTATATGAATGGCGACGTAGTGCTGGGCACTGAGGTGCTGAACGCTGGTGAGAAACCTCAGAAGTATAAGGAGTTTGAGCACGCTGTGCCCATGTACCAATGCCTTTCTTGGTATATGGATAAGGAACTGACAATAGCTCCTGACCCAATAATGGTAGAACAGACCGCCACTGCCGATAAGACATTCTATGGCAATTTCAAACCATCATATGGCCAGTCTATAAATATAGAAGAAATAGTGCTTAGCTATGGTACGAAGTTTGACATCGGCTCTGAACTTAAAAATGCCGTAAACTTTGACTATAAGGACATCAACCAGCTCGACTCTCTGAACGATATTGAGAATAAGGCTAATCGCAACGAGCCTTATCTGGGACTGAAACTCAAGACCCAGGGTGCCTACATACGATTCTTCCTCATGAAGGGCCAGCCCGTAAGCGTGAAGTTTGGTAACATAGGCGACCCGGTGGCTGTGCTCATCGATGGTGTGGAGCAGCCTGACAAGCACTCTACGGGCATCCTCAATATAGCTGCCAGCGAAGAGAAAGACCGCCTGATAACCCTGCAAACCACCTCAAAGAAGACCGTAGTGCTGAAGCAGGTGGCTATAGGCACTGACGTGATAACGGATGTCACACTGCCTGAGCCAGGCGCTTACCTCATAACCATTGCTCCTACAGAGAACGGTACGCTAACCGCTGACTGGTCTAATAAGAAGTATCGCACACCAGTGGGCGAGGAAGTTACATTCACCGCTACCCCAGCAGCAGGCTACGAGATTGACGATATCAAAGCTAATGACATATCAGTAAAGAGCCACTTCACCGATGGAGTGGCTAAGATCAACATGCCTGACGTTGACCTGAACATCGTGGCTACCTTCAAACTTGCAACTGGCATAAACGAGGTAAACGCTGACGATAACGTGAACTCTGATGCCCCAGTAAAGGTTATCAAGAATGGTAAGCTCTACATCGGCAACTATACAGTAGCTGGTCAGAGGATTAAGTAAAGGACCCTCCCTACATAATACGAAAGGCATCGCAGGCTTCACGGCTTGCGATGCTTTTCATCATATAAAGACAACCAGGACAATATAAGTTTTCCCTCATAAAATTGGCAAAACCCTACGATTCTTTTATTATCCACTCTCTAAAGAAAGGATCTTCGATTTCGTATCTGTCGGAATATATCACATAGCCTTCTTTCTGCAAACGTTTTAGGGCACTATAAATAGTGCTCGTGCGATACTCGCCTGTTTGTAGACTGCTTCTGGTGGCAAGTTGCCGTAAAATCCATTTATTGGTACGATTGAGATTCATCCAAAGGCGCTCATAGTCTAATCCGTGGGTAGTAACTATCAGGTCAATGGCTGAGGCTATGACATCTTCAGTTTTTGGTTGTAGTACTCCGATCTGCCATATATTAGCTGCTAATTGTTGAGTGTAATATGGATGACACAGTGTATAGTCCAGAACCCTGTCTGCTAACTCATCTATATCTCCTGCATAGACGCTCTTAAGACGCTCTGTCAGATAATGATGAAAATCCTCACGGGGCAACTTGCCAAGTCGCATGAGCTGACCAAAATGATAAAAGGGGGATTTTTTCTTCTCAAAGATATCTGTCATCATGCTTTCCTGACTGCCTAAAAGGATATAATTGATGTGGTGTTGGGCCTGCATGATGGCTCGTAATTTTTTATCCAAATGTGGATCAAGGTCAAGTATCTCCTGAAATTCATCGAGTACAATGACTATCCTATCATCATCAGTGTGTGCATTTTCAATTAATGCCATTACATCCTCTATTAGCATGGAACTATCTACACCTGGTTGAAAAGAAACATCCATTGTGCCAGTTAGAGCGTTGGTAGTGATGGTTGGTATGATACGGAAATGGCTTATGAGGTGTCTTACACGCTCTAAAGGGTGAATCTTAAAAAATTCACGTAGTAACTTTGCTGAAAAATCAGCTACGGAGGTGGTTTGCTGAAGATTGACTGTGATGTTTTTTCTCCTGCTCTGCCTGAGTGCTTTTGCTACTAAGCTGCTCTTGCCGAAACGACGTGGACTGATTAAGATAAGATGGTTGGCACTCTCTATAAATCTACAGATATACTCAACTTCTCTTACTCTGTCAGTAAAATACTCTTCATCTACTATTGTTCCGAACTTGAAAGGATTTCCCATATTACGACTTTTTTCGTTACGACTTTTTTCGTAGTCGGTGCAAAGATACAAAATAATTCTATTACGACCAAAAGTATTTAGAAGTTTTTTTGATGACAGTTTTGTGGTTTTGGTAATATTTAGTACCTTTGCAAGCAAAATAATAAAGTTTAGAAAGATGAAACTCTGGTCAAAAGGATTTGAGATAAACAAAGAGATAGAGCGTTTCACTGTGGGTAAGGACCGCGAGATGGACCTCTATCTGGCAAAGTATGACGTGATGGGCTCTATGGCTCACATCACGATGCTGAACAGTATAGGACTGATAGGCGACGACGAACTGCCTCTGCTCCTGAAGGAGCTGCGCAAGATATACAATCTGTGCGAGGAGGGCAAGTTCGTGATAGAGGATGACATAGAGGATGTTCACTCTCAGGTGGAGCTGATGCTCACTCGTGCTCTTGGCGATATGGGTAAGAAGATTCACTCTGGACGTTCAAGGAACGACCAGGTGCTGGTGGACCTGAAACTCTTCACTCGTGCATCCCTGCGCGAGGTGGTAGAGGAGACCAAGACGCTGTTTGACGAGCTCTTGCAGAAGTCGGAGCAGTACAAGCAAGTACTGATGCCTGGCTACACCCACCTGCAGATAGCCATGCCATCATCGTTCGGATTGTGGTTTGGTGCCTATGCCGAGTCGCTTACTGATGATATGCTCTACCTGCAGGCTGCATATAAGATGACCAACCGCAACCCTCTGGGCTCTGCTGCTGGCTATGGCTCATCATTCCCTCTCAACCGTCAGATGACTACAGACCTCTTAGGCTTCGACTCTATGAACTACAACGTGGTGTATGCACAGATGGGCAGAGGCAAGATGGAGCGTAATGTGGCATTCTCCATAGCAGGTTTGGCTGGTACGATGGCGAAGATGGCTTTTGATGCCTGCTTGTTTAATTCGCAGAACTTCCAGTTTGTGAAACTGCCTAAGGAGTGCACCACAGGTTCGAGCATCATGCCACACAAGAAGAATCCAGACGTCTTTGAGCTGATAAGGGCGAAATGCAACAAGCTGCAGTCGCTGCCAGTGCAGGTGACACTGATACAGAACAATCTGCCTTCAGGCTATTTCCGCGATTTGCAGATAATCAAGGAGGTGTTCCTGCCTGCCTTTGACGAACTGAAGGACTGTCTGCGTATGTGCGCATACATTATAAATAAGATGGAGGTAAGGGAGAACATCCTGGACGATCCTATGTATGATGCTATCTTCTCTGTGGAAGAGGTAAACCGCCTCGCTGCTGAGGGAATGCCGTTCCGCGATGCCTATAAGAAGGTGGGACTGGACATAGAGGCAGGCAACTTCACTCCGAACAAGAACATACACCACACTCACGAGGGTTCTATCGGCAACCTGTGCAACGACCGCATCGCAGCCCTTATGGATAATATCCTTGCAGGCTTCAACTTCAAGAAAGTTGACGAAGCGGTGGAGAAGTTGGTTGGTAAATCATAGTTCATAGTTATGAGTTTTTTTTCCCATAAAACATTCTACGGCTTCAGTATCGCGCTAATGCTGACAGCCGTACAGGTGCTATTCTCATGTGATGCGGAGAATACATACACCAATCATAGATGTTACTTCATTTTTAACACTTCGTATCATCCATCATCAATACTTATGGCATCAGTGACGAGTGATGATGGTTTTTGCCTCGTGTATAAAGGTTTTAACAAAGGGTATGATATGGTGTATATTGAGAAATATGGTACGAGTGACCCCAATTCACCTTATCTCTATACTACCTCTACTGAGCCAAAGGTAAGTGAATTGGTAATAGGGTGGGATAATGGCTTGTTAATAGGATTTAGTGCTATAGAAAACAAAATCCTTGCCTTTGACCGCCATTGTCCTAAATGTGAGAGTAATGCTAAAGCAAAACTTCAATGGAATGGTAGTTCGAAGAGTGTAAAATGTCCTGTCTGCGGTTCTGTTTACGATCTCACTCTCTCGGGTAATGGTCTTAGTTCTTATCCAGTATCGTACATAGAATCTATGTATGGTTCAGTTTTACGTGTAGTTCATTAAGCCTTGCATTGCTATATTATATCTTCATAAAAGTATATCTTGGGTAATAATACAGTTTTGGTTAAAAAACCTTAAAGAAAGAGTAAACTATGAACTATGAACTGTGAACTATGAACTATTATTAGTACCTTTGCACTCGCTTTATCAAGCACCATAATGGCTGCCGCAATGGTGGAATTGGTAGACACGAGGGACTTTGAAGAGTTCTCGATATGAAACATACAAAGGAAGAATATGAAGCAGCAGTAAGCAATTCTTCAAGTATTGCATCTGTATGTAGAAGGCTGGGAGTGAAACCTACGGGAGGAAACTACAGGATTATACATAAGGCAATAGAAGAGTACAACCTTGACACATCTCATTTCACAGGACAGGGTTGGAACGTAGGTTTAAAGTTTAAGCCGAAGAGAGCGACAGAGATAAAGGACATTCTGAAAAAGGGTTCCTATTATCAAAGTTACAAACTGAAACGGAGGCTTTTGAAAGAAAACCTAAAAGAGAAGCGTTGCGAATGTTGCGGATTATTCCAATGGCAGGGAAAGGAAATACCGTTAGAACTGCATCATGTAAATGGTGATAACAGGGATAACAGAATAGAAAACCTGCAGTTGCTTTGTCCAAACTGTCATGCATTGACAGACAATTACCGAGGACTGAACAAGAGTGCTCATCAGGAAACTGGTGATGTAGAATTGCCCTAACAAACAGAAACCTCTCCTGTGGCGACGCAGGGGAAGGCGATGGCTCACTAAATCAGCATTATCGAATGCTGTAAATGGCGTAGAGACTATACAGGCAACACCTAAACCCAATGCTGGGCATGGTGAAGAAATAGTCCAGACTACAACATCTCTCTGAGATGGCTTATGTAAAAGTAAGAGTAGCAAGAAAATCCCTTGACCCGAAACGGTCGTGCGGGTTCGAGTCCCGCTCGCGGCACTTTTTAAATTGACAATTGAAAATTGATAATTGACAATTGAAATTTATAACTGAGATTAACGAAATAACAAATCAACGAGATGAGAAGTTCCGAAAGATTACACATCGCTCTGTTTGTTAATTCGTTAATCTTTTTTGTTACTATTCTTTTTTCTTGTTCAGGCAACGGCAATGAGGTGAGCATAGAGGGCAGGATGCTTCACATGCACCAGGCGGCATTCTATGTTTACAGCACTGACGGAACCATCGAGGGTATAGATACCATAAACGTGCATGGTGGTCGCTTTGAGTTTGACAAGGAGATAACTCACGAGGGCACATTCGTTATTGTGTTCCCTAACTTCACACAGATACCTGTTTTTGTAGAGCCAGGAGCCAGTATTTCCATTGAGGGCGATGCAGCTCGTTTGAGAGAAATAAGCATAGAGGGCACCTCAGCCAACAAGACATATACAGAGTTTAGGGAGGAAAACCTCGACAAGTCGGCAAAGGAGATGAGGAAAGTGGTGGCAGACCGCATCAGCACTGAGGATGACGACTGCCGTATGTCTTTGTGGCTGTTGCAGCAATATTATCTCACGGCATCTAATCCCGACATCAAGGGAGCGATGAAGCTGTTGAAGGTGTTGAGGCAAAAACACCCTGACAACGTAAGGGTAAAACGAATGATGAACCTGCTCACTGCCAACGGCATCATTAGCGAGGGTGATAAGGTAGTAAGTTTCAGAACTACCGATATAAATGGCAACGTGGTGAATAACAGCCTGTTAAACAAAGGTGTCAGCATCGTTATGACCTGTGCCTCATGGAACTACGACAGCCAGAGTATGCTTCGTCGTCTCGCCATGCGTCAACGTGGTATATATAGTGACGACAGCAAGGCTCAGAAGGTAGATAACGTGATAGCCATAAGTCTTGATGCCGATAGGGAGAAAGCAAGAAGAATGCAGTCAGACTGCGATGCTTCAGGTGTAATAATGATATGCGACACCCTGCTGTGGGATAATCCGTTGCTTCGCACCTTCGGTCTTACCACTTTGCCACAGAATATTGTGATAGAAAACGGTAAGGTGACAAAACGTAACATACCGACGGGAAAACTATAAAAAAAGCAAAAAGTTGCAATATAGACGTTGCAAAAAGTCATAATAAGATGTAAAACTTCGATAAAAAACGGGGTTTACCTCTTTATTTTTTTGTTAAGTCAGATATTTTTATTAACTTTGCGCCAAATTGGCGCGTTGTTTTTTCAATGACTTCAAGATAACACGATAACATTATACATATAATTAAACAAAGCAAATGGCAACATTAGATTTGACACAGTATGGCATCACTGGTTCAACAGTGATTGCTCACAACCCTTCTTACGAGGAGTTGTTCAAGGAAGAGACCAAGGCTGGTCTCGAAGGTTATGAGGTTGGTCAGGTAACAGAACTCGGTGCCGTTAACGTTATGACAGGCATCTTCACTGGTCGTTCACCTAAGGATAAGTACATCGTTGACGATGCACAGTCTCACGACAACGTATGGTGGACTTCTGAGGAGTACAAGAACGACAACCACCCAATGTCTGAGGCAGTCTGGGCACAGGTTAAGGATATAGCAAAGAAGGAGCTCTCAAACAAGCAGCTCTACGTTGTTGACGCATTCTGCGGTGCCAACAAGGCTACACGTTTGGCAGTGCGCTTCATCGTTGAGGTAGCATGGCAGGCTCACTTCGTAACAAATATGTTCATCCAGCCAACAGAGGAGGAGCTCGCTAACTTTGAGCCAAACTTCGTTATCTACAACGCTTCCAAGGCTAAGGTAGAGAACTACAAGGAGCTCGGTCTGAATTCTGAGACTTGTGTTGCATTCAACACTACAACTCGTGAGCAGGTAATCATCAACACATGGTACGGCGGCGAGATGAAGAAGGGTATGTTCTCTATGCAGAACTACTACCTCCCACTCAAGGGCATCGCTTCAATGCACTGCTCTGCCAACTGCGACATGAACGGTGAGAACACAGCAATCTTCTTCGGACTCTCTGGTACAGGTAAGACCACCCTTTCTACCGATCCTAAGCGTCGCCTCATTGGTGATGACGAGCACGGATGGGATGACGAGGGCGTGTTCAACCTTGAAGGCGGCTGCTACGCTAAGGTTAT
>DEJW01000034.1 GCA_002353585.1 Prevotellaceae bacterium UBA2738 | reverse complement strand
TTGTCGTTCATCTCTGTATTGATTCGTTCCAAGAGCTGAGTGATGGGCAGCTCGGTGAGCTGTGCCTGTAGCAGTTGTTGCTGGGTAATGCTTTGTGCCAGCTTCTGCTGTTGGGTGAGTCTCTGCTCTTGTATCTGTTCCTGTGCCATAGTAATCTTCTATTCCCAATAGGTGAGGGTGCGTTTTTGCAGAACCGTGACCTGCTGTGTCTTGTTGCCTTTCTCCCAGTAGGTGAGGTTGAGCGAGTTGCTGGTCCAGTTGCCGTTGTCATCGCGGGTCATGTAGCTGTTGCGCATGTTGATGGTCATGATGCACTCCTTGTTCTTGTCAAAGACCTTTTGCTGCTGGGTCAGTATCTCGTCTTGCTCGTTGTATGTATAGTTGTTGATATAGGTGATGCCTGCTGCCTCATTGACCAGCTCGCGTTGGGTGAGCCGGTAGGTGTCATCATAGGTGTACTCGATGGTGCTAAAGCCGTCTTTCTCCTTCATCTTGGCACGCAGCAGGTAACCATAGCGGTTGTATTCGCGCTCTATAAGGTCGGTGTTCTCAATCTGTCCGTGTCCGTTGAAATGCATAAACTGATCTTCGGAGACAGCATTCTCGGTAACCACCTCCTGCACATTGCTTCGAAGTCCCATGCTCAGTGCATCCTTATAGTAAGGAGCCGTAGGCAGGATGAGTATGCTGATCTCACGTGAGCCGTTCTCTTTGTCGTTGACAGACAGTTTGACACTGCTGAAGTCGTCCATGTAGAACCAACTGTCGTTACGTTGGCTGAAGGGACCATAGTCTTTCTGCATCTTATAGAGGAAATACTGCAGGTTCTTCTCAAGCATCTTCTGTGTGCTGTAGGGGCCGATGGTGACATAGACCGAGTTGACAAACTTAGTCTCGATAGCCGTGCTGACTATCACCTTGGCACGGAAGCCATAGAAGTTGCCTCGAAAGTAGTAGTCCTCGCCATCATCGGACTGTCCCCACTCGGCAAACTCATGAGCCTTGAGCGACAGACGCACACTATCTAACGGCCCTTCCATCGGGATACCCATCAGGTGGGCACTGCGAGGGTCTGCAGGCATCTGTGCCCTAACGCACAATGCAACAAACAACAGCAAGATGGTTGTAATCTTCTTCATTGCGCTGCAAAGGTACGAAAAAGTTTAGAGTTTAGGGTTTAGAGTTTGGAGATTTTTTGTAATTTTGCAGCAAAATAGATGAAACTATGAAGATATTTGCTGTAGGAATGAATTATATCCAGCACAATAAAGAGCTGGATGGTGCGTTATATAAACCAGAGCGGCCTGTTATTTTCACCAAGGCAGACTCGGCATTGTTGAAGGATCATAAGCCCTTCTTCATTCCCGACTGGTCGGAGCAGGTAGACTACGAGACCGAACTGGTGGTACGCATCTGTCGTTTAGGTAAGAGTATCCCTGAGCGCTTTGCTCACCGCTATTACGATGCAGTGACGGTGGGTATCGACTTCACGGCCCGCGACTGGCAGCGAGAAGCCCGGAAGAATGGGCATCCCTGGGAGATCTGCAAGGGCTTCGACGGTTCGGCAGTGATTGGTGAATGGGTGGCGAAGGAGAAATTCCTGGATGTGCAGGCACTCCACTTCCATCTCGACATTAACGGGCAGACGGTGCAGGAGGGCTGTACGAGCGATATGCTCTATAAGGTGGATGAGCTGATAGCCTACATCTCGCAGTTCTTTACCCTGAAGACAGGCGATCTGCTCTATACAGGAACCCCGGTAGGCGTGGGTCCTGTGCATATCGATGACCATCTGGAAGGGTGGCTCGAAGAGCGAAAAGTGTTGGAATTCAATTGTAAGTGATTAGAAGATATATAATAGGATTAGGACTACTGCTGATATGTCTGACGACGAGTGCACAGAAGTTTTTCAACCTGACCGCCCAAGAGGTCAGGATTGACTCGTTGTTGCCAGTCTTTACCTACAAGCAGCATATCGGTGCATGTTATGCTGATTCCACTTATTCCGTTACAATAGAGTATCCAGAGTTTGTTACCATGAGCGAGGCCGATGTGCAGCGTTATCATGCTATCACAGATGCCTCCTTGCCTGAGATGCCCGAGATCAGGAAAGCTATCGGAGTAGCCCGCAAGCAGGGAGAATTAGTTGTGTCGTTCGTTCCTTTGGTATATCGCAACGGAGCATATAAAAAACTGGTAAGCTTTATGCTGAAGGTGACCGCAACGGCCAAGGGGAGAAACAGGTCGAGGAGAGCCGACGCTGACGGACAGCGATATGCAGAACATTCTGTACTGGCCTCAGGGAAATGGGCAAAGATACGTATTCCAGCAACAGGTATTTATGAGCTGACCAATGAGCTTGTCAGGCAAGCTGGTTTTGATGACCTTGACAAAGTAAAAATCTATGGCTATGGAGGTGGCCTGCAACCAGAACTGCTGACGGCCGATTATCTGAAAGAGACCGATGACCTGCAGGAGGTAGCCACCTGCATGGTGAATGGCCGGCGCTTGTTTTACGGCATCGGTCCAGTGACATGGGATGAACGCAATCAGCGCATACGCAATCCTTAT
>DEJW01000030.1:63638-74225 GCA_002353585.1 Prevotellaceae bacterium UBA2738 | reverse complement strand
ATCCCTCCCCGAGAGGGAGGGAATGGATTACAAATAAGTAGTGGCAATTATTCTCCCTCCCTCTCGGGGAGGGATGTCGCGTAGCGATAGGGAGGGGGTCGGTGAGATTTTAGGGAGGTGTTAGGGACCTCTTAGGGAGGTCTCAGAAGGCTACCTCCCTATCGTCAAGGCGCATAAACACTGGGCTCAGCGCCTAATTAGGGAGGTTGGAGCCTCATATTTTCAATATTTTTTCTCGCTCTGTCGGATTTGCAATCCGACCGGAGTAATATCAGGATTTTTAATCCGCCTATACAAAGCTGTTTTCGCTCCGTCATATCCTTCGCTGGATTTTTTTTTTCTACATATTTTTTGTAATATCAAAAGTTTTTCTTAACTTTGCAAGCGACTTGAGTAGCCCACTATGGGCATGAGGGTCAAAATTTTATTGAAAAAAGGACGTTTACCGAACGTTTTCTTCTTCGTGTCGAATCTCGCAAATTTGCACTGTCCAAGAAGATACGCAACCGAAACGTTCACATCGGGTGTATTGTACCCTGCCAGTTTTTTGGTGAAAAGGTTTCAATATGTCACGACGTGGGCTGACTCGAGTTGCTTATCCTTGGATAAAGGCAATGCGAGAGCCCGACACGTGGGATAAGCGGAAAGTAGAGACTCCCACGTCTTTTCGTGTCAAATATTCTTGCCGACTCAGGGTGTCTATAGGCGTTTGACTTTCTAACCTATAAATACCTGTAATTATGAAAACTTATTTATTGAAAGTAGCGTTAGTATCACTGCTTTTTAGCAGTACTATAACAGTCTCTGCACAAATTTCTAAGGAACAACTTCAGGAGCGCAAAGAACTCCAAAAGATGGCTAAGAATGAACTAAAGCAAAAAGCTTCTAAGGATGCTCGCAAGGAAGCTAAGAGACTGCAGAAGGATGGTTGGCAGATAGCCCCAGGTTCA
Source organism: Prevotellaceae bacterium UBA2738 (assembly GCA_002353585.1). Lineage (GTDB taxonomy): Bacteria > Bacteroidota > Bacteroidia > Bacteroidales > Bacteroidaceae > Prevotella. The sequence continues at coordinate 73,275 of DEJW01000030.1, read as the reverse complement.
CTTCCAATAGAGAAACAACTTGATCGCGTATATATCATGAAGTATGAGATAGACGATGATATGTTTCCCAAATGGATTATGGGCGAGGCAATGTCAATAGGCGAAAACTATGATGCTGCTAAGATTCAGGCTATAGCTCTTGCAAAACAAAATCTTGCAGGAGAGATACAGACAGAGATTACGGCTCTGCTTGAAAACAATGTTGACAATAAGCAACTTGCGCCAGAACAGGCAGCATCCGTAGTAAAGACTATCTCTGCTGGAAAGCAGCTTATTTCGCAAAACATTGGCCGTACCATTACGGTCATAGAAATGTATCGCCCATTGAAGAATAAAAACAAAGAAGTACGTGTGCAGATAGCCTATAATTCTAAGATGGCTAAGGAGGCAGCAAAGAAAGCAATACGTGATGACCTTGAGAAACAAGGCGACGACCTCGGCAAAAAACTTGATGAAATGTTAGGCTGGTAAATGAGAATATTACTGACTATCCTTATAGCATTGTTCTCCCTCTCCGTCCTTGCCCAAAAGACAAAGACGGTGGAAGGAGAATATACCTATCATGCTCCAGAGAATGTCACACTGGAGCAAGCGAGACGCACAGCCCTTGAACGTGCCAAGATACAGGCGCTTGCCGACGAATTTGGAACTATTGTTTCACAAACCGACATTTCAAGAATAGAAAACGATAATGGCAAGACGGATGTCAATTTCCTTTCGCTCGGAGGTTCTGAGGTTAAGGGCGAATGGATAGAGACTATCGGTGAGCCTATATATAATATAAGGTACGAGGGTAACATGCTCGTGGTCTCTTGCAAAGTGAAGGGTAAGGCTCGTGAAATTGTTTCAGCTCAGATAGACTTCACGGCAATGGTGCTACGCAATGGAACGGAGGAGAAATATGAGAGTGACCAGTTTCGCAACGGTGATGACCTTTATTTGCTCTTTCATAGTCCGATAAAAGGTTATCTCGCAGTCTATCTTGTAGATGCTGATGATCAGGCATTCTGTCTCCTGCCTTATCGCAATCAGACGGAAGGCATATACCCTGTCAAGGCAAATCAGCGTTATCTCTTCTTTAATGAGGAACTTGCCCTGAGGGAAGAGCACTCCTTGGTAGATGAGTATGTAATGACAACAGAACGCTCCTCGGAGCATAACCAGATATATGTTATCTTCTCTCCAAATCAGTTCATAAAGGCAATAGATGAAACTGCTAATGAAGGTTTACCTCGTCAACTTAGTGCAGACAAGTTCAACAGGTGGCTGGCGAAGTGTAGAAAACATGATAATGAAATGAAAATGAAGATGATGCCGATAATTATAAAAAGATAAATGATAAAGAATCGTATTTATATTATAATTATTGGCATTGATCATAATTGTTGGCATTGCTTATCTGACGATATATATTGCGTCAAACACAAAAGATGAAACAAACAGAAAATAACCCCACCATTTATATCAGCTAAGACAACGATGAAAAGAAGCATCTCAATATCACTCATAGCCTTCTTTCTGGTATGGTCTTTTGCCTTTATAGCCGTGAAGTTACCATTCATGGGACCTATATCAGAAGCCATAAAGGAATTTGAGATGACCGATACATATTACCAGATACTGCAAGATACAGAAGAAGGTGATGGTGAGGAGAGCGATGATGTGACTATTGTGGATATAACAGAACTCTACAGCCGCAGAGAACTAGCCCAAGCCCTCAGCAATATTATGGCGCATAAACCAAAAGTAGTCGGAGTGGATGTGGTGTTTGAAGGCCTGAAGGAGGATACACTCGGTGACGAGATGATAGAAGAGGTTGCTCTGAAATATGACAATATAGTATTCTCGGAGAAGTTGCTTGAATATAAGGATGAGGCTACAGGTTTTACGGGTATGGTACACTCATTCTTTGCGGAGGAAAGAGGTACTGTGAATGAGGGTATCACCAATATGCCACGAAACTTGTATGGTGGAATAAAGCGCAAGATGCAGATGGGATGGAAGGTTCAGGGTGAGATGATTCCATCATTCATCTCAATGGTGACGTCTGTATATCAAGGAAGTGACTCTATAGTAGCAGAAGAAAAGTCATTGAACATAAACTTTGTACCAAGACACTTTCCTGTGTTACTACCTGACTCTGTAGCGGCACACCCCGAACTTATAAAAAACAGAGTGGTTCTTTTTGGCACCATGAAAGATGAGTATGACATGCACTATACTCCTTTAGGAAAGATGCCTGGAACTCAGTTGTTGGCATATGCTATAGACACTGTGTTAAAACAAAGCGAAGTGAAGAAAATAGGAGAATGGTTGATGGCTCTATTGTCATTCCTGCTAGTAATTCTGACACAAAATGCGTTTGCGAGGTATAAAGCCTATGCTATAGAGCGTAAGAACAGATTCGTACGCTTTGTTATGTCAATGACACTGATAAAGAGCTATCTTACCTTTATATGGATAGCATTGTGGATGTGGGTGACATTTATGGTATTCTATCTATATGACATCCAAATTGACATAGGATGGGCACTGTCGGCTATCGCCTTGTTAGCGTTGGCAGAGAGCATATATGATGAAGTAAAACATGCAATAGATAATAGAAGAAAATGAGAAACTGCTGGATTATAATACTTGTCAGTCTGCTGGCAGCAGGAGCGAGTAGCGAAATAATGGCTCAGAGAAAAAAGACTGCGTCAAAAGTAATACAGAAATATGCACAATACGTAACTGACAAAGCTCAGGGGAAAGAAAAAAAAGCACAAAAGAGCGCTTCAGATCCTGCTACAGTGACGCGTGATGCCGATACACTTGATGTGGATGCCTCTTACAATCCTCTACGTGCCGAGTATGAGCAGTTCAGACAAAAAAGCATTACAGAATATGAGGACTTTCGCAGAAAGGCAAATTTACAGTATGCCGAATTCGTTAAAAAGGCGTGGAAGGAGTATGGCGCAAAACCGCCAGTACCCAAGCCCAAAGAAGAGGAAAGACCACCTGTCGTGATAAACGAAAAGGAAAGGGCAAAACCAATAAAAGATACTCCTCTTCCGATAAAGAATACTATAACTCCTACTGCACCAGTTCCGCAGCCCAAGCCCATCGCTCCGATAAAGGAGCAACCGATGCTTGCTGAAAAATGGCAGACATTCATGGTGTATGGTACAGAGATGAAGGTTAGGTATGATGAAAGCCAGAAATTCACATTAACTTCATGCACAAACGAGGCTATTTCTACAGCTTGGGAGAAACTGTCGGGTAGGGAATACGACAATATGATAAGAGACTGCCTGACCATACGTATGACTAACCAACTGAGCGATTGGGCATATCTCAATATGCTTCACAATATGGCTGAAGCCTGTTTGGGAAGTGGTAACGAAGCAACATTGCTGATGTCTTTTATATATTGTCAGTCTGGCTACCAGATGAGGCTGGCTACAGTGGGTGGCACACTGAGGATGCTCTATTCTACCAAACACAGCATATACGACAAGTCATACTACTGGATAGACGGTAATGATTACTACGTATTCGATGGCGATGAGAAAAGCTTGCAGGTATGTAATGTGAACTTCCCACAGGAGAAAGCTATGTCACTTTATATCAATAAGACTCAGAAGTTCTCCATCAACAAGTCGGACACAAGGATACTGACATCTGCCCGCTATCCTGATATGGAGATAGAGATTAGTGTGAACAAGAATCTTGTAGATTTCTACAATAACTATCCATCTTCATATACGGATGGCAATTTTATGACACGATGGGCTATATATGCAAACACACCGATGGAACAAAGCGTGAAGGAGGCATTATATCCAACTTTGATAAGTAAAATAAATGGACTGACCAAGAAAGAGTCTGTGGATCGCCTGCTCAACTGGGTACAGACGGCTTTCGTATATGGTTACGATGACAAGATATGGGGAGGTGACCGTGCTTTCTTTGCAGAAGAAACTCTCTTTTATCCATATTGCGACTGTGAAGATCGTTCAATCTTGTTCTCAAGATTAGTGAGGGATTTGTTGGGATTGAAAGTTGTACTAGTCTATTATCCAGGACACCTTGCCAGTGCTGTTTGCTTCGATACGGATGTAAAGGGTGACTACATAATGCTGGATGGAGAAAAATTCACAATCTGTGATGCTACATACATCGGTGCTCCATTAGGACGCACAATGCCAGGAATGAACAATGAAAAGGCTACGGTAATATTGTTGAAATGAAAAAAGTTGACAAAAATGTTGCAGATAAAAAAAAAACTTTGTATATTTGCACATGACTTGAATTTCTCATCTCGAATATGAAAGTCAAATTTTATTGGAAAAAGGACGTTTACTGAACGTTTTCTTCTTCGTGTCGAATCTCGCAAGTTTGTACAATCCAAGAAGATATGCAGCAGTAATGTCCACCATGAAAGTATTGTACCCCGTTGGTCTTTTCCGACAGAAGGTTTTAATGTATCGTGGCTTGGACTTACTACACTTGTCTCTCTTTGGGAAAAGGCAAAGTTAGGATTAAACACGTGAGACAAACGGAAAGGTAGAGACTCCCAACGTCTTTTCATTATCTTTCTAACCGCCGACTCAGGGGGGCTATAGGCATATGTAAATTTTAAAAATTATGAAAAAAAGTCTTAAACTCGGTGCGATTGCTTTCGCATTTGCTTCGATCTTAACTGGTTGTAAGGCAACTTATCCTATCGCAGCAACGTCAAATCCTGTAGGAAACAAGTGTGGTACTGCAACGAGTACAAAAATCCTTGGTTTTGGTGGTTCTGATAACCTTGGTATTAATGCTGCGGCGAAGAATGGTGGCATAACAAGGATATCACATGTTGACTACTCGACTTATTCCGTACTTGGAATATATACAAAGGTTACAACCCGTGTATATGGTGAGTAAATGTGTATAAAATAGAGGGGCACGTTTTTTTTATGCGGTGCCCCTCAACATATACAATAGATAAAATGATCAGGACTTCGCTTCTTATATTATTCTTTGCTGTATGTGGTGTATGCAGTGGACAGCCTATAAATAAAAGATATAGTACCTATCTCAGTTCGAATGGTACTATATATTTCTTTAACCCTAAGAAATTGATAAAAAGAGTTAATGCAGATAGGTTTACATACGATATGACATACATTTCACATGGTGATTCCGTTACGGTAAACTGTTCTGTAGAGGTAAAGGAGAATAGTATGATAAAGCAGATGGTTATGAAAAACGCCAACAAGAGCTATCTTGGGAAGAGTGTTTCTATGCTTTATCGCGATGTAATGAAAAATGGCTATCTGTTGCGCATTACCTCAAAATTCTCTATTCTGGATATTACAGAGATGTTCCAAAGTAGTACACCGCTGATTTTTGAATTCACTCTTACTGACGGCACACGTTGTATCCTGACATATAGCGAATCGCAATGGAAGAAGGAAAGCCATGATGTAAGCCGTATTATAGAATCCCTTAACTAATGATGTAAATGAAAGGTCTTTTCAGGTTTTGCATATTAACCTTATTCATATTATTCCAAGTACAGGTAGTTGTCAATGGCCAGACCAAGATAAAACTGACTGGAACCTTGTTGGAAGACATTGAAATGACGATAGGAAACTCAGGAAGGAAGGAACTTATCAAGAGCCTCCCTTACACATTCTACGTTACTAAGTCGGAGCTGCCAATCAGGCTGTCATTTAGTTCGGATAACTATCAGTATACAAACATAGATGTCCCAAGAAAGCCTGTTGACGATATAGGTCATGTATATCTGGTAAAGAGAGAGGAAACATTTAACTCAGAGAAAACGCATGTTATTGTCAAAAGGGAAGAGTCGCAGAAAGAAGAGCGTATTGCCGTCGATTGGACAAAAGGTGTTAATGTGGTGCCATCCACAGGGAAGCATTCCGAAAATACATTTGCATTGATTATAGCCAATGAGGAGTACGAACTGGTAGCTCCAGTAGCGATGGCAAACTTTGATGGTGAGGTGTTCAAGGCTTATTGTGAAAGGACGCTGGGGTTGACTTCACATCAGGTAAAATACTATCCTAATGCCACCTATGGCAAAATGATGCGCGCATTTCGTGAGATAAAAGATATCGCAGAGGCTTATGAGGGGAATGTAAACCTAATCATATACTATGCAGGGCACGGCATTCCTGACAATGCAAGTAAAGATGCCTACCTGATGCCTGTTGATGCTGATGGTACAGACGTTGGTGTATGTTATTCGCTCAAGAACTTATATAAGGATATCGAGAGTCTGCACGTCAATCAATGTGTTGTCTTTATGGACGCTTGTTTCAGCGGTGCGAAGCGAGATGGAGATATGATAGTTGCAGCCCGTGGCGTAGCTATTAAGGCAAAGGAAGAGAAACCAAAATCTGCTACAGTCGTTTTTAGCGCTACGTCAGATGAAGAGGCAGCATATTCTTACAAACAAGAAGAACATGGACTTTTTACTTATTGCTTGTTAAAGAAAATTCAGGAAAGCAAAGGCAATGTGACTTTGGGTGAATTGGCAGAATACCTGTCAAAGAATGTTCGTCAGAAATCTATTGTCATCAATGGAAAAATCCAAACACCAACCGTTTCGCCTTCCGATGATATTTCTCAAATTTGGCAAGATATGAAATTGATAAGATAAAGTTAAACAGACCCCTGCTCATTATGTGTGTGTTGTATATGGTATCTTTTGGATGTATTTGGAGCAGGTGGTGTGGGCGGGCTTATTACAGTTTTGAAAATCGTTTTTTTCCTTTTACGTAGTATTGCCAGAGGATGCTGATAGAGGTTCTGCCTGCAGGAGAGTTGACTTTTGCATTGCTTTGTATGCGGGTTCTGTCGGCAAGGAAGTCTTTCTTCCAAGCCTTAAAGTCGCGACGCGCTTTCAGTACAGCCTTGAATTCACCATAGCTTCTGCCGAGTATCAGCATCTGCAGGGCTGCGATGTAATCCAGCAGGGTTCTCCATCTCATAACGCTCTTCAGTTCTTCATCTGGCAGGTTTTTGTATAGCATAGTGAGGTTGTTGCGGAAATTGAGGTAAGCCTTGCGAGGATTACCCTTCGGCAATGTGCCTCCACCATAGTGGTAGGCTACGCTTTGTGGTACACAGACCACCTTCCTGCCCATAAGGTTCAGGCGCCAGCAGAGGTCTATCTCCTCGTTGTGTGCAAAGAACCTGCCGTCCAGTCCTCCACAGTTCCAGTAGTCCTGCCTTCTTATCAGCAGACAAGCCCCCGTAGCCCACAATATTTCCTTTGGTTCGTCATATTGTCCGCAGTCTTCCTCAACAGTATTGAAAATTCTGCCTCGGCAATAGGGGTAACCGTATTTATCAATGAAACCGCCACAAGCCCCAGCATATTCAAACATCTTAGGATTGACATCGCTGAGCAGTTTGGGTTGGCAAGCCGCCACCTCGCTATGTTCCTGCATATAGTCGAGCATAGGCGTAAGCCAATCAGCCTTTACTCTTACGTCGCTGTTCAGCAGCAGGTAATAGTCGGGTAGGGGTCTCTGCTGTTCTTTGTTTTCCTTGTCGAGTTTTTCAAAAGCCTTGTTATAGCCCTCTGCAAACCCATAGTTGCGGTCGAGTGTAACAATGCGTACTGCAGGGAATTCTCTGTGCAGCATCTCGATAGAGTCGTCTGTCGAACCATTATCAGCAACAATTACCTCAACTTTGGTGTTGTCCTTTCCTTTGGAATGCTCAGTCACAGACGGCAAGTATTTCTGCATCATGGCAGAACCGTTCCAGTTTAGTATTACTATGGCGATGTTCATGTAGCTTAACCTTTACTATCTTGTTGTCAAAATCGGCTGGTGTAGGGTGACACACTTCCACCCTGATATAGTTTTTAGTGTAGCCGTGCAGCAGTTTGCCTCGCGTAGCCTTTTCGAAAAGTACCTCTGCCTCGGTGTCTATGTATTTTGCATAGAATTCCTCAGTCTTTTTCTGCGACAGTTCCAGCAGTCGCTGACTGCGTTGCTTCTTGTCCTTGTCGCTCACCACGTATGGTATCTTCAGTGCTGCCGTACCAGGTCGCTCGCTATAAGGAAATACATGCAACTGGCTTACAGGCAGACGGTCGAGTATGGCATAGGTTTCTTCAAAACATTCAGGTGTCTCGCCTCTGCAACCCACCATCACATCCACGCCTATGAAGGCATCAGGCATAGCGGCTTTTATCTTCTCAATCTTTTCGGCAAAGAGTGCTGCATCGTAATGACGACGCATCAGTTTCAGTACGGTGTCGCTACCGCTCTGCAGCGGTATATGGAAATGAGGCATAAACGCACGACTGTTAGCGCAATATTCTATCAGTTCGTCGCTGATAAGGTCGGGCTCCAGACTCGAGATACGGTAACGCTGTATTCCTTCCACGTTGTCAAGAGCTTTCACCAGATCAAGGAAAGACTCTCCCGTGGTACGTCCGAAGTCACCTATGTTCACACCTGTCAATACTATCTCCTTACCGCCCTCAGCTGCCACCTGCTTAGCCTGTTCCACCAGCGATTGTATGCTTGGGTTACGACTGTTACCTCGTGCGAATGGTATGGTGCAGTATGTGCAGTAGTAGTTGCAGCCGTCTTGCACCTTCAGCCAGTAACGAGTGCGCTCGCCTCGTGAGCATGATGGGGCAAAGGTTGTGATATCCTTAACCTTAGACTGAACCTTTATGTTCTCTCCCTGTTCTTCTTGTCCTTCTTGCCTGCTTGTAAACTTTTCTGACAGAAACTGTATGAGATCGGCTTTCTCGTTACTACCCAGTACCAGACTCACTCCGTCAATCTTCGTTATCTTCTCAGGTTCTAGCTGTGCGTAGCATCCCGTCACCACCACAAAGGCTCCTGGGTTGTTCTTCACCATTCGCCTTATCTGCTGTCGGCACTTGCTGTCAGCCACCTCAGTTACAGAGCAGGTGTTTATAAGGCAAATATCGGCGCTCTCACCTTTCTGGGCTGTGCGCACACCCATATCCTCCAACATCTTAGCGAATGTTGAGGTCTCTGAGAAGTTCAGTTTGCAACCGAGAGTGTAGTATGCTGCTTTCTTACCTTGGAAAGCTGAAGTGTCTATCATCTTGTGTTTACACCTTATTTATATATATAATAGGGCTTTTTCGCCCTTATTATGTGCAAAAGTACGAAAAAGTAGGGGATTAAACAAATAAATGTACTTAAAAATGACCATTTTTGCGGTTGTGCGCGCACACAAGAAAATATTAACATTTGTTTAACATTTGTAACTATCACATTTACAGCAACTTGCAAAAATGTTACAAAAAAGTCCTAAAAAAATCTATAAAAATCCTTGCGGGTATTGAAAAAAGTGCGTAACTTTGCATCGTTTTAATAAACAAATGATTGTTTACAGATTTAAAAAGCTTAGAAAAATGAAGAAATTAGTTTTTATGTTCGTAGCTATGGTTGCAATGTCAATGGTTTCTTGTGGTAACAAGACTGAGCAGGCTGCTGGTAACGACACAGTTGACACAGCTGCAGTTGACACAGTTGCTGCTGACACAGTTGCTGCTGATACAGTTGCTTAATAGCGCAAACCTAGTTCACAGAACTAAACAGGTTAACACCGCTGGTTTGACGAGAGTCATCCCAGCGGTTTTTTT
>DEJW01000030.1:60341-63491 GCA_002353585.1 Prevotellaceae bacterium UBA2738 | reverse complement strand
TAGTCGCCGTCAAACTTACCAGCAACAGGAACCTCGCAATAGAACTTAATCTTAGGCTCTGTGCCTGAAGGACGAACAGAAATCTTCATGCCGTCCTCAGTAAACCACTGCAGCACGTTAGCCGTTGTAGGCATCACGATGTCGGTAACCTTACCGTCAGCGGTCTGCTTGAGAGTCTTGTAGTCCTTCACGCAAACTACCTTAGAGCCAGCGATTTCTGCTGGAGGAGTAGCGCGGAAGTCTTCCATCATCTTCTTTATCTCGTCAGCACCGCTCTTGCCAGGCTTTGTTATGCTGATAGCAGCCTCCTTCTGGAAACCGTACTCCTTATAGATGTCGAGCAGCAGGTCGTAGAGGGTCTTGCCCTGATCCTTAGCCCATGCAGCGATTTCGCAGATGAGGCAGATAGAAGCGGGGGCATCCTTATCGCGCACCTTGTCATAAGGCAGGTAGCCGAATGACTCCTCGCCACCACCGATATACTTACGCTTGCCTTCGTTCACGCGGATACGGTAAGCAATCCACTTGAAGCCAGTATATTCGTCGAAGCACTCCACACCATTAGCGCGAGCAATCTTGGCAATGAGCTCAGATGTCACGATAGTCTTGACCATGAAGTCCGTTGGGTTGAGCTGTCCGAGAGCCTTCTTGTTCTTGATGGTGTACCAGTAGAACATGCAAGCGGTCTGGTTGCCGTTCAGTATCTGCCATTCGCCCTTGTCGTTGCGACAAACGATGGCAAGACGGTCAGCGTCAGGGTCGGTAGCCACTACAAGGTCGGCATTCAGTTTTGTACCAAGCTTCATGCCCAGTGTCATAGCCTCTGCATTCTCTGGGTTAGGTGATACAACTGTTGGGAAGTTTCCGTCAACCACCATCTGCTCTGGTACCACGTTGATATTCTGGAATCCCCATGAGCGCAGACACATAGGAACGATGTGACGACCAGTGCCGTGCATAGCTGAGTAAACGATATTCAGGTCTTTGTTGCGGAGGATAACATCCTGATCAACCATACCTTCCTTAACGGCACACATGTAGTCGTAGTCCATCTCGCCACCGATAATCTGGAGCAGGTCAGGGTTGAGAGTCCATTTCACGTCCTCAATCTTCACCTTGTTCACCTCGTCAATGATGCCCTTATCGTGTGGAGCCAGCACCTGAGCGCCATCCTCCCAGTAAGCCTTATAGCCGTTATACTCCTTAGGGTTATGTGATGCAGTAACATTTACACCAGCCTGAGCACCCAGCTCGCGAATGGCGAATGAAATCTCTGGGGTAGGGCGCAGACTCTCAAAGAGGTAAGCCTTAATGCCGTTAGCTGTGAAGATAGCAGCAACGGTCTCAGCATACATACGTCCGTTGTTACGGCAGTCGTGACCCACTACTACAGAGCACTTCTTACCTGGGAAAGCCTTCAGTATATAGTTGGCAAAGCCCTGTGTAGCCATGCCCACGATGTACTTGTTCATACGGTTTGTGCCTGCTCCCATGATGCCACGCAGTCCGCCAGTACCGAATTCCAGGTTCTGGTAGAAGGCATCAATAAGTGCTGTCTTGTCAGGATTGTCAAGCATAGCCTGAACTTCCTTACGTGTCTCTTCGTCAAACGAAGGTGATAACCACTGCTTAGCAACGGCTTCGCATTGAGCAATTAACTGTTCGTTGTTTTCCATTGTTTAAAGTTTTTATTAATGAATTCAGATAAGTTTTAGTCATGTTAACTTCGTAGCAAAGGTAAGAAAAAAAATCTTGTGCTACAAATTTTTCTACGTTTTTTATCAAAAAACACCTTATTTACTTGTGCATACGCGTGAAAAAGCGTACTTTTGCCCCTGATGAAGACAGAATTGATACTCGTTGGCAAGACAAACAACAAACATTTTCAGGCAGGCATAGACGACTATGTTGGCAGAATAACGCATTACATGCCGTTCTCTATTACCGTAATTCCTGAACTCAAGAATACCAAGTCGCTCTCAGAGCAACAGCAGAAGGAGCGCGAGGGCGAACAGATTCTCAAACTCCTCCAGCCCTCTGACCATCTCGTTCTGCTCGATGAGCGAGGCAAGGAATTCCGCTCTGTGGAGTTTGCCGACTGGCTGGTACACAAACAGCTGACCGCCACCCGTCGTCTGGTCTTCTGCATAGGTGGACCTTACGGTTTCTCCTCGGCTGTCTATCAGCGTGCTAATGAGCGCATTAGCCTGTCTCCCATGACCTTCTCCCACCAGATGGTCAGACTCGTTTTCGCTGAGCAGGTTTATCGCGCCTGCACTATTATAAAAGGTGAACCCTACCACCACGAATGATTGTATATCAAGAATAAGACCTTGCTTAGCTTTTAGACGCAGGAGCTAAGCAAGGGTTCGGAATTAACCAGTTAATTTTCAAAATTTACTAGTTAATTTTAAGAATTAGCTAGTTAATTTATGATGGAAGCAAAGCTTTTGGAGATGGTAGCTTGGCGACTGATAGCGGAAGCATAGTGATGAGTACGTATTTTTAGGCTTTTTAAGGCTTTTTATTTGGTATTCTTGGTGTTTTTTCGTACCTTTGTACCCTGTAACGAAATGTTAAAAATGCGTCAGAGAGCCTGTAAAGTGGCAAAAACGGCATTTTCACGTTTTTCAATTAAGGTAAAAAGTAAACCTAAAAATAAATCACCAAATAACAAGAAATGGAAGAAACGCAAACTTACGACTATGACAGAATCCGCAAGATAAACATTGAGGATGAGATGAAGTCAAGCTATATTGACTACTCCATGTCTGTCATTGTGGCGCGCGCACTGCCTGATGTGCGTGATGGTTTTAAGCCTGTTCACCGTCGCATACTCTATGGTATGCTCGGCATAGGCAACACCAGCAACCAGCCTTACAAGAAATGTGCCCGTGTGGTAGGTGAGGTACTTGGTAAGTATCACCCACACGGCGACTCATCAGTCTATGGAGCTCTCGTTCGTCTGGCTCAGGACTGGAATATGCGCTACACCCTCGTTGACGGTCAGGGTAACTTTGGTAGTGTCGATGGCGACTCAGCAGCTGCCATGCGTTACACCGAGTGCCGACTGAGCAAGATGGGTGAGCACATCATGGACGACCTGGATAAGGATACCGTTGATATGGTTAACAACTTCGACGACACCCT
>DEJW01000030.1:59679-60248 GCA_002353585.1 Prevotellaceae bacterium UBA2738 | reverse complement strand
TGCTGTGCCTATATCGACAATCCTGATATTGACACTGACGGACTGATGGAGTATATCAAGGCTCCAGACTTCCCTACAGGTGCATATATATATGGTATTCAGGGCGTGAAGGATGCCTACGAAACTGGTCGCGGACGCATCATCCTGCGTGCTAAGGCTGAGATAGAGTCTGAGGACACTCACGACCGTATTGTGGTAACTGAGATTCCTTATGGCGTAAACAAGGCTCAGCTCATTGAGAATATTGCCGACCTCGTGAAGGAGGGCAAGCTTGAGGGCATCTCAAACGTCAACGATGAGACAGGTCGTCAGGGCATGCGTATCGTGGTAGATGTCAAGCGTGATGCTAATGCCAACGTCATTCTCAACAAACTCTTCAAGATGACAGCCCTGCAGAGTTCGTTCTCTGTCAACTGCATCGCACTGGTTAAGGGTCGTCCACGTCTGCTCTCGCTCAAGGAGTGCGTCAAGTACTTCGTGGAGCACCGTCATGATGTCACCATTCGTCGCACCAAGTTTGAGAAGGCTAAGGCTGAGGCTCGTGCCCACATTCTCGAGGGCTTGATTAT
>DEJW01000030.1:0-59612 GCA_002353585.1 Prevotellaceae bacterium UBA2738 | reverse complement strand
GATATGCGTCTTGGTCAGCTCACTGGTCTGCGTGTCGATGAACTGCGTAAGGAGTATGCCGACCTCGAGGAACTCATAGCATACTTGCAGCGCATACTCGACGAGCCAGAGCTCTGTAAGAAGGTGATGAAGGACGAGCTGCAGGATGTGAAAGAGAAGTATGGCGACGAGCGTCGCACTGAGATTAAGCTCTCTAACGCTGAGTTCAATCCTGAGCAGTTCTATGCCAACGACCCAGTGGTTATCACTATGTCTCATCTGGGCTATATCAAGCGCACCCTGCAGTCCGACTTCCGTGCCCAGGGCAGGGGTGGAGTAGGCGTTCGTGGTGCCCGTACCCGTGAGCAGGACTTCACCGAATACGTTTATGCAGCCGATGCCCATGATATGATACTCTTCTTCACCCGTCAGGGTAGGGTATATTGGCAGCGTTGCTTCGAGATACCTGAGGGAGCCAAGGATTCTAAGGGCCGTGCTATCCAGAATATGCTCCAGCTCGAGCCTGGCGACAGCGTAAACGCCTTCCTCGGCATCCAGAGCCATAAGTTCATTGACGAGGACTTCCTCAAGAGCCACTATGTAGTCTTTGCTACCAAGAACGGTACCGTAAAGCGTACCTCACTCTTCGACTATTCCCGTCCACGCGGCAAGGGTGTTCGTGCTATCAACATTGCTGAGGGTGATGAGGTAGTAAACGTAATGCTTACCAACGGACATAACGAACTTATCCTTGCTTCACGCAATGGTCGTGCCGTTCGTTTCAACGAGAACGATATCCGCGTTATGGGTCGTACCGCAACAGGTGTTCGCGGTATGGAGCTCAGCGGTCCTGACGATGCCGTAATCGAGATGGTAGTGGCTTACGACCCAGAGCAGTCGCTCATGGTAATCTCTGAGAAGGGCTTCGGCAAGCGCTCTAAGATTGGTGTGCTCACTGAGGTAACACGCGAAGACGGCACAACCTACATGAAGGTTGAGGACGGTGGCTATCGTCTCACCCGTCGTGGCTCTAAGGGTGTCACCACGCTCAATATCACAGAGAAGACTGGCAAGGTCATTGCCGTTAAGTGTGTCAAGGGCGATGAAGACCTCATGATTATCAACAAGAGTGGCATCGCCATCCGCTTCGCTATCGCTGATGCAGGCGACGAGAAGGGACGCAACACTCAGGGTGTCAAGCTCATCGAGCTCAAGAAGCGCAACGAGACTATCGCCTCTGTGTGCGTAGTGCCTCATGAAGACGAGGACGAAGAACTCGCTGATGCTGAGCCTGTTGAGGGCGAGCAGAACGCTGACGAGCAGAATGCAGAACCAACAAACGAATAAACCAAAATACTAACTATTCAACAATTTTCAAATTATGAAGAAAATCATTCTTACGATGCTCGCAGTTGTAGCAACTTCAGCATCATTTGCACAGAATCCTGACGCTCTCAAGGCAGTGCTCAAGGCTGAGAAGAGAAGCGAGGCTAACAACATCATGAAGGAGCAGGCTGCTACCATGAGTGGTGAAGAGCGCGCTAAAGCTTACAACCACCTCGTGGGTATGTCTATCGAAGACAACTCTAAGGAGCAGGCTAAGGCTATCACAGCCAAGACTCCAGAGGATAAGGACAATCGCACCACCAAGCAGTATAAGGCTGCCTACGATGCAGTGAAGAACGCCCAGCTCTGTAACGAGGCTGACAACGAGCCTAACGAGAAGGGACAGGTAAAGCCACAGTTCAAGAAGAAGAATGCTTCACGCGTTCAGGCTATGCGTAACGACCTCGTAAACGGTGGTCTCTGGGCTTATAACAAGAAGGACTTCGCTAATGCCGAGAAGTGGTTTGGCATGTATGCTGAGTCACACTCTAACGACCTCTTCTCTGACACTAAGGAGGTTACTGAGGAGAAGAACTTTGGTCAGGTGGCTTACTACGCAGCTCTCGCGGCTTTCATGAACAAGAGCTATAAGAAGGCTGACAAGTATGCTAACTATGCCATCGAGTCTGGCGATGCTGAGGTAAAGGCTGATGCTATCAAGATTCAGCTCAACTCTTATCAGGCACGCAAGGATTCTGGCGAGATTGACGGCGAATACCTCATCAAGAAGGTAAAGCAGGTTTACAAGGCTCATCCTGACAACGACCTCGTATTCGGCAAGTATATCGGTGTGCTCACTGACAATGGTAAGAAGGAAGAGGCTGACAAGGTGCTCTCTAAGCGCCTGCAGGAGAATCCTAACGACGTGATGGCTAACGCTTACGTAGCTCAGAACGCTCAAGAGGCTGGCGAATATGACAAGGCTATCGACTCTTACTCTAAGGTGCTCATTGCTCAGCCTGACTTCACAGCTGTTAAGTACAACCTCGCTACCTGCTATCGTAACAAGGCTCTTGACCTCAAGAATAACAACCAGCCTTATAAGGAACTCCTCCAGAAGGCTAAGGCTATCTTCCAGGAGGTACAGACAGCTGATCCTGACGAGCAGAACTTCAAGACTAAGTACATCCTTAGCACTATTGATGAACTCTAATTCAGTTCTTAAAAAACATTGAGAAACGGATTCATATCCATATTGTTTTTAATCACACTTATGGCGTTGGCTGCTCCCACCAGGAAGCAGCTGACGCTATTTAAGAATGATGTCGCTACGGTGCGCCAGACACTCAAGTCGGGCAAGAACCTCGAGAAGAGTGAGGCTACCGTTCGCAAGTATCTCGCCGATACCCTGTTCCAGTACGACAGCATCCACCTGCAACATCTGTTGTGCGATGTGCTCAAGCGAGCCTATGAGGTGGGCAACGAGAAAATGTATCTCAAGCAGAAGGCTGACACCGTATGCTTGATAAAGACGGGCAAGCGCATGTTCCTTGCCTATGAACGCTTAGATTCTCTCGATGCTACATCACGCAAGCGGAACTCCGAGTACCTCTTGCCTTATCGCACCAATATCTTTATGGGTGGCATATTCTTCATGCGTAAGAAGTCGTGGACTGAGGCGTGGGAGTGCTTCGACATCTATCTGCAGTGCCCTGACAAATCACTCTTCTCTCAGCAACATCTATCAGTTAACGACTCCACCACCTTCCGTGTGGCATTTCTCTCGCTCGTTACGGCGCATCATCTTGACAGTCTGCCACTTGCGTTGAAGTATGCTGACAAGGCAGTACGCTCGCGCCAGAGTGAGAAGGCATACGAGCTGCTTTCAGAGATGTCACTCGCACGTGGCGATTCGCTTCACGCCCACAAATATCTGCGTGAAGGGTTTATGGCATTCCGTCGCTCACCTTATTTCTATCCTCATCTGCTCAATCTGCTCTGCTCAGAGCGTAAGTTCGATGAGGCTCTCGAGGTCAGCGATACGGCAATAGCAGCCGATTCACTCAACGCTGTTTTCCTTCAGGGCAAGCACCTTGTGCTCATGAATCTTCAGCGTTATAACGAGGCAATAGAGTGGGGCAACAAGGCTGTCGCAGCCAATGACATGCTCGACACACCTTATTATAATATAGGTTACATCTACTATCAGCGTTCCCAGCGTGCGCTTAGCAAACTCAGCCGACCCTATCGTCAGCGACTGCGCGATGCCCAGAAGCAGTTCCGTCTCCTTCTGCCTTATATGGAGCGCTATCGCCAGTTGCGTCCTGACGATGCAAAGCGTTGGAAACCAATCCTCTACGATGCCTACCTAAACCTCAACATGGGCAAGGAATTCAGTGAAATCAACAACTAAAATATGGTTAGCGTTAACGTTCCCGTTAGCGTTAACGTTCCCGTTATTACTCTCTTGCCAGAAGCAGGCAAAGAATAACCTCGTCGAGACCCCTTGGGGTGGCACCGTCAGCATTGATGGTGAAGCTCCTGTCTCTCAGTCCGCTGACAGCATTGGGCTGGGCGAGGAGATAATCATGCTCACCCTCTACGGCCCTGAGACCTATTACGAATATCACGGCAAGGATATGGGCACCAACTACCTGTTGTGCGAACAGCTTGCCGAACACTTGCGCAAGAGCGTGCGCATCGACGTTTGTCGCGACACCACTGATATGCTTCAGCGCCTGCGCGATGGCGAGGGCGACATCATCGCCGTGCCTCTCAGCCGCAAGCATCAGGAGGGCTTCATCACAGTGGCAAACAACTGGGTGGTGGGTCATAATGCCCAAGAGTTTGCCGACCTCATCCACTCGTGGTATAAGCCACAGATGCTTGCACAGGTAAAAGAGCAGGAGCAGTACAGGCTCAACGTGGCAAGCGTTACCCGTCGCATCTTCCCCGTCATGCTCTCGGCCAGCAAGGGCACCATATCACATTATGACCACCTCTTCCGCAAATATGCCTCCGTGGCACTCGTCGATTGGACCCTGCTTGCTGCCCAATGCTATCAGGAGTCATGCTTCGACCCCCAGGCGCACTCGTGGGCTGGCGCTTGCGGTCTCATGCAGATTATGCCCTCCACAGCTGACCATCTCTCACTGCCTCGCCAGCAGATATACGAACCAGAACCTAATGTAGCAGCCGCCGCCCGTTATATGCGCGAACTGCAAACCCTTTTCCTCGACATCACCAATCCTGCCGAGCGCATCCGCTTCGCCCTCGCCGCCTATAATGGTGGTGCCAACCACGTTCGCGATGCTATGGCACTGGCAAAAAAATATGGCGCCATCCCCCAGCGTTGGAGCGATGTGCGCCGCTATATCCTTCTTCTTCAAGACCCCCGATACTACAACGACCCAGTAGTCAGCAGCGGCTACATGCGAGGTTCCGAAACAGCCCAGTATGTTGATAACATCATGCAGCGCCACTCCCAGTACCGCCTGGCATTAGCAACAGGAGCAAAGGTAAAAGTTCCTGTTAACGTTCCCGTTGATGCCTCCACCGCCTCACCTCATCGTGCAGCCAAGAAAAACAAGTGGAGAAAAGATTGACACCTTGTCCCTTATTTCAGTATCAGTCTCAGGCTCTGTCTGTAGTTCACGTAGTTCCATATCCAGTTGAGGAATACGAATATTCTGTTTCTCACACCTAAGATTGACCTCAGGTGAATCACCAGCCACAGCATCCATGCCACGAAACCTCCGAATTTCAGACCGCCAATCTCAGCAACAGCCTTCTTTCTGCCTATCGTAGCCATCGTTCCGAGGTTAATGTAGCGGAAGGGCTTTGCCTTGTCTGGCTGTCTGTTATGTTTCAGAGTGTCAACCACATAGTCCGCCATCTGCATAGCCACCTGAGCCAGCTGTGGATGACCATTAGGATATTTCTCGTCACCCTCCACTATGCTCACATCGCCAATGGCAAAGACATCGTCCAGTCCCTTCACCCTCAGGTGAGTATCCGTCACTATCCTGCCTCCAGCTCCCTTCGTCATCTCAGGCGTTGAGGCTATTTCGCAAGCTCTGATGCCGCTCACCCATATCACAGTGGCAGCAGGTATGGTCGAACCGTCATTCGTATATATCACATTGTCGCGATAGTCCACAACCCTCTTGCCCAGCATCACGTTTACGCCCATGCTGCGCAGGTCGCGCTCAGCCCTTGCTGACGATGCCTCATCCATGCTCTTCAGCAGTCGGTCGCCAGAGTTCACCAGTATTATCTGTATCTTTTTGCTGTCCAGGTCGGGATAGTCATGTGGCACTACCACGCGCTTCATCTCAGCCATGGCACCAGCAATCTCCACGCCTGACGGACCACCGCCGACGACTACTACGGTCATCAGTTGCTGCAGTTCCAGCTCGTCTGTCGTCACCTCTGCCTTCTCCAGATTCTCCAGCAGTGTGTTGCGCAGCTTCATCGCCTCCGTCACCGTCTTCATCGGCAGGGCATTCTTCTCTATATTCTCATTACCAAAGAAGTTAGTCGTGGCACCAGCAGCTATCACCAGATAGTCGTAGTGCACCGTGCCGAACGTGGTCTGCAGTGCCTTCTCCTTACCGTCTATGCTCTTCACTTCACCCATGCGAAAGAAGAAATCCTCCCTGTCCTGCAGCGAGCGGCGGAAGGGAAATGATATGTTGCTCGGTTCCAGACCAGCCGACGACACCTGGTATATCAGCGGTGGAAACTGGTGGTAGTTATTCTTATCAATCAGTACCACCTGAAACTCACTCTTCCTCAGCGCCTTCACCAGTCGCAGACCGCCCAGTCCGCCACCTATCACTACTACTCTCTTTCTCTCTCCGCGTTTAATTTTTGCTCTCATGTTCTTTTCAATAGTATTCTCGTATCAACATTTATTACGGCAAATTTACAAATAATTTCTGAACCATCAAAATAAGCGATAATAAATGTTGTCTTTGTTGTTCCAGTTGTCGTATATTACACAAAAAAAGCACTGCAAGCTATTGCCTGCGATGCCCTTTGTCACCTTGTACCTTGTTTGGCAAAAAAGAAGTATTTTGAAAAATAACCTCCTAAGGTCACTAAAGCGCTCTCAAGGCGCATGAATACTGGGCTGAGGATAGTGACCTGTGTTTGTCGATAGGTCACTTAGAGGTCACTTGATACCTCACTTTTGGTATGAGATTTTATGACCAATCCTTTTATAGAAAAGTGACCTTTAAGTGAGGTCTAAGTGAGGTTTAAGTGACCTTTCTCGAAAAGAGGTCACTATCGTGAAGCCGCATAAACACTGGGCTGAAAAGGGGATAAGTGAGGTGTCTCACAAAAAACAGTTTTTTTCGTGAAATTAGAAATTTATAAATTAGAAATTAGTAATTTTTTCTCTTTTTGTAAAAGCTATGCTTTTAGCGCTAAAAGTAATGCTTTTAGAGATAGAAGTAATGCTTTTAGCTGCAGAGGTAATGCTTCTACATGCAGAGGTAATGCCTCAGCATCTTTTTTTTTGAGGAGTGATAAGGGAGTGCAAGGTACTAAGTGACATGGTGCAAGGTACTAAGTGACAAAGTATAAACCTCAAATCTAAAAATCGAAGGAAACGCGAGCGTTTATCTGACGACCAGTGAGGTAGTTAGGTACTGCGTACTGGTGGTTGGTGACATCGGTTATCCAGTAGTAGGAGTTGACATTGCTGTGGTCGAAAAGGTTGAGGCAGTCAACTCCTAACCATATATTCTTGAGGCAGAACTGCTTGGTCTGCTGGTTTTCACGTTTGTAGGCACGGAAACTCATGCCGATGTCGATGCGCTGATAGGCAGGGGCACGGAAACTCTGACGCTTGTTGTCGGAGTGTGGAGGTCCGAATGGCAAACCGTCGGCATAGGCAAGTTTGAGTGCCATGCGCCAGCGGTCGGTGCCTGGGAAATAGTCTGTGAAGAAGAGGTTGATGGCATAGCGCTGGTCAGTAGGCAGAGGAATGCTCTCACCACGATATTTCATCTTGGCGCTCATGAGCGAGAAGGTAATCCATGAGTCGGTGCCTGGCACAAACTCACCATAGAGTTTGAGGTCGAGACCAGCGATATGACCTGATGCCTCATTGCTGCCGTTATAGGTCACTTTGACGTTGTTGACACTATAAGGTATGAGGTTGTTGAGCAGCTTGTAGTATGCCTCGGCAGTGAACTTAAACGGACGGTCGTTGCTCTTGAAACGATAGTCGAAGCCTGCTATGAAGTGTATGCTCTGTTGTGACTTGATCTTGCGGTTGAGTGTAGCCTTGGTGACACCAGCCACGGTGGTGGTGTCTTTGAGTTCCTTGAAGAATGGTGCCTGATAATAGAGACCAGTGGCAAAGCGGAAGGTGATATTATTGTTGAAGGCTGGCACTATGGCAAGGCTGGCGCGTGGAGAGAGGATACTCTCCTTATTGAAAGTCCAGTGAGAGAAACGCAGTCCGTAGTTGAGGGTGAAGTGGGTGAGGCTGCTCTCATCGACTGTGCCATCCTCGAGCAGACGACCGCGAGAGGTGAAGCGCCATGAGTCCTGGGCATATAGTTCGGTGCGACGGGCACTGAGCTCATTATCTGCCCTGAGGGTGTAAATCATTCTGAGGTCTTTGCCTGTATGAGGGATGATATAGCCAGCAGAGTCGCGCATCTCGTATTCGTGGTTCTGCTCTGTTATCTTCTCCCACTTGCTGGTGAAGGCAGCCTGCACGGTGTGGTGGCGAGTCTTGTGGTCGAGCATCAGTTTTACGCTACCCACATTGGCTTCGAGGTAGTTACGTGCATACTCTATGTATTTACCCACACCAAGGCTGGACTGTGTCTCGGTCTGGGTGAGCCAGTATTCGCCGCTGATGTCGTAGGTCTCGCTCTCCTTGGTGTGGAAGGCTGAGCCGATGAGCGACACGGAGGTGCGGTCGGTAAGGTTGCGCTTGAGGGTGAGTGCACCGAAATAGGTGCGGAAGAGGTCTTTCTCCTGTCCGTCAAAATACACCTTGAAGGACTTTACATCCTCCTGAGTGCCGAAGGTGGTCTCACGGTCTGTGGGGTAGAAGTTGTACTTAGACTGCGAGATATTGCCTATGAAATCTACCTGCCAACGCTTGTTGGGGGTGTAAGAGAGATAGGTCTGATAGTCGATGAACTGAGGGTCGTATTCGCCAGTGGTGTCGAATGACTTGAGCAGTGCCTTAGTCTGCTTATAGCGCACACTGTTAGCCCAAGAGAATTTCTTATTGCCAAAGCCGAAGTATATGCCACCACCCAGGAAACTGGCATCGAGTTTGAGCTCTGTCTTCTGAGGACGATGGTACTGGATGGCGAGGGCTGAGGACATCTTGTCGCCATATTTAGCCTCATAGCCGCCAGTGGAGAACTGTATGCTCTCAACCATATATGGATTGATGATAGAGAGACCCTCCTGCTGACCTGAGCGCACGAGGAAGGGACGATAGACCTCTATGTCGTTGATATACACGGAGTTCTCATCAAACGAACCGCCTCGTACATTATACTGTGAAGAGAGTTCGCTATGGGTGGAAACGCCAGCTTGCTGCTGTATGAGTTCTTCCACGGCATTGCCTGAGGCAGAGGGTGCCTGGGCTATATCCTTGATGTCGAGTTCCTGGGTGGAGCCCGTCTGACGACGTTTCTCAGTCACCGTTACCTCATCGAGTAGGGTGTTGTCCTCATAGAGCGTAATCTGAAGGTTCTGCCTGCCGCGAGGACGACGCAACACGCGCGTCTTGGTCTTATAGCCAATCATGGAGAAACGCACCACCACAGAGTCGGCACTGGAGAGGGAGAGCGAGAACTCGCCTCGCAGGTTGGTCATGGCAACCTTGCCCTGAGACACACAGCTTACAGCAGCCAGCTCGACAGGGTTCTCCTGTTGGTCCATCACCCTGCCAGTGAGCACGAAATCCTGCGCCAGAGCGGTAGTGGCGTGTATATTGAAGAATAGCAGCATGAGGACTGCCACGAGAGAGTATATGATGTCTGGATTCTTTTTCATACCTTTAATAAAACGTGCGCGAGGGAGAATTATTGCTTAGCGTTTGGTGAAATGGATTTTTTTACGTAATTTTGCCCGTGCTATGATTAAGGAATTACAGGTAAGGGTGGTGCCACAGGTGGCATACTCGGAACAGAACATAGCGGACTATGTGAGCAGGGAACTGGCTATAGACCGCAGAACGATAAAGCATGTGAGGGTGCTCAAAAGGAGCATCGATGCCAGACAGCGACAGGTGATGGTAAACCTGACGCTGAGGGTGTATGTGAACGAGGAGCCGACTGACGAGGCATACCAGCGGACTGAGTACCCTGACGTGACGAAAGGCAAGAAAGTGATAGTGGTGGGAGAGGGACCATGCGGACTCTTTGCTGCCCTGAGACTGATAGAGCGAGGCATAAAACCCATAGTGATAGAGAGGGGTAAAAACGTAAGGGAGAGAAAGGTTGATTTGGCGCAGATTAAGTCTGCACAACGTGTTGATAGCGAGAGCAATTACAGTTTTGGTGAAGGTGGTGCTGGAGCATACTCCGATGGAAAACTCTACACCCGAAGCAAGAAGCGCGGAAGTGTGGAAAAGATACTCAATGTGTTCTGTCAGTTTGGTGCCTCGACAAGCATCTTGGCTGATGCCCATCCACATATAGGAACAGACAAACTGCCCAGGGTGATAGAGGCGATGAGAAACCAGATACTGGAGTGTGGCGGAGAGGTGCACTTCCAGACCAAGATGACGGAGCTGATAATAAGGAATAATAAGGTGTGTGGAGTGATAGCCACCCAACCACAAGGAGGAACTCTGACCTTAGAGGCTGAGGCTGTGATATTAGCCACAGGACACTCGGCAAGAGATGTGTATCGCTATCTGGCTCAGGCAGGCATAGACATCGAGGCAAAAGGCATAGCCGTAGGCGTGAGACTGGAGCACCCAGCCGAACTGATAGACCAGATACAATACCACAACAAACAGGGTAGGGGAAAGTATCTGCCAGCGGCCGAGTATTCCTTTGTTACTCAGGTAGATGGCAGAGGAGTGTATTCCTTCTGTATGTGTCCAGGAGGATTCATAGTGCCAGCTGCCACAGACAAGGAACAGATAGTGGTAAACGGTATGTCGCCCAGCAACCGCGGAGGCAGATGGAGCAACTCTGGTATGGTGGTGGAGGTGAGAGCGGAGGATGTTAACGGGAACCCCTTGAACCAGCGAAGCGACTTGAACCCCTTGAACCAGCGCGAAGCGCGACTTGAACTTATGAATTCTGCCCTTGTGGTGATGGAGTATCAGGAGGCACTGGAGAGGATGTGCTGGCAACAGGGACTGCAGAACGGAGGCAAGGGACAGACAGCACCAGCGCAGAGGATGGCAGACTTTGTGAAAGGCAGACTGAGCTATGACCTGCCACAGACCAGCTATACGCCTGGGGTGGTGGCATCGCCACTGCACTTCTGGATGCCTAAGGATATAGCCACGAGACTGCAAAAGGGATTTGATTACTTTGGCAAGCAGAGAAAGGGATTCCTGACCAACGAGGCACTGATGATAGGTGTGGAGACAAGAACATCAGCACCAGTGCGAATACTTCGCGACAACGAGACCCTGCAGCATGTGACCATCGAAGGACTCTTCCCTGCTGGTGAGGGAGCAGGATATGCTGGCGGAATAGTGTCAGCTGGAGTGGATGGCGAGAGAGTTGCCGATATGGTGGCAGAAAAAATAAACGGATGAGAATGAAGCTGTTACATACAATAATAATGATGATGCTTGTGGCTGTGAGTGTGCAGGCACAGGAGGAAGACGACATAGCCGTGACGATGGACCTGCCTGAGACAGTGGTGCTTGCCAACGGAATGACATTCGAGGAGTATCTGCTGAAACAGGTGCTTGCCAATGCCAAACCCTTGAAGGCAAGGGTGAAGACACTGAAATATACGGTGACCTGTCAGTTGGAGAAGGATATGGACCTGCAGAAGTTTCCGCACAGACGAACCATAACATTCGTGGCGAGGCTGGCTGGCTATGGTCCTATAATAGATGCACTGAGAGAGCACAAGCATTTTGGCATAACGATGGCAGAGGAGGTGACCTACAACAACGGAAAGATAAAGACCTCGGACGCCAGAATGGTGGAGATGAAACAGCCGCTGACGGAGAAACAGATAAAGTCGTTTCTGAAGCACGATGGCATGATGAGTGCCAATGTGTATGACAAATTCTATGAGAAGGTGAGAGACAAGGTGAAGGAACTGCAGAAGAAACGCAAGAAGAAGCAGGAGACGAACCTGAGATACAGAGGCAGCTACACTCAGGGCAAGCGGACATACTACATAGTGACGCTTGACAATATGAAGGTGCACATAGCCGAGGGCTGTTGGCAGATAGCCCGCATAAGCTATGAGGAGGGACAGAACACGATGTATTATGAGTTTAAGGAGATAAAGCCCGACCTCTATCTGCTGTCGAACGGCAGAGCCAAACTGTTTCTGGACAAGGCAAAGTGGCCTAAGGGATATATCTCGATGAAAATGGGATATTCTTACCACTAATTAGTGCAATTATACGCATGAATGCTAAAAAAATGTTATATAAATAAGGTATAACGATGCTATTTGGGAAAAAATGAGTAACTTTGTGTCCAAATTTGAAAAATCATAAAAACATAGGATAATGAATTTTCTTGACAGAAACGAATTTAACTTCAAGCCATCGCAGAAAGTAATTGATGCGATAAAGAATTTTGACCCTGAGACGCTGTGCTTCTACACCAGAATATATGATCAGGGCAAGAAGAGTGTTGTCTCAGTTCGCCTGAGCGAAATATACGGAGTGCCTGAGGAACAGGTGCTCTTGGGATATGGCGGCGAGGAGATACTGAAGAACGCTATACACTACTACCTGATGGAGGGCGACAATAAAAAGATTCTCATTCCGGAGTTCTCTTGGTGGTACTACAACCGTGTGGCTGGCGAGTGTGGTGGCACATTCGAGATGTACCCCCTGCACGAGGTGGGCGACACATTCGCTTACGACGTGAAGGAGGTGATAGAATATGCCAATCGTGTAAAGCCTCGTATGCTGCTGCTGGCTTCGCCTAACAACCCGACGGGTAACTGCCTGACATCAGAGGAGATAGGCGAGATAATGGAGAACATACCAGCAGAGACTATGGTTCTGGTGGATGAGGCTTACGCTTCATTCATCACTTCAGACGTGGACTATATCGCTCCATTGGTAAACAAATACAAGAACCTCATCATATCACGTACGCTGAGTAAGTTCTACGGTCTGCCAGGACTGCGTTGCGGCTTCGGCTTCATAGGTGCTGGTCATGACCAGTTCCTCAGCTACTCAAACAAGTATCTGGGTTACAACCGTTTCTCTGAGACCGTGGCACTCGCTGCATTGGAGAGCGACGAGCACTATCGCAAGGTGGCTGACGATATGGCATGGGGCAGAGACCTCTTTAAGAAGGAACTGGGCGACAAGCCTGGCTTCAAGGTGTATAAGAGTGTGGCAAACTTCATACTCATCAAATACCCAACACAGATAAAGGATGCCCTGCAGAAGGCTCTGGCTGCGAAGGACTACAAGATTAAGTTCATGACAGACAAGGGACTGGAAGACTGCCTGCGCATAACACTGGGCAGACGCGAACAGGTGCAGACAGTGGTGGATACTATCAAGCTCTGCTTTGCAGAAAGTAAAAAGTAATAATTAAGAAGTAAAAGGTTTGAAGGCTATAATATTGGCGGCTGGTACGGCATCAAGACTTCGTCCGCTGACAGAACATACCCCGAAGAGTCTGCTCAACATAGGCGAGAGACCACTGTTGCAACGCTCCATGGACGCCCTGATAGAGAATGGGGTGAAGGAGTTTGTGATAGTGACAGGCTACCTGCACGAGCAGATAGAAGAGTTCGTGGAGAAGACCTATGGTGCGAGCATCAGTGTGAGGTTTATATACAACGAGGTGTATGACTCAACCAACAATATCTACTCGCTGTGGCTGGCTCGTCCAGAGGCAGAGAATGAGGATTTTCTGCTCTTGGACAGCGACCTGCTCTACGACCCGAAGATAGTGGGCGAGGTGCTGAAGAGCGACGCGCCGAATGTGCTCACCCTCATACAGCATGAGTTGGGCGAGGAAGAGATGAAGGTGGTGACAGAGGCTGACGGCTCTATCAAGGAGATAAGCAAGACCTGTAACCCAGCCGATGCAGCAGGTGAGAGCCTAGGAATAGAGAAGATAGGTAAGGTCTACTCCGTTGCACTGTACAAGGAACTGGACCAGATGATGAATAAGGAGCATCTGGAGAATAAGTTCTATGAACTCGCCTTTGAGAGACTGATTCCACAGGGACATACATATAAGGTGATTGACGTGACACAGTATTTCTCTTGTGAGTTGGATACTGTGGAAGATTTTGAAAACGCCAAGCAGAAAATACCAGCAGAACTGTATTAAAGGGTTCAAAGGTTCAAAAAGTTATAATGAATAAACTGAGACAAAAAATGATGTCAACGCTGAAGTCTTCTGAAACAGAGGACTGGCTTGACTATAGAGTAGTGCGCCCATTGAGTTATCTGTGGGCTTTGTTGTTTGAGAAACTCGACATACATCCTAACACCGTTACGATAATGTCGATGATAATAGGTGCTGGAAGTACCTATTTCTACGCACAGCCAAGCATCTATTACGGAGGACTGTATGGTCTGATGCTCAACCTGATAGGTGTGGTGCTGTTGCTGTGGGCAGACATATTCGACTGCTGTGACGGACAGCTGGCACGCATGACAGGCAAGAAGAGCCAGATGGGCAGAATACTCGACGGTATGGCAGGATTCGTATGGTTTGTACCCATATACCTCGGCATAGTATATCGTTTCTATTACCACCACGACATAGAGTTCGGCTGGTTTGGCATAGAGAATACAGATCAGAACACACTGATAGCAACTGCCGTGGTGCTTGTGCTGGCGCTTATCTCGGGCTTTACGGGCATGGGCGGTCAGCAGCGTCTTGCTGACTATTATATACAGGTGCACCTGTAC
The DNA here is from genome assembly GCA_002353585.1 of Prevotellaceae bacterium UBA2738. Classification (GTDB taxonomy): domain Bacteria; phylum Bacteroidota; class Bacteroidia; order Bacteroidales; family Bacteroidaceae; genus Prevotella. The sequence goes on along the minus strand of DEJW01000030.1, from coordinate 45,217 downwards.
TTCCTGAAGGGTGATAAGGGTAGCGAACTGGACAACTCGGTTACTCAGCAGAAGATATACGACGAGACCCCATGGAAGGGTAACCTGCTATGGAAGAACTTCCTCAAGAGCTATATTGACTACACAAAGAAGCAGGAGGCTGCAACGCCAGAGTTCCAGCGACTGATGAAGACGCTGAAGGAGAAATATGGCGACGTGTCAGACATTCCAATGAAAGTGCGTGAGGAGATACTCTATAATTCGCGCAAGGTGATGCCTTGGAATGCAGCCTTGACCTTCAACTTCAGAACGGCTTTCTTCTGGATGTTCTGTCTGTGTGATATACCAGCCTGGAACTTCGTGTGGGAGATACTGGGCATGGGAATGCTGTGGGCTTACACACGCTATCGCCACGAATCATTCTGTAAGAAAATAGCTGACAGCTTGAACTCTTGAACCCTTTGAACCAGCGAAGCGACTTGAACCCTTTGAACTCAAAACTATGACTTGGACAAAACAACGACTGAATAACCTGTTCTTCCTGATAGGCATAGCAGCATGCGTCATCATGCTGTTCACCTTCGATGTGAGTTTTGTCGAGTTGTGGCAGCATCTTTGTACAGCAGGCTACTGGCTGATACCGATAATAGGTGTGTGGGTGCTGATTTACGGCATCAACGCAGCCTCTTGGTGGAGAGTGATAAAGGGCGTTGATCCAGAGGCAAAGGTGAGTCCGTGGGTGGTTTATAAACTCACCATATCAGGATACGCACTGAACTATGCCACACCAGTGGGAGGACTCGGCGGCGAGCCTTACCGCATAATGGAGTTGTCTAAGTATGTGGACAAACGCAAGGCTACCTCGTCAGTCATACTCTATGCCATGATGCACATCTTTGCGCATTTCTGGTTCTGGTTTTCCTCTATATTCCTATATCTCGCCCTGGCAGTAGTTGGCGATTTACCCCTAAATGTACCAATAAGTTGTGTATTGGGCTTTATAGCCCTGCTGTTTTTTGGCGCCTTTTATGTATTTTCTAAGGGCTATAAGAACGGAGTGGTTATGAAGGTGTTGGGATGGATAGGCATGATACCAGGCCTGAAGGGATGGAGCAAGCGTTTTGCTGAAAGACACAACGATGCCTTGCAGAACGTAGATAAACAGATAGCAGCACTCTTCTCGCAAGACAAGAAAGCATTCTACAGCAGTCTGCTGCTGGAATATCTCTCACGTTGGGCGCAGAGTCTTGAGGTGCTCTTTATGCTGCTGCTCTTTGGCGTTGACAATGGTGGAGGCATAGACGGCATAATGCTTACATACCTACACTCTGTACTTATTGTTGGTCTGACCACATTCTTTGCCAACCTCATAGGTTTCCTGCCTATGCAGATAGGTGTGCAGGAAGGTGGTTTCGTACTCTCCATCGCAGCCCTCGGTCTCTCTGCCGCCTTAGGCATCTTTGTCAGCATCATCTGTCGAGTGCGTGAGATAGTATGGATTTTCATCGGTATAATGCTGATGAAGGTGAAAGAATAGTTAAGAAGCCCCCCAAAACTTTTAAAAAATATCAAATAGTTAATCAAAAATGCTTGATTAACAAATTTTGCGTTTATCTTTGCATTTGGTTTTAACATTTAGCCGAATTTATAACTGGTATAATATATGAATACAATGAAACAGACAATTCTATCGACATTTATTGCAGTGTCACTATCTATTGCTGCTACACAGGTGTATAATACTTGTTCAGCGGCTCCTGTTGCTGCAGCAGGACAGGCAGTTGACCTTAGTGTGGCAGCCGAAAAGGCTTTGCCTTGTGTGGTACATATTAAGTATTTGCAGAACTCCAAGATACAGGAGGTGGAAATGCAGGCTGATCCGTTCGGAGATATGTTTGATCCGTTCGGCTTCTTCGGACAGAGACAGCAGGTTCCTGGTCAGAAGCGTAAGGTGCAGACTCCTAAGAAGGAAGGTGCTGGCTCAGGTGTTATCATTTCATCAGACGGATATATTGTGACGAATAACCATGTGGTGGATGGTGCTGACGAACTGACTGTAACACTGAATGACAATCGTGAGTTCTCTGCCCGCATAATAGGCACCGACAAGAATACCGACCTTGCCCTGATAAAGGTGAACGCAACAGGTTTGCCAGTTATCAAGGTAATATCAAGTGATGATATAAAGGTAGGAGAGTGGGTGCTCGCTATTGGTCATCCGCTGAATCTACGTGCTACGGTAACAGCTGGTATAGTATCAGCAAAGGCTCGTTCACTGGGTGCTAACGGTGTTGAGGCATTCATACAGACCGATGCAGCCATCAACCAGGGTAACTCAGGTGGTGCACTTGTTAACGCAAGAGGTGAGCTGATAGGCATCAACGCTATGCTGACCTCGCCTACAGGTTCAAACATAGGCTATGGTTTCGCCATTCCTACAACTATTATGAATAAGGTAGTGGCTGACTTGAAGCAGTATGGTAGCGTACAGCGTGGACTGATAGGCATACAGGGACAGGATGCCCGCCTGTATATCGACGCCCAGAAGGAGCAGAACAAGGAGGTTGACCTCGGCACCAACGATGGTATATACGTAGCTAAGGTGCTGGACGATGGAGCTGCTGCTGACGCAGGACTGGAGGAAGGCGACGTTATAACAGCCGTTGACGGACAGAAGGTTACCAAGATGGCAGAGCTGCAGGAGATACTTGCCACGAAGCGTCCTGGCGACAAAGTGGTGCTGACCTATCTGCATAAGAAGTCAAAGAAGACTGCAACAGTAATACTGAAGAACGAGCAGGGCAACACTAAAGTGGTGAAGGATGCCGACCTTGATGTGCTCGGAGCAGTAATCAGGGAGGTGAACGAAAAGGAAAAGGCAGACCTCGACATAAAGTACGGACTGAAGGTTACAAAGGTGAATACCGGCAAATTCCGCGAGCGTGGCATCCCTGCTGGGTTTGTTATACAGACCGTGAACGAGGCTTCGATGAAGACTCTCTCAGACCTCTCAGAGGCTGTGAAGGCTGCCAACAAGAGTAAGGACCCAGTGCTTATAATCAAGGGCGTTTACCCATCAGGCAAGATAGAATACTTCACCGTGCCGCTGCAAGATAGTAATAGGTAAATAGCATAAGTTGCTATAGATATATTTAATGTACGCGCGTAAGAAGACAGGCTTACGCGCGTATTTTTTATGAATTGTAATTTCGGAGTTTACAATTTACATGTATTTTGAAATAATATAAGGTAATGAAAACTTTATGCTAAAATTGTAATAGGCTGAAAATGCGTTTGCTATATCGCTTTAAGGGTAGGTTAAACCAATAAAAAATGAAAAGTTTTCGACAAAAAAGTTTGTATGATAAGAGAAAATGTATTACCTTTGTATTCGTAATTTTAAATAATTAACTAACCAATACTCTTTGCCAAAGTTTTCCTTTTTGGACAACTTTTGAAAAAGAAAAAAGAAAAAAGTTTTCTATTTTGACCTATGATGGAAATTAAAAAGTTTACCATTACCAAGCGTGATGGCTCAAAAGATGACTTCTCACTGGACAAGATTATGAGTGCTATTGTGAGAGCATTTGAAGCAGTTGAAGAACCATTTGATGTAGCTAACATCTCTAAGATTATCAGTCACTTAGATATCAAGAACAATATCACTGTGGAGGATATCCAGAACCAGGTGGAGATGGCTCTCATGAAGGAGGGACACTACAAGGTTGCAAAGTGCTACATGCTGTATCGTCAGTCGCACACTGAAGACCGTGAGACACTGGAGAAGTTGTCTTTTGTGACAGACTATATGGAAGCAGCAAACGCAGCAACGGGTTCAAAGTTTGACGCAAACGCAAATGTGGAACATAAGAATATTGCAACACTTATAGGTGAGTTGCCAAAGTCAAACTTCATCCGTTTGAACCGTCGTCTGCTGACTGACCGCATCAAGAAGATGTATGACAAACAGACTGCCGACAAGTATATCGACCTGCTGAATCACCACTTCATCTATAAGAACGATGAGACATCCATCGCGCCTTATTGTGCCTCTATCACAATGTATCCTTGGTTGATAAACGGTACTACAGCGATAGGTGGTAACTCAACAGCCCCTACAAACCTCAAGAGCTTCTGTGGAGGTTTTGTAAACATGGTGTTCATCGTCAGCTCTATGCTCTCTGGTGCATGTGCTACACCTGAGTTCCTCATGTACCTTAATTATTTCATAGGCAAGGAGTATGGTACAGACTACTACAAAGACCCAGAGAAGATTGTGGATATGTCACTGCGCCAGCGTTCCATCGACAAGGTCATCACTGACTGCTTTGAGCAGATAGTATATTCTATAAACCAGCCTACAGGTGCTCGTAACTTCCAGGCAGTATTCTGGAATATTGCTTATTACGATAAGTATTATTTCGAGTCACTCTTCGGCAACTTCTACTTCCCAGACGGAACACAGCCTGACTGGAACGGCCTGTCATGGTTGCAGAAGAGATTTATGAAGTGGTTTAACAAGGAGCGCGAAAAGACTGTTCTCACATTCCCAGTAGAGACAATGGCTCTGCTCGCAGACAATGGTGAGTGCCGCGATAAGGAGTGGGGTGACTTCACAGCAGAGATGTACTCTGAGGGTCACAGCTTCTTCACTTACATGAGTGACAATGCAGACTCACTGTCTTCATGCTGCCGTCTGCGTAATGAGATTCAAGACAACGGCTTCTCTTACACCCTCGGTGCAGGTGGTGTGTCAACAGGTTCTAAGTCTGTGCTCACAGTAAACCTCAACCGTTGCATACAGTATGCAGAAAACAACGGACGCGACTATAAGGAGTATCTTGAAGAGGTTATTGACCTTTGTCACAAGGTGCAGTTAGCTTACAACGAGAACCTTAAGAACCTTCAGGCTCATGGTATGTTGCCACTGTTTGATGCTGGCTATATCAATATGTCACGTCAGTATCTCACAATCGGTGTAAACGGACTGGTTGAGGCTGCTGAGTTTATGGGACTCAAGATTACACCTAACGAGAAGTATAAGGAATTCGTTCAGGGTGTTCTCTCTATCGTTGAGAAGCTGAATAAGCAGTATCGCACTAAGGAGGTTCTCTTCAACTGTGAGATGATTCCTGCTGAGAACGTAGGTGTGAAGCATGCTAAGTGGGACCGTGAGGATGGTTACTTCGTGCCTCGTGACTGCTACAACTCTTACTTCTATGTAGTAGAGGATCAGTCGCTGAACATCATAGATAAGTTCAAGATGCACGGTGCACCTTACATTGAGCACCTCACTGGTGGTTCAGCCCTCCACATGAACCTTGAGGAACACCTCTCTAAGATGCAGTACAAGCAGCTCTTGAAGGTGGCAGCTAAGGAGGGATGTAACTACTTTACATTCAACATTCCTAACACTATATGTAACAACTGCGGCCATATTGACAAGCGTTACCTGCACGAGTGTCCTCAGTGTCACTCAAGCAATGTGGACTACATGACACGTATCATTGGCTACCTGAAGAGAGTAAGCAACTTCTCAGCAGCACGTCAGAAGGAGGCTGCACGCCGTTACTATGCTGGCTCAGACAAGATGGGCAAGGAAGAAGAAACGGCTGCGCCACAGGTACAGAAAGTTGGATAATCTTTTATGAAGTATGTTAACACGAGCGTGGTCTTTCAGGAGATTCCTGATGAGGTCACGCTCTCTATAAATATATCAAACTGTCCTTGCCATTGCTTAGGATGTCACAGCGACTATCTGTGGGAGGATATCGGTGAGCCTTTTAATGCTATGTCTCTGGATGTGATGCTGAAAGAGTATGGTGATGATATCACCTGCGTAGCATTCATGGGAGGCGATGCCGAGCCACAGGAGGTGGATGCCTTGGCGGCGTGGACAAAGAAACATTATCCTCACTTGAAGGTGGCATGGTATAGCGGCAGGGTGGAGTGTAGCAAGGCAATACATGTCAAGAACTTTGACTTTATAAAGTTAGGTCCGTATGTGGCAACGATGGGACCGCTCAACAAACCTACTACTAACCAACGTCTGTATAAAGTGGAGAAAGACCTTTCTCTTACTGATATTACAAAGAAATTCTGGAAGAAATAACCCTAAACCTTTTATAAAACTTTGAACAATTTGAAACCAATATTCATAGCTGGACCTTGTGTCATAGAAAGTGCAGAACTGCTTGATACAGTGGCACGTGAGATAGTATCGATAAATGAGGCATTAGGTACGGAAATAATATTCAAGGCTTCATTTGATAAGGCTAACCGTACATCGTTGAAGTCTTTTCGTGGTCCAGGAATGGATAAGGGCTTGCAGATGCTGGCTGATGTGAAGTATAAGTACGGACTTCGTCTGCTTACCGATATACACGAATCATCTCAGGCTGAGCCTGTAGGCGAGGTGGTGGATATTATTCAGATACCAGCATTCCTATGTCGTCAGACCGATTTGCTCGTAGCAGCAGCAAAGACAGGCAAGACGGTAAACATCAAGAAGGCACAGTTCCTCAGCGGTGTTGATATGAAGTATCCTGTCAACAAGGTGCTTGACAGCGGTGGTAAGGAGGTGTGGCTGACAGAAAGAGGCAATAGTTTCGGCTATAATAACCTTGTGGTTGATTTCCGCAACATACCAGACATGCTTGACATTACACCACGTGTGATAATGGATTGCACCCATAGCGTGCAGCGTCCTGGTGGTGGCAACGGTTCCACATCTGGTGACCGCAAGTTTGTTCCTTCTATGGCACTGGCTGCTAAGGCGTTTGGTGCTAATGGTTATTTCTTCGAGGTGCATCCTAATCCTGATGAGGGACTGAGCGATGGACCTAACATGCTGAAGTTGCAAGACCTGAAACCTCTGATAGAAAAACTCTTGAAAGAATAAAACGATGAAATCAATACGCGAAATAGCAACCCAAGCATTGCAAGACGAGGCGCAGGCGTTGTCAGACCTTATACCTCTGCTTGATGAGCAGTTCGACAAGTCTGTTGACCTTATGCTTCACTGTAAGGGCAAGGTGATAGTGACTGGAGTGGGAAAGAGCGGACATGTTGGTGCCAAGATAGCTGCCACGCTCAGTTCTACGGGCACTCCAGCCGTGTTTGTGAATCCGCTCGATGCCTATCATGGCGATTTGGGTGTTATAACCAAAGACGATGTGGTGCTTGCGTTGAGCAACAGCGGACAGACAGACGAGTTGTTGCGCTTTGTTCCTATTATTATTCACATGGAGGTGCCAATAATAGGCATGAGCGGCAACCCTCAGTCACTGCTTGCCAAGTATTCCACATATCACATTAACGTAAAGGTGGAGAAGGAGGCATGCCCTCTTAACCTTGCGCCAACAAGCAGCACCACAGCGGCGCTCGCTATGGGCGATGCCCTTGCGATATGCCTCATGGAGTTGCGTGACTTCAAGCCAAGAGACTTTGCACAGTTCCATCCTGGTGGTGAATTGGGTAAGCGACTGCTTACTACGGCAGGCGATGTTATGCTTACCGAGAACCTGCCATTCCTCTCTCCAGCAATGCATCTGGGTGAGGCCATCATCAAGGTCAGTGCAGGCAAACTGGGCTTGGGCATAGCATTAAACGACGATGAGACGGTGGCAGGAATAATAACCGATGGCGACATTCGTCGTGCTATGGAACGCTGGCAGGCAGGTTTCTTTGACCATACGGTAAATGACATTATGACTCGCACGCCAAAGACTGTCACCACCAAGGCTCGTATCTCTGAAATTCAGAGCATAATGCACAGCAACAAGATACACAATGTACTTGTTACTGATGCTGATAATCACGTAGTTGGAGTAGTGGACAGTTACGCCTGCGTACTGTAATCTGCTTACTTGATAAACTTCTTATTGTTTACAATATTTATGGCATTGCTGTGAGAGTTGCCTTGCGCTCTTCCAGTAATGTCATAAATCTTTTTTGCCTTGTTCGTGTTATTGTTTTCGCTGATGCTGCCAACAGCGGTGGCATCATCAGTGAACGAGAATTCGGAAACAAGAGAAGCAGGACTGGAAGCAGGAATAAATAGGTATGCCTTATGAGCCGAGTTAGTAAAAGCTGCTCCGTTAGCCGCTCCCCAGTAAAATCTCATGCCCTTGGTCGGGTCATTTGCCAATTTATAGTATCGTCCGTCGCCATTGCTCTGCAGTTCTTCTGCTTCCGTTCCATACAACACGTTGTCGTCATTCAATGGTGTCAAACCGTTAGCTGTTGTTGCAGCAACACTATATAACGTTGGGTGATACTCTGTATTTGGAGTGCCTTTAATCATTACTGCTGTGCCGTGAGGTATGGTTGTCCCGATACTGTTAAACCTCAATTTGTAAATTCCACCGTCTTCCACCAGGCTCAGGGTGTAAGCCTTCATGCCTTCAGCTAACTTTACATCGTTATTCTCGTAATACATTGTGGCATAGCCAGTTTCGTTTAGTGTGAGGGAGAACGATGATGTAGTGGGGAGTTCTTTTTTATAGCAAAGAGCTATATAGCCGTTCGTATGTGTGTCAAATTTGTATTTGTATGTGGCATTAGGGAAAGTAGTTTGAGCCTTAAGCACTCTATAGCCGCTCATCTGTGTCTTGATGTATGTTGCGTCAATAGATGCAAAACTCCAATAACATGGTTCTGAATCTGCTGTTACGGGGTAATTAGTTGTTAACCCCTTTACGTAAAAATCATCACCAAAGTTGTTCAAGAGTGCGAAGGTATCTCCAGACTTCTTGAATATAAACTCGTAGGGATAGCCAGTAGTATTAACTGTTTCGAGTGTTATCTTGTCAGGCATCTTGGTATAGTCATAATTGCTTTCATGGCTCGCCAAGAAAGTCGTAGTTGCATAATATTTGAACATAGAGACATCAGCATCAGGCTCTCCCATGACGGACAAATACCAGTTGTTGTTTTCGTCTCGATACATTGCTGCATAGATAACAATGTCTCCATCTTCCAGCTTATCAACATTTGCTGTCGTTATAAGCTGATATGTTCCGCCAGTGGTTGTGAGTTTGTCGTATGCCTGCACGTTTGAGGCACATAAGAAAACTAACAGAGTGCTGAGCAGCATCTGTTTTGCCAAATTGATTTTTTTCATAGATTTTTTAGTTGTGTTTATCTAATACCTATTATGTATATTGTGTTATAGTCTTGTCGTTTTGCCGATGAGGTAATGGTCGAGTATGGTTATAGCAGCCATAGCCTCCACTATGGGCACGGCGCGTGGCAATACGCATGGGTCGTGTCTGCCCTTAGCCTTCAGCAGGGTAGGGTTGCCCTCCAGGTCTATCGTCTCCTGCTCACGCAGTTGGGTGGCAACAGGCTTGAATGCTACGCGGAAATATATGTCCTCGCCATTGCTTATACCACCTTGTATGCCACCAGAGTGGTTGGTCTTCATGCCGTTACCAATTCCTTCATTAAACAGGTCGTTCTGCTCGCTGCCCCTCATGGCGAGACCGTTGAACCCCTCGCCATATTCAAAGCCCTTTACGGCATTGATTGACAACATGGCAGAGCCGAGCGACTGATGCAGCTTGCCAAACTCAGGTTCGCCCAGTCCCACAGGACAACCTTTTATTACGCATGTTATAGTTCCACCGATGGTATCACCCTCAGCCTTCACCTCTTTTATAAGGTTCTCCATCTCCTTCGCTTTCTCAGTATCAGGGCAACGAACGGCATTCGTTTCCGTAAGGCTCAGGTCATATTTCTTGTAGTCTCTGTCAAGTGCTATATTGCCCACCTGCGAGGTGTAAGCCTGAATAGTAATGCCAAGCTGGTTGAGCGCCAGTTTGGCGAAAGCACCTGCTACACAGCGACTTATCGTTATGCGTGCACTGCTTCTGCCACCACCTCTGTGGTCTCTTATGCCATACTTCTGCTGGTAGGTGAAGTCGGCATGTGACGGACGGAACAGGCATCGCATGTTCTCATAGTCCTGAGAATGCTGGTTAGTGTTTCTCACCAGAAAACCTATAGGGCATCCCGTTGTCTTGCCTTCAAATACACCTGACAATATCTCCACTTTGTCAGCTTCGTTTCTGCCTGTGGTGATAGCACTCTGACCAGGGCGGCGGCGGTCTAACTCCCTCTGTATGAAGTTCATATCCACCTCTATGCCTGCTGGCATACCGTCAATCACTCCGCCTATGCCTGCACCGTGGCTCTCGCCAAAACTCGTGATAGTAAATATCTTGCCGAATGTATTCATGTGTGTTGTATTTTGTTTATGGGTTTTACTTGCAGTTTCCGCAACCGTCACCTCCGCAGCCCCCGTCGCCGCAGTTTCCGCAACCTCCGTCGCCAGAGTGGCATCCTCCGCCACCGCAGCCGTGACAGCCACCGCCTGAGAGGCGGTTAATCATTTGGGTAATCTCTTCGTTGGTAGCCTCGCGGCATTCTGCCACCGTGCCGGTAAAGTTCAGGTCGCAGCCAGCGAGAGGGTGGTTCAGGTCAACCTTTACGTTAGTGTCATCCACCGAGAGCACCTTGCCCATGAAGCGCATACCGTCCTCATTCTGCAGGGGGATGATGGCACCAACGTATATCATGTTGGCATCAAACACTCCGTTGACGGTGAAAATGTCCTTGGCAAGTGTAATGACGCGCGCATCGACATATTCGCCGTATGCCTCGGCGCAAGGTATGGTTAAGTCAAAGCTGTCGCCGTTAGCCAGTTTCTCTATCTCCTTCTCAAAGCCGGGAATCGTAGTTCCGAAACCAGAGATGAACACAAACGGGTCCTCAGCCGTAGCCTCTTCCTCCATCTTTTTCACTCCATCCTTGATGGTAGTGAGTTTATATGCTATTGCGTAATATTTGTTCATAACGTATGCAAAGGTAGTAAAAATAATTCATACGACCAAAACTATGCAACTAATTGACCTGTGTTAAGTGCGTATTTGCCTTTTGTCAAGAAAGTGGGGGATGAAGCAAAACTTTCAACTTTTCACTTTCCACTTTCAACTATTCTTACTACCTTTGCATCATCAAAAAAAGATTTTTTTTAAGGTGGGTGGTCCGCTTTAGTATTCATGAAGGCCTCGGCTGGATTGGTGCTGAGCGGACTTTTCCGTTTTCCCATGCGGTTGCTTAGTAACCACGCACGGTAGCTTAGTAACCACACGCGGTAGCTTAGCAACCAGATGCAGAAGCTAAGCTTCCGCATGCAGAGGTAGCCCCTCTGCAACTAAAAGCATTACTTTTAGCGCTAAAAGCATTGCTTTTACCAAAAGAGGGGAAAAGCCATGCCATCGTTGGTAAAAAACGTTAGAATTTACCTGTTTAAAAAAACACCTCATAACCTCACTTGTTCCCCTTTAAGCCCAGTGTTTATGCGGTTTCACGATAGTGACCTCTTTTCAATAGAGGTCACTATACAGGTCACTACAGAGGTCACTGTATTGGTCCCATAGTCTCAAGTATTGTCTTCACTCCTAAGCGAAGCGCTAACTTCTGTAACTCCTATAACTTCTTGCCAGATAGTGAGGTATCAAGTGACCTCTAAGTGACCTATCGACAAGCACAGGTCACCATCCTCAGCCCAGTATTCATGCGCCTTGAGAGCGTTTTAGTGACCTTAGGAGGTTTCTTTTCAAAATTCTTCTTTTTTATACTTTTTCTCTCCATTGTTTGGAGAAATAAAAATAATTATTTATCTTTGCAAGCAGAAAACAAATGTTTATGAACAACAAGGAATACGACATACTTGAAGAAGAACGTGGGATGGCAAGTGAACCAGCTGCTATATCTGTAATGATGGATTCATGCAGTGACATCAGTCGTGCCATAACTGGAGAGGAACTGCTCAATCGCTTAACACCAAGAATTCAGGGGTTATTCAAATGAATACAGTAAGATAAATTCAAAAATCTTAAAGACATATTGAAATAGAAGCGTCCGCTTGAATTCTTGTTCTAGAAAATCGGCAATTTTTAAATTAAAGGATTTGGATTATGAATAAATGTGTTGTTGAAACGACATTGCAATTATTGTCCAACTATCCCGAATGGGAGGAACGTTATGCAGGGTATATCAAGAGTTTAGCGAATAAACATCCAAAAAGATTCAGAAAGCCTGAAGGCCTTTCTGTATATAGTTCTGTAAGCAGGCATAAAGGTGAAACATATGATTTGCGATTTGATGGTCAAAGCGTAGGTGAAATATCCTCAACCCCTGACAGAGTATTATTGTACCCAAGAGAGAATGCCAATGAAAAATATTTTGGATTTATTCTCAATAAAAATAGATATGATTGGCGCAACAGTAATGAGGCAAAGATGTTTAGAAAGTTTTTCCGCGATAAAGCTAAAGAGGCTAATGACATAAAACTCAAAAGCCCAGAGCATAGAGTGGAAAATAAATTGTTAAATGAATTTGCTAAAAGGACTAAGGCAGAAAAAAAGGCTTTAACAGGAATACAGCCTATAAAACTAAATGATTGTTTCTTCCAGTTACCGACTCCCATAAAGGCAAGTGAGCATAATCCTCAATATGCTAAGCAATTCGGAGGAGGAATAGACATCCTTTCACGCGTAAAGAGATTGGATAGAATCTCAAGGTTATGTGTAATGGAAGTAAAAGATGAAAATCTGCCTTCAGAAAGTCAATCAGATGCAATGGAACAAGCACTAACATATGCAACCTTTATAGCTAAATTGCTTCGCAGTAAATCTGGACAAAAATGGTGGGATTTCTTTATGAATAGAGAATCTACATCAAGCCAAATACCGAGCCATTTGGAAATTGATGTTGTTACCATTATGCCTGTAGGTTGCACAGAAGAATTTGTTAATGAGATTATCCATGTACCTAGTATTAACACCAATTTTCATTGTCATTCTCTATATTATGATGACAAGGAATTTACAAAAGGAAAATTTGTGTTTAGTGGAACATATCCCCAATTGCTAATGAAATGAACATCAAGATCCATCGCGGTACACATCAGATAGGTGGTTGCGTGACAGAATATGAGCAAGACGGTTGGCATTTGTTCGTCGATTATGGCGAAGAACTGCCTGGTGGTCCCAAGACTGGAGATTTGCAGGTAGAGGGCCTGACTCATGGCGATTTATCGAAGAGTGCACTCCTAATAACCCACTATCATGGTGACCACATAGGCAATATGCATAAACTGCCTAAGGAACTGCCTATCTATATGGGTGGTTTGGGTCGCGATATTCAGACGATTCTCTCAGACCGATTAAAGTCAATACGTCCTGAGCATAAAGAAATGCTTGAGCGTCTTAAGTCTGTCAATATCTTCAAGGCAGGCAAGTCATTTGATTTTGGTCCTTTTACTATCATGCCTGTTACGGTTGACCATTCCGCATTTGATGCTTACGCATTCAGGATTTCTACAAGTAGAGCATCCGTATATCATACGGGTGACTTCCGTATGCATGGTTTCCGAAGCAGTAAGATGGAAAAGATGCTGAAAATGTATATTGGTAAGGTTGACTATGTTGTCTGCGAGGCAACTAACGTTTCTCGTCCTAATGCCACTACGGAGTCTGAACTTCAGCGTAGTTTCTATCATATGTTTAAGAATAAAGGAGGATATATAGTTTACCTATCTTCCACCAATATTGATAGGTTGTTCTCACTATACCATGCTGCTCTTGATGCACACCTTCCTTTCTATGTTGACTGTTATCAGAAAAAGGTAATGGATACCATTGTCAACAGCGATTCTATTTGGACAAAATCAGAGTTGTATAAATATGGTAAATACAAACCCATACCACTTGAATGTGATAAGAAAAACAAGGGAGTTTTCTTCGTTACTGATAAGTTTATAGACTTCCTTAACCTAAAAGGCTATGTGCTTATAGCACGCGCTAATCCACGCTTTGACAATTTGATAGAGCAAATCCCAGGCGAGAAAGTGAAGATACTGTCCATGTGGAAAGGCTATGTCAAAGAGGGTTCTCCTGCCTACAACAAAGATTTAGCTAAATCGGTAGGTGAGATTTTTGAGCTTATGCACACTAGTGGTCATATAGATATGAAGGATATGCGTGATTTCCTCTCTATCCTAAATCCAAAGGGCGTCATACCTATCCATACGGAAAATCCAAAACAGTTTGCTGAAGAATTTGGAAACGAATGGCAAGTTCATTTGTTCAACGATGGTGAATATATTTCCATATAGTAAGTAAACAAGCATTTTTTAAGTTATATTCTACGGCGTTTTTGCATAATCAATGGCAAAAATGCCGTTTTTCGTATTTTTCATTCGTACAATATATATAGAGGGGCTTATTTCCTAAACAAACTGTCAAACAAAAAAATAGTAGAAAACATTATAGGTTAAACATATTAAATCAGATAAAATTATTGCAGAAATCAAGACAATTATAAAAATATTGCAGAACAGAGTTCGCCTCGCAGAATATACTCCGCGAGGCGATTTTTTTTAGTGTTTCGTGATGCTTATTTACTAAGCTTTTTCCATAGCCAGAGAACTACCACCGCTCCGCAAACGGAGGTGATGAGTTCGCCGAGCCAGTTGAAGGCTGGACCTATGCCGAGTAAGCCGAAAAGGGTGCCACCTACGAAACCGCCGATGAGACCTAAGAGGAGGTCGATGATGCAACCTTTGCCTTTTCCATTTGTAATTTTGCTGGCTATAAAACCTGCAAGAATACCTGTGATTATTCCTATTATCATATCATTAATATTTTGAGTGTTATCTTATACTTATAACCTTAGAAAACCATCATTATCGGCAAAAGCGCCTGTAGGCGGTTGCGCTGGGCATTTCTGCGAACGTCGAGTATGGGCTGATACATATTGCCGAGAATCTGATGCAGTTCGGCATCAAGATAGGTGCCTTTGTTTGTAGCGCTGTTAAGCAGGTCGTCATACCACGGAGTGGGTTCAGGATAGTTTATTGAGTGGTACTCCTTCAGTTTGGCAAGTTCAGCAGCCTTCTTTATGGCATCATCAAGTGAGCCGAGCTTGTCAACAAGTTTTATGGGCTGTGCGTCAGTGGCAAGCCATACACGTCCTTGTGCTATGGCGTGAACCTGGTCGCGACTCATTTTGCGTCCGTCAGCCACTATGCCGAGGAATGTTTCATAGCCTCTGTCAACGTAGGTCTGCATGAAGCGTATCTCCTCAGCATTGTCCTTGCCCACGATAAGGTTTTCCTCGAAGTCGGTATAGCGGTTGGTTTTAGTGCCATCGAAGGTGATGCCTAATTTGTCTGTGGCAAGTTCGCTGAAGTTAGGCACAAGTCCGAAGATACCTATGCTGCCTGTTATAGTGGTAGGCTCAGCGAATATGTAGTTGGCTGGTGCACTAATCATATAACCGCCAGAAGCCGCCAGTCCGCCCATTGATACCACTACGGGCTTTTTCGTCTTCAACATTTTCACAGCATGCCATATCTGCTCAGATGCCACAGCACTGCCTCCAGGCGAATTGACGCGCAACACCACTGCCTTCACCTCATCGTCCTTGGCAAGTTTGTTAAGGTCTTCAACCGTCTCGCTGCCTATTATGCAGTGCTCCGTGGCGAAGAGGCTTGTCTGCTCGTCTATTATCTCACCGTAGGCATAATACACGGCTACCTTGCCGCCTTTTTCTTCTTCAGGGCAGGGCAAATCCTTCATGTCTGCCAAGGTAAGCTGGTTGACATCTTCATCCTCAGCTATGCCGAGTTTACGCTTTATTACGCGCTTTATCTCGTCAGGATACATCAGACGGTCAATGAGGTTGCCCTTGCGGTAGTCCTCTGGGTTGGCAAAAGCTAAGATGCTGTCACTCACCATCTTATCTATCTGGATGGCTGTAATCTTGCGGCTTGCTGCAATGTCGTTGAGCCAATGCTTCCATATTCCCTTCTGGTAGGCGAGGGTCTGTTCGCGGTTTTCGGCACTCATGTCCTTACGAGTCACACTCTCCACTGCGCTCTTGTATTTTCCCACGCGCACAGTCTGATACTTTATGCCGAGTTTGTCATACAGTCCCGTCATGAACTGCTGCTTGCCTCCTATGCCTTTAAGTTCTATTATTCCTGTGCGGTTGAGGAACACAGAGTCGGCTGCAGAAGCCACATAGTATGCTGCCTGAGTATATCCGTCGGCATAGGCAAAAATCCACTTGCCACTCTTCTTGAACTCCCTGAGTGCATCCCTTATCTGCTGGGCTGTAGCAGGTGAGTCGAACAAGGCTGTTCCGCCCTCAATGTATATGCCCTTGATGTTCTTCTCCTTTGCAGCCTTGCGTATGCTCAGCGTGATGTCGTCAAGTCCCATCATCGACATGTCGCCCTTGCTCATCAGCATGTCGAGAGGGCTGTCTTCCTTGCCTCGCTCATCAATGAGTCCGTCGAGTTTAAGCACGAACACAGAGTTGTCCTTCACCTCCGTTGTCGAGGAACCTGATGCTGCCATGCCCACGATAACAGCAATAAACACTATTCCCGTTATGAGGGAGAAAACCAGCAGACCGCAGACGGTTGCCAGCATGTATTTCAGAAAGTTTTTCATTATTATTCGTATAATAGGTAATTTCAGGGCAAAGTTACGAAAAAACGAGCGCAGAACAAAATAAAATTTTTTATTTTTATGCCGAGTGCATTGTAACTTATCTAAAGTTACGAAAAAAAATGTATAATCAACAGGTAGCATGACACTTTTTAACCCAAACAAAAAATAGCGCAACGGAAAGCATCCGCTGCGCTTATTTATCTCCCTCTCTAAACAGAGAGGGTGGGGAGAGTCTTCTTAGTTGTTCTCTGGACGGAGCTTACGAACAGTCTCAGCTGTGCGCCACATCTCAGAGTCGTGGAGAGCCTTGAGTTCCTTCTCCAGACCTACACGATAGTCAGGCTTAGAGTTTGCATCAATGGAAATCTGTGCCTCATTACCACTCTTTACTGACTCATAGAGTTGCTGTACTACTGGCTTGATGGCATCGTGGAAACGTGGATACCAGTCGAGTGCACCACGCTGTGCTGTGGTAGAGCAGTTAGCATACATCCAGTCCATACCCTTCTCAGCGAAGAGAGGCATGAGTGACTGAGTGAGCTCTTCAACTGTTTCGTTGAATGCCTCAGAAGGTGTGTGGCCGTTCTCACGGAGAACCTCATACTGAGCGAGGAGAAGACCCTGGATAGCACCCATCAATGAGCCACGCTCGCCAGTGAGGTCAGATGTAGCCTCGCGCTGGAATGTAGTCTCAAAGAGGTAGCCAGAACCGATACCGATACCGAGGGCGAGTGTGCGGTCAAGTGCCTTGCCTGTAGCATCGTTATATACTGCGTAAGAAGAGTTAAGGCCACGGCCCTCAAGGAACATAGTGCGGAGTGATGTACCAGAACCCTTAGGTGCTACCATGATAACGTCAATGTCCTTGGAAGGAACGCAACCTGTGCGGTCAGACCATGTGATAGCGAAGCCGTGAGAGAAGTAGAGAGCCTTGCCAGGAGTGAGGTACTTCTGGAGTGTAGGCCATACTGACATTACGGCTGCGTCAGAGAGCAGGCACATGATGATAGTACCCTTGTCGGCTGCTTCCTCGATAGAGAAGAGTGTCTCGCCTGGTACCCAGCCGTCGTTCTTTGCTTTCTCGAAGGTCTTGCCCTGACGCTGACCAACGATTACGTTGAAACCGTTGTCGCGGAGGTTGCAAGCCTGACCAGGTCCCTGCACACCATAACCAATAACTGCGATAGTCTCGTCCTTAAGGATTTCACGAGCCTTCTCAAGTGGGAATTCCTCACGTGTCATTACCTCCTCGATAACGCCACCAAAATTCATTTTTGCCATTTTGTTTTGTTGTTTTAGTTGTTAATGAAATTAATATTGAGATATTTCGATATTATCGATATTTCGTTGTTCCGAAGTTGTTATTATTTTGCCCTGAAACTCATCAGCACTCTTGTGAGCTCGGTTTCGTTGCCGTCTGCCTCCATGCGTGTTATGCGGAAGTAGTGCTGCTCCTCGTCTGCCGTATGATAGATGCGCAGAGTGTCGCCCCAATGTCCCTCTGCTACGTAGGCTATCTCTACACGCTTTACCTGATAGTTGCGAAGATAGTCTATAGGGAAGGTGTCCATCACGTGGTCGATATACTTCATCGAGTTAAGGTGACAGTTTACATCGAGGTCGTTGTACATCACCTTAAACTCTGTGTAGTCTGTCATTGCGGGAGTCTTCACGCGCGAAACATCCTTAATAGGGCACTCCTTTTCAGGATAAAGGTAGTCCATAATCTTGCCGTCGTGCATGGCGAGGATGTCCTGAGGCTCACGCGTATTGGTATCTATCATTGCCCAGATACTCTTGGCATAGCCATAGACTTTCTTTCCATCCTCAGAGTAGATAGCCCAGTTACGCTTGGTGAAGAACTTCATGGCGTTTTCTACCCACGTCTCAATAATGAATTTATCGTGCTCTACGGGTATGTCTTCAAGTTCTATGGCAAGTCGGGACAACACCCATGTCTTGTTCTGCGTCCACAGGTATGTCATTCCGAAATTGCGTGCTGTGGAGTGCATATCGGAAGCATTCAGCAGAGCATTTCCGAGATGACCAATGCAGAGTTGCTTGGAAAAATCGCAATGAAAGGCATCTGCCGAGGTATAGTAAAGTGGGGTAGTCTTTGGATTTTCTGTCATCATATCTCTTCTCCTCTTTCGTGTAGGAACTTGCTGACTTCTTCCTGACAGCTGCGCGTTACGGCAATGCGTCCGGAACGTGTAAACTGGAGCACACACTCGGGTGTCTTCCTTAATTCATGGAAAAGTGCGAGGATATCAGATGTAGTGCCTTCACATACTGCAATGCAGAAAGTAGAGTTAACCTCAGTTATGCGCGCTGAAGAATGGCGTATGGCGCGTGAGATATTAGGGTCTGCCATCACCTTATCGGTAGAAAGCTTGAAGAGTGCCACCTCAACATGGAATATATCCTCACTGGTATAGAAGTGCGCCTTTACCACGTCTATCTTTTTCTCTATCTGCTTTACCACCTTCTTGATGGTCTCTTCATCGCTGAATGCGGTGATAGTGTATTTGTGTATGCCTTTTATAGATGAAGGCGATACATTCAGCGACTCGATATTGATCTGCCTGCGGGTAAATACGCCTGTTATCTGGTTAAGCATACCAGCCATGTTCTCGGTATATACTTGCAGGGTGTAAAGTGTGTTATTGTTGTTATCGCTCATTTTTATAATGATGGTCTATGGAATTTTATAGTTTTAGCAATCAATGTTCAGTATCATTTCGTCAACAGCCTTGCCAGGAGCGGTCATAGGCTCAACATTAGCGTCAGGCTTGATGATTGTCTCAAGAAGGAACGGACCATCGGTGTCAAGCATCTCCTTAATGGCATCTTGCAGATCTGCACGCTCGGCGCAGCGACGGAATGCGATGCCGTATGCTTCTGCAATCTTGCCAAAGTCAGGATTAGTCATTGGGGTGAATGACTGCTTGTGGTTGAAGAACATGTCTTGCCACTGCCTTACGTTGCCCAGATAATTATTGTTGAGCAGAATCATCTTGACAGGAATATGGTGCTCCATTATGGTACCAAATTCCTGTATCATCATCTGCAGGCCACCATCACCCATAAAGCAACAGATGGTACGGTCTGGAGCTCCGTAGGTAGCACCCATAGCTGCTGGCAGACCGTAGCCCATAGTGCCCATACCGCCGGAAGTGATGATACTACGGTTCTTATGATATTTGAAGTAGCGTGCAGACATAAGTTGGTTCTGACCTACGTCGGTTACAAGTACAGACTCAGAGTTAGTTGCCTTGGCAACGGCATGTGCAACTTCACCCATGAGCAGCGGACCTTCCGTAGGTTTTGTTGCAGGAGTGATTACTTTCTCAATCTCTTTCTGGCGCAAAGGTTGGAAAGACTCTTTCCAGTCAGAGTGGTCTGCCTTGTTGACGAGGGCGGTAAGAGCAGGCAAAGACTGCTTACAATCTCCTATTACGGAAACGGTGGTCTTTACACACTTGTCAATCTCGGAAGGGTCTATGTCAAGATGTATAATCTTGGCTTGCTTAGCATAACGCTCCAGATTACCTGTCACGCGGTCAGAGAAACGCATGCCGATAGCTATCAGTACGTCTGCCTCCTGCTCCTTGAGGTTAACAGAAAAAGAGCCGTGCATACCGAGCATACCCATATTGAGTTTATGGTTAGAGGGTAGGGCAGAGAGTCCCATCAGTGTACGTCCTGCAGGGATGTCGGCTTTTTCAAGGAAGGTTCTCAGTTCTTCCTGAGCATTGCCGAGTTCTACGCCTTGTCCTACGAGAGCCATAGGCTTTTTCGCATTATTGATGATTTCTGCGGCAGCCTTGATATCCTCCTCTCTTGGAGTAGGATATGGAACGTAGCTGCGTATGAAGTCAACATTGGCTGGTACGTAGTCGATTAATTCAGTCTGTGCATTCTTGGTGAAGTCCAGCACTACTGGACCTGGACGACCAGAACGAGCTATAAAGAAAGCACGGCTTACAGCCCATGCTACGTCTTTTGCCGAACGTATCTGGTAAGCCCACTTAGTGATAGGCTGTGCAACGTCAACAAGGTCAACTTCCTGAAAAGCATCACTTCCGAGTACGCTGGTAGTTACCTGACCAGCAATGACGACTATAGGTGTAGAGTCCATCATGGCATCTGCTACGCCAGTGAGGGTGTTTGTTACACCAGGACCAGAAGTAACAAGTGTTACACCTACGTTGCCACTAACGCGTGCATAGCCTTCTGCAGCGTGTGCGGCAGCCTGCTCGTGGCGTACCAGTATGTGGTCGAAGGCTTTCTTCTCACCACGTGTATAGTCATAGAGGGAGTCGTATGTTGGCATTATGGCACCTCCAGGGTAACCAAAAATGGTCTTAACGCCCTCAGCCTTAAGTGAAAGCATCAGTGCTTCTCCACCAGTAATCTTTTCCATTCTTTTTCTTTCTATAGTATCTATAGTGTCTATATATGTTTTAATCGATGATTCTTACGCCACCCTTATCGGCAGAAGATACAGACTGTGCATACGCACGCAGAGCCTTGCTGATAACTCGGTTACGCTTTAGAGGCTGCTGTGGACGTGCAGCAAGTTCCTCGTCTGAAAGTTTTACGTTGATAGAGCGTGAAGGGATATCTATAACGATGATGTCGCCATCCTTAATCTTACCTATGTTGCCACCGCTTGCAGCCTCAGGAGAGATGTGTCCGATAGACAGTCCTGATGTGCCACCTGAGAAACGACCGTCAGTGATAAGCGCACACTCTTTACCCATGTGCATAGACTTGATGTATGAAGTAGGGTAGAGCATCTCCTGCATACCGGGACCGCCCTTAGGACCTTCATGGGTGATGACTACACAGTCACCCTTCTTAACCTTGCCACCGAGAATGCCATCGCAGGCATCTTCCTGAGAATCAAACACTACTGCAGGACCCTCGAAATGCCATAACTCAGGTGCTACACCAGCAGTCTTTACTACACAACCATCCTGCGCGATGTTGCCAAAGAGTACTGCAAGTCCGCCATCCTTTGTGTATGCATGCTCAATGTCGCGGATACAACCATTAACTCGGTCTGTATCAAGACTTTCCCACTGAGCGTCTTGTGATCCCATAACATTAGAGAACTTACGTCCAGGTGCAGAGTGATAGATGCGTGAAGCCTCTGGGTCGATGGTGTCACCAGTAATAGAGTATTTCTTGATGTCTTCACCCAAAGTAGCACCATTTACGCGCTTGCAAGACAGGTCGAGCAGATTGCCTTTTGCCAATTCTCCGAGTATGCCGAGAATACCACCTGCACGATTCTCCTCCTGAATAGAATACTTCTGCCAGTTCGGAGCCAGTTTGCAGAGGAAAGGAACCTTGCGAGAAAGAGCGTCAATGTCTGACATCTTGAAGTCAACTTCGCCTTCCTGTGCAACAGCAAGGAGGTGGAGAACAGTGTTAGTAGATGCACCCATAGCGATGTCAAGAGTCATAGCGTTAAGGAAAGCCTGACGAGTAGCAATAGAACGAGGAAGAACAGATTCGTCGCCGTCCTCATAATATGCGAAAGCATTCTTTACAATGAGTTTTGCTGCATCTTTAAAGAGCTGTACACGGTTTACGTGAGTTGCAAGTATTGAACCATTGCCAGGTAATGACAAACCGATAGCCTCAGTAAGTGAGTTCATAGAGTTGGCAGTGAACATACCAGAGCATGCTCCACATCCAGGACATGCACATTGTTCTATCTCCTTGAGTTCCTCGTCTGAAACTGTTGGGTCACCACCTTTAACCATGGCTGTGATAAGGTCTGCGTTCTCACCCTTATACTGACCAGCCTCCATAGGACCGCCAGAAACAAAGACAGCAGGAATGTTAAGACGCATTGCTGCCATCAGCATACCTGGTGTAACCTTATCGCAGTTAGAGATGCAAATCATAGCATCAGCCTTGTGAGCATTAACCATATACTCCACAGAGTCGGCAATTACATCGCGTGATGGCAAAGAGTAGAGCATGCCGTCATGTCCCATTGCAATACCATCATCTACAGCGATGGTATTAAATTCTGCTGCATAGCATCCAAGAGCCTCAATCTCCTTCTTTACAATCTGTCCGATTTCATGCAGATGGGTGTGACCAGGAACAAACTGTGTAAAAGAGTTGACTATAGCGATGATAGGCTTGCCAAACTGTTCGTGCTTCATTCCGTTAGCAACCCATAGAGCTCTTGCTCCTGCCATACGGCGACCTTCTGTGCAGACACTGCTGCGAAGTTTATTTTTCATAATGGTTTTGTTATTTTTATTAATCGTTTTCTTCGAGTTTGCTATTGCGCACATAACTTTATATGTACGTACACGCACGTGTGCGCGCAGATTGAATGCAAAATTACTCATTTTATGGTAATTAACCAAGAAAATGAGTAATTTTCTTTTGTGCTGTTATGAAATTATAACTAAAAATCTTTATTCTTCGTCTGCCTCGAGATTTTGAGGGTCTAATATGTGTAGTTGGAAAGCTCTCGTTACTAACCTTAACGCATTGACACTCTGCTTATGTCCATTAGGAAAGAGCTTTTGTATGAGGTCGGCTTGTCTTTTCTCAAGACTCTTAACGCCGAAAGGCATTCCTCGAAGACCTGTTATCTGTTCTTTGGTGTATCCTAATGCTAGATGACGTAAGAAACGTTCGTCATATTCGTCAATGCTATATCCGATGCTTGCCTCCTGTCTCAGCATCTCTCCTGATATGCTGTTCCTGAAATTGTTGACGATAACCTCCATTATAGGCTGGTTGAATACATACTTCTTTCCAGACATTACATTGATTACGTCTGTTCTGGTAAGCATTTCTCCAGTCTTAAGAATTATACCGTCTGCACCAGCATCAAGTACGTCCACCCAAAGTTTTTCGTTGAGTATCTCGCCAGTGAATACTAACACTTTTACGTTTTTGTGCTCGGCTTTAGTGTTTCGGCAGAGTTCTACACCGATGGTAGTGCTACCTTGTAATCCCAAGTCAAGTAGAACCAGGTCAGGTTCAGCCGTCTTCATCAGTTTAAGATATTCAGCTTCTGTTTGTGCTGTACCTATAATCTCAGCTTCAGGCACTTCAGCCCGAAGCAGTCCCTCGGTGCCTTTCATCTCCAGTGGCACGTCTTCTACTATTACGACTTTGAAATTGTCCATTGTGCTAATGGTGTTTAGGATTGTTGTGATATACTGAATAACCAAAAAAGGTTACAAACGCTTAGTTAAACGAATGCAACCTTCTATCTTTTTTAATGCAATTCTCTATGAGATTTATTATCCCTTGAAGAATGCGTCTACTTCCTCATTACGAACCATGTGCTCGTCAAAGATGTAAGCACCAGTCTTAGGGCTTTTTACCATCTTGATAACCTTTGTGTAAGCGCGACCGTCCGATGAACCTTCATGGAGGGTAGCGACCGCTTTCTTAGCCATAGTTAATTATTTGAATTTAAAATGTTAATCCTTGAAACGCAATTACTTGATCTCCTTATGAAGAGTCATCTTCTTGAGGATTGGGTTATACTTCATCAACTCAAGACGCTCAGGAGTGTTCTTGCGGTTCTTTGTTGTAATATAACGGCTTGTACCTGGCAAACCGCTGTTCTTAATCTCGGTGCACTCCAGAATTACCTGTACACGATTACCTTTTGCTTTCTTTGCCATGGTGCTTATTCTCCTATTACTTTAATATCTTTCCAATCTACGTAGCCTTTTGCTACAGCCTGCTTAAGGGCTGCATCAAGACCAACTTTGTTGATCATACGCAGGCCAGCAGCAGAAATCTTAAGGCTGATCCAACAGTCCTCCTCTACATAGAAGAACTTCTTAGAGAAGAGGTTCACATCGAAGCTGCGCTTTGTGCGGTGCTTAGAGTGAGAAACATTGTTACCGATCATTGCCTTCTTGCCGGTGATTTGACAAACTTTAGACATCTCTATCTTTTACTTTTTTAAGATCGTTAAGTGATACTTATTCCAAACAGTGTGCAAAGGTACTACTTTTTTCTGAATTGACCAAAGATTACTTTTTAGACAATCCGATTTTAAAGTTTTTTAATAATTTAAATCAAGTTTCTCAAGGCAAATTATAGAAGTACAATGCCGTTTTCAGTTATTTCTATAAGGTGGCGCTTATATAAATTGCCTATTGCCTGTTTGTATGTACGTTTGCTCACGCCGAACTGTGCCTTAATCTCTTCTGCAGAACTTTTGTCACCCAACCAGCATCGTCCACCTCGTGATTCGAGATATTTTAGCAGTTTGGCTGAGAAATCGGTAGTATGCTCGCGTCCATTTTTCTGTAAAGCACAGTCAACTTTGCCGTCTGGACGTATATTAGAGATAAAACCACGCACCTTGTCACCTGTATGCAGTTGTGTAAACACTTGAGAGTCATATAGTAACCCTGCATATTTATTGTCAATGATAACTTTAAAGCCTAAGTCGGTCTTTTGCCATACAAGCAAGTCTACTTCTTGACCAAGTGTGTAATCTGCAGGCAGGGGTTCTATGAATTTTTCTACCTTTGCAGAAGCCATAATGCGATAGCTTTCCTCATCTATATGCACATGTACAATATAAGAATGTCCCTGTTGCATCCTGCGTTTTTGTTCGCGGAAGGGGCAGAAAAGGTCTTTCATAAGCCCCCAGTCAAGGAATGCTCCGAATTCGTTGACCCATGCCACTTCAAGATATGCAAAATCACCAACCATAGCCTTTGGCTCTTGCGTAGTGGCTATGAGTCTTTCCTCATTATCAAGATACAGGAACACCTCTATTTCGTCACCCACTTCAAGGTCTTCAGGCACATAACGTTCAGGCAAAAGAATCTTGCTTTCATAGCCACCACCCTCAAGGTACATGCCAAAATCCACCTTCCATGCAGCTTTCAGCGTATTTTTCTGTCCTAATTTCAAATGTGCCATAAGTCTATAATTCTTCTGTGTTAGGTAAACTTATTGTACCATCAACAATATGTATGGTTCTGTCTGTGAGCTTAGACAATTCCTCATCGTGGGTGACTATTACAAAGGTTTGACCATATTTATCTCTAAGGTCAAAGAAAAGTTGATGCAGTTCTTTTTTGTTTTGTGAGTCCAGTGAACCTGATGGCTCATCGGCAAAAACTACTGCTGGATTGTTGATAAGTGCTCTCGCAACAGCTATACGTTGTTTTTCTCCACCCGATAGTTCTGCGGGTTTATGGTTGGCTCTATCACTTAGGTTAAGGAAGGAGAGCAACTCTTTAGCGCGTTTCTTTGCCTCATTTTTTTTTGTTCCTGCAATAAGGGCAGGAATCAGAATGTTTTCCTCTGCTGTAAACTCTGGTAACAACTGATGAAACTGAAAGATGAAGCCAATGTTTTTATTGCGAAAGTCTGCCAACTTATTTGATGATAAATTGTTGATATCAATGTCGTTAATGCGTATTGTTCCGCTATCGGCTTTATCGAGTGTACCCATTATTTGTAGTAAGGTGGTTTTGCCAGCACCACTTGGTCCGACAATACTTACCACTTCTCCTTTGTCAATGTGTAAATCTATTCCTTTCAGCACTTGTAGTTTGCCGAAAGATTTTGATATGTTCTTTACGTCTATCATATTGGTGTGCAAAATTAAGAATATTTTCTTAATTGACCAAATTATTTGTTTGTTTGAACGTTTTTTCGTACCTTTGCAATCGTTTGTGCAATAAATAGAACATAAATCACGTTTTTTAAAAAAAATATAAACCATAGAAATGAAAAGAATTCTTCTTATAGCCTTAGTGACATTGATTAGTTTTAATGGTGCAATAGCCCAGTCAATGTCTGACTCGCAAATAATCTCTTTTATTCAGAAAGAACAGAAAAAAGGCACTTCGCAGTCCCAGATTGTAACCAAACTGATGCAGAAGGGTGTCAGTGTTACGAGGTTGCAGAAGTTGCGTCGCACCTATCAGGGAATGGGGAAATCTTCCATGGGGGGAGCAAGAAGCTCTGAGGTAACAGAAGACTCTAACCGTTCTCGTAGTGCCAATACTACTACACAGCGTGGTGGTCAGTATAATGACAATGAGAACAGTATGGGGCTAAGTGAGTCATACGGCAAGCCTACCAACAGAATGACCGATAATTATGACGATGAGGAGGAGATGGTTAGCGTGCTCAACGATATCATGCCCGATTCCATGACTTATAAGGAGAAACTGTTAGAGGAGAAGATAAAAAATCGCAAGAAGGTTTTCGGACGTGATATATTCAATAATAAGAACCTGTCCTTCGAACCAAACATGAATATTGCTACACCACACAACTATGTTTTAGGGCCTGGTGATGCAGTATTTGTAGATATATATGGAGCATCACAGAAGAGTGTACAGGCAACAGTCACACCTGATGGTTTCATAAACATTGAAGGCTTTGGTCCTGTTCAGGTAAGCGGACTTACTGTCAGTCAGGCAAATGCTCGCCTGCGCTCTACGCTTGGTTCGCGTTACTCTTCCTCAAGCATCAAACTAACAGTAGGACAGACACGCACCATAATGGTTAACGTGATGGGTGAGGTGAAAGCTCCAGGCACATATACTCTCTCGGCTTTTGCAAGTGTGTTCCATGCCCTTTATATGGCAGGTGGTACCAGCGAGATAGGTACACTACGTAATATAAAGGTGTATCGTGCAGGACGTCTGGTTTCAAATGTTGATATTTATGATTACATTCTCAATGGCAAACTGACAGGAAATGTGCGTCTTGCTGATAATGATGTTATCGTAGTAGGCACTTATGACTGTTTGGTTAATATCACAGGTAAGGTGAAGCGTCCTATGTATTATGAGATGAAGAAGACTGAAAGCGTTCAGACTCTTCTCAAATATGCAGGTGGCTTCACAGGTGATGCCTACACCAAGAGTGTACGTCTGGTTCGTAAGAACGGTAAGGAATATGGCGTATTTAATGTAACAGAATTTGATATGGCTTCATTCCGTGTCAGTGATGAAGACTCTGTAAGTGTTGATTCTATCCTTCCTCGTTATGCAAATACTGTAGAACTTAAGGGAGCAGCCTTCCGTCCAGGACTATATCAGTTAGGTGGAGAGGTGACAACGGTTAAGGGACTTATAGAGGTGGCAGACGGATTACGTGAGGATGCCTTCACCCAACATGCTGTTATGCACCGTTTGAAGGCAGACCGCACGCTTGAGGTTTTGTCTGTTGATATACAGGGTATTATGGACGGCACACAACCAGATATTCCTCTGTGCAATGAGGATGTACTCTTCATTCCTTCACGTAAAGACTTGACAGATGAACGCAAACTGAAGATTTATGGTGAGGTGTATTATCCAGGTACCTATCAGTATGCTGATGGTATGACGGTAGAAGACTTCGTGCTTCAGGCTGGCGGACTGAAAAATGGTGCATCCAACAAGGTCAGGGTTAACAGACGCATTCTCTCTCAGGTTAATGAGGGCGCTTCAGGTCAGGAGGCTCGTTCACAATCCTTTGAGATGACCTTGGTAAACGGTTTTGTAGTTGAGGGGCAACCAGGTTTCAAACTTCAGCCTTTCGATGAGGTATATGTAACCAAAGCACCTGGATATACAGAACAGTCTAATGTCCAGGTTGAGGGTGAAGTGGTTTCTGAAGGTTATTATGGTATTGTTAAGGATCAGACACGCGTTAGTGATGTTCTCAAGATGGCTGGCGGTCTGACTCCACGTGCAGCTACTAACGGTACTTATGTATTACGCAAGATGAATGATGAAGAACGTCGTCGTCGTGCAAATACCCTTATTACTAATCGTGCGGATCGTGCTCATGCCTATGCTACAACTACTTCTACTGGTGCAGATGAGAGATATCTCTTCGCTGACTCTCTCTTGCAAGAAAAATATACTCATGAGGATATTTATCGAGTAGCTGTAAATCTGCAGTCAGCACTGAAGAATCCTGGTGGCGTTGATGATCTTGTGTTACGTGACGGTGATCGTGTGATAGTTGAAGAGATTAACAATACTGTCAGAATAACAGGTGCTGTACCATACGAGAATACAGTTCCTTATGTCAAGGGCAAGAGCGCAAAATATTTTATGCAACAAGGTGGCGCACGTGGTCGTGCTAACCGCAAATGGGCTTATATAGTCTATCAGAATGGTAGTGCCCAGATGATTAAGGATGGTGCAAAGGTTGAGCCTGGATGCTCTATAGTATTGCCAGAGCGTCATACCACAGTTGATCCGACAAAGACTTCAATGTGGGTTGGCATAGGTTCTACGATTGCTACAATGGCTGCAGTAGTAGTATCGGCAATAAGGAAATAATGACAAATATACATAAACAAAAAAACAATGGCTAAACGTTTAGCCATTTTTTTTTTATGTCGTATGGATAGACTTTTATTTCTCGATTAATGCTACGGCATAGGCGCTGATGCCTTCCTTTCTTCCTGTGAACCCAAGCTTCTCTGTTGTCGTAGCCTTTATGCTCACGTTGTCTGGGTCGGTATCCATAACCTTTGCCAGACACTCCCTCATTCTCTCTATATATGGATTCAGTTTAGGCTGCTCGGCACATACCGTGCAGTCGATGTTGCCCAGTTTGTAACCTTTTGTTGCAATAAGTGTAATAGTTTTTTTCAACAGAATTTTAGAGTCTATGCCGTCTGTTTCCGCTGCTGTGTCAGGAAAGTGATAGCCTATGTCACGCATGTTTGCTGCTCCAAGCAGGGCATCGCATACAGCGTGAATCAGTACGTCGGCATCGCTATGACCTAACAAACCATGAGTGTGCTCTATTTTTATGCCTCCAAGCCAGAGGTCGCGTCCCTCAACTAACTGGTGGACGTCATATCCCATTCCTACTCGTATCATATCAGATATAAATCTTTACCTTATTTATTATTATAGTACAAATCTTATGTATCAGCCATGCTATTGGCAGTGAAATTGCCAGGGTAAGGAAGAATGAAGGCCAATAGCCCCAGTGCTGTCGCTCTATGGGTTTTAGTATGAACTCCACATGTACTAGGTAAATTTCAAGTGAGAATCCACCCACCCAACTGAAGAACTTGTTGACAAACGATAGTTTGCCTTCTGCCATTGCATCAAAAGCCTTAGCCATAATAAGTATGGTTGTCATAGCCAATACTATGTACAGCATCCTCTCCGTGTAGAGTGGGAACTTGCCGTGACGATACTGCTCTAGCCATACGCATGACCACAGACTTAGAGCAAAGAAGAAGGCTATCATCCACCATGTGCGTTTGTTCAGGGTTACGCCTTGCTTAACGGCTTCAGCACAGTTCAGTCCCAACATAAATATAGGTATGCGACTCCAGAATATCTCGATATGTCCAACTGCCTTGTGCACGGGCACTACATACATCATAATGATGCACCACATTAGTGGTAGCACGAGCAACCATTGAAATATGCGGTCTTTGCGTAGCAGTTGCATGTAGAGTGGGGCAAAGAGATACATCATCATTGTGGCTGGCACATACCAGAAGGTCAGTTCGTCATGTAGCCAAAAGTCCCAGTTGATGAGGATGTCGCCAGCCAGATCCAGATAGCTGTTCAAGGTAGCATCACCAGTGCCTCCGAAGGGTAGGGCATAGCTTGCTCTTCCCACGTGGAAATGGCTCAGGTAGAAGTATCCTGCTATGATGAGCCACGCTGGGTATATGCGCAAAGCTCTGTTCATATAGAACTTTCCGTAGAGTTGCTGCTTGCTCCACGAATACCATAGCCCAATGCCAGAGAGGAAGAAGAAAATGTCAACACCCAGATTTCCCATGCGTCTCAGTCCGAACCAAGGACTTGTCTTTGACAGCGACACATGGAAAAGCATCACGATAATGATGGCAAAGCCCATCAACTCTCCACGATATTTGGAGATGTTTCCTAATTGTATGTTTGATATACTCATGGTACAAAAGTACATATTTTTTTTCAAATTCATAATCTTTTAATCTGATTATTTTTTGTTTTCAGAAAAATTGCCTAATTTTGCATGTGTTATGCCGATATTGTTAAAACCGATAGCCACAAGGTTTTTCCTGTTCATGTACCTGCTTGGTATTGTGAGCAGTATTGTCACCATTCCTAATTGGAAAGGTGCTCAGATGTACGAGAACGCTCCTTGGGAGTTGTTTTTGGATGTCTATCTGTTGTCGGCATTGGTTTGTTTCATTCCTGAACGCATTAAGAGGTTTAGGCTCCGCCTTTTGGTCAAGGCTGTGATATACTGCTTCCTCTATCCACTCTATGTGATAGACACGTTCTGCTTTGTTAAGTTTGGTACTACGATAAACCCCTCCATGCTTCTGCTTGTGGGCGAAACCAATAGTAACGAGGCTACGGAGTTTTTTCAGAATTATCTTTCTCCTGACATTTTCCTCAGCGAGGTGGGCATAATACTGCTCGTTCCTCTTTGTCATCTTATTATGGTGCTGACATGCCGTATGCTGAAGTTTAAGATGCCAAAGATGAGGATGAAGAAATATGTAGCTTTGCTTATCGACATACTGATTATTGTGGTCCTTGTTGCTTCGGCTTATTTTGGAGCATACGAGAACAAGGCTCTTTATCAGGAAACTATGTCGAAACAGACCATAGGTGAGGTGGAGCATTCTTTGGCTTACAGACCGCATACTGAGATGTATCAGCCTCCTATGCGACTTGCCTTCTCCATTCGCAGCAACCAGTTGATTGCCCGTCAGTTGGATAATCTGATGGCTACGCTCGATAAGGCTGAGGTTGATTCCTGCGATATGAAGAGCACCAATATAGTGCTGATTATAGGCGAGAGTTTCAATAAGCGTCATGCCCAGCTCTATGGCTACGAAAAGAAGAATATGCCTAATCAGGTGAGACTTGAGAAAACAGGCTTGCTCACCAAACTTGATGATGCCATAGCACCTTGGAATCTTACCAGCTTTGTCTTCAAGCACCTTATGACCACCTATTGCGTGGGCGATACAGCCGACTGGTGCGACTATCCGCTTTTCTGCCAGATGTTCCGCAAGGCTGGCTATAAGGTTACATTCCTCACCAACCAGTTCCTGCCCCAGGCTAAGGAGGCTGTATATGATTTCTCAGGTGGCTTCTTTATAAATAATGAGAAACTCTCTGCTGAGCAGTTTGATGTGCGCAACGATAAACTCCACGTTTTTGATGAGGGCTTGCTCAGCGATTATGATAACTTACACGTTAACGATATCGTTAACGTTCAGCCAAACCTCTTTATCTTCCACCTTATGGGTCAGCATGTGAACTATCGCATCCGCTGTCCTAACTCCAAGAAGCGTTGGGGTGCTGACACCTATCCTAACGATATGGATATGCCTGCAAGGCGTCGTAAGATGATGGCTGATTACGATAATGCCGTGTGGTATAACGACTCGGTGGTCAACCAGATTGTTGAGCGTTTCAAGAAGCAGGATGCTGTTATCATCTATATGCCAGATCATGGTGAGGAGGTTTTCGGACCAGGAGCTCGTCACTTCTGCGGTCGAATGCACGATGCCGTCATCACCAAGCGCTTGGCTGATGAGGAGTTCCGCATTCCTATGTGGATATACTGCACCCCAAAATATCGCAGAAACCACCCTGAGGTGTTCAGAGCTATAAAGCGAGCTAAGGGCAAGAAATTTATGACTGATGCCACATCCCACCTGCTGCTCGGACTGGCTGGCATCCACAGCAAATACTACCGTCCAGAATATGATTTGCTCTCTCCTCAGTATAACGCTGACAGAAAGAGAATAATTAAGAATACCGTAGATTATGACACTATTAAGTAGAGAACAATGTTCGGCTATGCGTGGCTTAGCCATTGTTGGCATCTTTATGCATAATTATCTCCATTGGTTAGGTCCTATGGTGAAGGAGAACGAGTATCAGTTCATACAGCATAATGTTGACCGTATGATGGTGGAGCTCAGCAGTCCTTCAGGTAATCTTATCTACCATCTGTTCTCTTTCTTTGGACATTACGGAGTGCCCATTTTCCTCTTCCTCTCAGGTTATGGACTGGTAAAGAAATATGAAAACCAATCTCTGCCTGCGTTTAGCGGATTCGGAAGCGGAGCATTCTCCTTCGTTAAGCATCATTTCATGAAGCTTTTCCCTATGATGCTCTTAGGCTTTGTGGTCTTTGCTATGGTTGATTGGGTTACGCCTGGTCATCATCATTGGTCGTGGACAGAACTGCTTGGTATGCTCACCATGACGGTCAATTTCTTTCCTGACCCCGACCATGCTATATGGCCTGGACCATACTGGTTCTTTGGTCTCATGATGCAACTCTACATCATTTATCGTCTCATAATGTATAAGAGGCATTGGGGATGGACGATGGCATTGATAGTGATATGTACTATAGCTCAGGCATTTTGTTACGGCAATCCTGAGGGCAATACCCTCAACTGGTTGCGCTATAACTGTATTGGGGGCATGTTGCCATTCGGCTTGGGAGTTCTTATGGCGCGAGTAGAGAATGACAACAGCATGAAGCCCTTCTATACCAGGGGTGCACTCTTGCTGATGTTCTTCCTCTCGCTACTCTTCGTATTGCTGTTCTCGCTCAACTTCTGGCTTTGGCTCTTTGTACCAGTATTCATAGTGCTTCTTCACGTTTCATTTGTCAAACTCCTGCCTAAGCTCTGCCTGCGACCTGTGATATGGCTTGGAGCACTTTCGGCAGCCATCTTCGTGGCACACCCTGTTACACGTAAGATATTCATCCCTATATCTCGTGGTGGAGACATCTTCGACGGTCTGCTTCTATATATCATAGCCACCCTCGTGCTCTCCATGATGTATAAGATGGTGATAAATCGCATAAATCATTGAACCCCATTGAACTTTCCCCCCTTATGATTTACAACCTCTTCAGACTCACCCGTCCTAACCAGTGGATTAAGAACCTGTTCGTTTTCTTTCCAATATTCTTTGGAGAGAAGATATTTGATATCCAACTGATGTTTAATACGCTGGTGGCATTCTTTGCCTTTTCCTTTGCAGCCTCAAGCATATACTGCCTAAACGACATCATAGATGTTGATGATGACCGTCGCCATTCCGTCAAGTGCAATCGTCCTTTGGCAAGCGGCAAGGTAAGCATCCCCTCAGCCTATGCCATAATGCTCCTGCTCTTGGCCCTGAGTATTGCGACCCTGTTTTTGATAGACAGCCAACCGCTTCGTCTCTCCACCATCATGGTCATAGTTATCTATTGGTTTATGCAGATAGGTTATTGCACTTATCTCAAGCGCTATGCCATTATTGATGTCTGCACCATCTCCATTGGTTTCATCCTCCGCATACAGGCAGGAGGTGCAGCAACAGGCATCGACGTCAGTCAGTGGCTCATCATGATGACCTTCCTGCTCACCCTGTTCCTGGGCATAGCCAAGCGTCGTGACGACGTGTTGCGTTTGGAGCGCACAGGCGTTCAAGCCCGCAATAACACTCGTCGCTACAACCTCACCTTTGTCAATGAGGCACTCACCATCACAGGCAGCGTAATGCTCGTCTGCTATATCATGTACACCGTAGATGATGATGTTGTTGCCCAGTTTAACTCGCCCTATATCTATCTCACAAGTATCTTCGTTATAATGGGATTGCTGCGTTACATGCAACTCGCCATAGTGGATGAAGACACTGGCGACCCCACCAAAGTACTGCTTAAAGATCGCATCATTCAGAGCCTTGTGTTAGGATGGCTACTCTCGTTCCTTGTATTGATATACTCGTAAGAGACAATGCCCCTTTCCCTAGGTGCATAGCTTCTAACTCAAATTAACTAGTTAATTTTTAAAATTAGCTAGTTAATTCTTTAAATTTACTAGTTAATTCTACGTAAAAGCAAAGCTACGACACAGAGCGGCTTAGCCTTCACACATAAAAGTGGTGAAATAAAAGCCCTACACATAGAAACAAAAATAGGTCTGTGATTCTTTCACAGACCTATTTCTTTATTTATAATCTATTATTTATTCTTTATAATCTATTTTTAGTTTGCTGCAGTAAATTCTTCGAGGAAGCGCTTGTCGTTCTCTGAGAACATGCGGAGGTCGCTGACCTGATACTTGAGGTTTGTGATGCGCTCAACGCCGAGACCGAAGGCATAGCCTGAGTATTTCTTTGAGTCGATGCCACAGAGCTCAAGCACGTTAGGGTCAACCATTCCGCAACCCAGAATCTCTACCCAGCCAGTGTGCTTACAGAATCCGCAACCTACACCACCACAGATATGGCAAGAGATGTCCATCTCTGCTGATGGCTCCGTGAATGGGAAGTAGGATGGGCGCAGACGTATCTTGGTGTCAGGACCGAAGAGCTCACGGGCAAAGGTGAGCATAACCTGCTTGAGGTCGGTGAATGATACGTTCTCGTCTATGTAGAGCCCCTCTATCTGGTGGAAGAAGCAGTGGGCACGGGCTGTGATAGCCTCGTTACGATATACTCTTCCTGGGCAGATAACGCGGATAGGTGGCTGCTGCTTTTCCATCACGCGAGCCTGTACGCTTGAGGTGTGTGAACGCAGAAGGATGTTCTTGGTCACATCGCCCAGCTTGCTTTCCTCAACGAAGAAGGTGTCCTGCATATCGCGTGCAGGGTGATCGGCCGCAAAGTTCATCTTGGTGAAGATGTGCAGGTCGTCCTCTACCTCTGGTCCGTCAGCAAGGGTAAAGCCCATGCGCTGGAATATCTCCACTATCTCGTTCTTGACGATGGAGAGTGGATGGCGTGAGCCAAGCTGAACAGGGTAGGGGGTGCGAGTGAGGTCGATAGCCTCGTCGCTGCTCTCCTGAGTGGTGAGCTGGTCGCGCAGACCGTTAATCTTGTCAAATGCAAGAGCCTTGACCTGGTTAATCAGCGGACCAAAGACGCGCTTCTCTTCAGGAGCAACATTGCGGAAGTCAGCCATCAGGTCGTTGATGGCACCCTTGCGTGAAAGGTACTTAATACGCAGAGCCTCAATCTCGTCGAGTGTGGCTGCTGTAAGGTTGTTTATTTCGGAGGTGAGAGCCTCTATCTTTTCTTTCAACATAATCAGTCTTTATTGAATTTGACTGCAAAGGTACAAAAACGAGAGCAAACTACAAAATAAATCTTGTTTATTTTTAGATTGCCGAGTGTAAAGAACCTTATCTAAAGGTGCAAAATAATTATGAATTATGCATTATTTTACGCCATCTTGCTTCTTGGAAACCTTAATGCTATGGATAGGAGTGACATAATGAGTAGGGCATAGGTGTAGTACAGATGCGGAATTATGTCGAGCGGATTGCAGTGGGCAAGAGCTGCAGCCATAAGCAACTGTGCGCCATAAGGTATGATGCCCTGCATGATGCACGAGAAGGTGTCGAGTATGCTTGCCACTCGTTGTGGGGCGAGGTTGAAGCGTGTTGATATCTCCTTGGCTATGCCTGAAACGGTGATGATGGCGATGGTGTTATTGGCTGTGCACACATCCACTAGGCTCACCAGTGTGGCAATAGACAGCTCAGCCTTGCGTGGACTGTCTATGCGATGTATCACCTTATTTATAATATAGCGTATTCCTCCATTGGCACGAATCAGTTCCAGAATGCCTCCAGCCAACAACGATACTATAATCAGTTCACCCATATTGCTGATGCCCTCGCCCATGTTGCCAAACCATGCGTAGAGAGGCAGTTCGCCTTCGCCGTTTATGCTTGGCATAATGAGGTTGAGCAGTCCTGTCAGCAGTATGCCTATGGTGAGTACTATGAACACGTTTACTCCCACGATAGCCACAATGAGCACCACCAGATAGGGCACTATCTTCAGAATGCTATCTACTTGAGGCTCAGAGGGTAGGGTGACGTTGTTGCCTATGATGGCGTAGATGAACATCACCACCAGGGCTGCAGGCAGGGCTATATAGATGTTGGTCTTAAACTTATCGCTCATGGAGCATCCCTGCGACTGGGTAGCCACCACGGTGGTGTCAGAGATGAACGAGAGGTTATCGCCAAAGAACGAACCGCCCACCACTATGCCTGTGAGCATAGGTACGGAGAGCCCTGTGGCGCCTGCTATGCCCACTGCTATCGGGGTGAGAGCCACTATGGTGCCCACGCTTGTGCCAATGCTGAGCGATATCAGCGAGGAGGCAAGGAACAGTCCAGCCAGCAGGGTGTCGGCTGGCACTATGGCGAGGGTGAGATTGACGAATGAATTCACACACCCCATCTTCTCAGCTGAGTTGGCAAAGGCGCCAGCCAATACGAATATCCAAAGCATAGTCATGAGGTTCTTTCGCCCTGCACCACGATTGAATTTTCGTATGCGGTTGTTGAAATGTCCCTTAGAGACAGCAATAGCGAATATCGCCGTAAGCATGAATGCCACGGTGATAGGCACTTTATAAAAATCCCCCGCAACGATTGACGTTGCGAGGTAAACTATGATAAAAAATATTAGTGGACTTATTGCTTTCATTACAGAGTTACTCCGTTCTTGAATATAGAAATCTCACGATAGCCGTTGATTTCGTTCTTAGCCTTCTCCTCGCCTGAAGCGATAGCCAGCACCTTGTCTATAAACTCAGGCACCAGCTCCTTCATGGTCTTGCCGTCAACCAGCTGACCAGCGTTGAAGTCTATCCAGTTCTTCTTGCGGTTGTAGAGGTTAGAGTTTGTTGATACCTTCATGGTAGGAACGAATGTGCCGAATGGTGTGCCACGACCAGTGGTGAAGAGCACCATGTGGCAACCTGCTGAAGCCAAAGCAGTAGAGGCTACGAGGTCGTTGCCAGGAGCAGAGAGCAGGTTCAGACCCGTTGTCTGCAAACGGTCGCCATACTCCAGCACTCCGCTTACAGGAGCACGTCCGCACTTCTGTGTGCAGCCCAGTGCCTTATCCTCAAGTGTTGAGATGCCACCAGCCTTGTTGCCTGGTGATGGGTTTTCGCCCACAGGCTCTCCATGAGAGAGGAAGTAGTTCTTGAAGTTGTTGATGAGTGAAACGGTCTGATCAAACAGCTTCTCGTTCTCACAACGGTTCATCAGTATTGTCTCGGCACCAAACATCTCAGGCACCTCAGTCAGTATTGATGTGCCACCTTGAGCCACCAGCCAGTCGCTGAATTCGCCCTCGAGAGGGTTAGCGGTGATGCCAGAGAATCCGTCAGAGCCACCACACTTCAGTCCTACGCGGAGCTTGCTTACTGGCACCTCCTCGCGCACGTCCTGACTTGCCTTCTTGTAGAGGTCGCGGAGTATCTCCATGCCAGCCTCTACCTCGTCGCCATCCACTTCCTGAGTGATGAGCAGCTTGATGCGGTCCTGATCGTAGTCGCCAAGAGTCTTCATGAAGTCGTGGGGCTGGTTATTCTCACAACCCAGTGAGAGTACGAGTACGGCACCAGCATTAGGGTGGAGCACTATGTCGCGAAGTATCTTGCGGGTGTTCTCGTGGTCTTCTGAGAGCTGAGAGCAACCGAAGTTATGATGCCAAGCGTGAATGTCGTCGATACCCTTCATCTGGGTCTCTTCCTTCAGACGCTTAACCAGTTCCTCAGCTATGCCGTTCACACATCCCACGGTAGGCACAATCCATATCTCGTTGCGCACACCAACCTCGCCATTCTTACGCTTGTAAGCCTTAAAGGTTCTGTTTTCCTTGGCTATGTTAAGTTTCTCGTTTACAGGGTTATATGTGTAATCGAGAGTGCCCGCGAGATTAGTCTTCAGGTTGTTCTCGTTTACCCATGTGCCAGCCTTCAGGTCCTTCTTTGCGTGACCTATAGGGTAGCCGTATTTGATGATGTTCTCGCCCTCTTTCTTGTCAGTGAGCAACACCTTGTGACCTGCTGGAGTGTCCTCGAGCAGTGTTACATCCTTGCCGTCAACGTTGATTACGGTACCTTTTGACAGAGGCTGCAGACAAACTACTACGCTGTCTGCAGGGTTGATTTTCAGAAATGCCTGTTCCATAGTCTTGGATTTTTTTTAGTGATATATAATGTTTTTGTATTTAGTCCCTTGTCTTGCGCTCCATAGGTGCTCAGGCGAGCAGAGCTCGGAGTCCTTTGTACTTAGTCACCTTGTCCTTAGATTTGGGTTCTTCGATAGAAGTCCACATTCTCCTTTGAGAGTATCTCGATAGGCATGTAGTTGACAGGTGTCACGTTCTTTTTCAGTATGGTGTGGCGCACCAGTGCGTCAACGCTGTAGTAGCCCTGCTGATATCCGTGCTGGGCTATGAGGAATGATATGCTTCCCTTCCTTACGCATTCAGCGTTCTTAGCCACCATATCGTAACCCATTATCTGCACGTCAGAGCGATGTGTCTTGAGCAGGAACTCAGCCACTATGTGTGCCTTCGAACTCACCGTTATGCAGTGGTGGGTGTCAGGGTGCTGGCTGAAGTATTTCTCCATCAACACGGTATGCTGCTTCTTGGTCTGTAGGAGCGAGAGATCCAGGGTGTTGATTTTCACCTTGGGGAAGTGCTCCTTCATGTAGTGCATGAAGCCCACCTCACGGTTCTCCTGCTGCTTAGATGGCAACTTCTCGCCGTCCACCGTCTGCTTCATCAGCAGTATCTCTTTCTCCTGAGCTGCCAGCAGCATCAGCATCTTGGCTGCAAAATATCCGCTGGCGAATGAGTCCTGTCCGTAGAACGCCAGTGGGTTCAGGTCAGGCAGGTAGGAGTCGAGCAGTATGAATGGTATGTCCTCCTTGTGCAGTATATCAGTAAACACTCGTGTGGTCTCAAGCTTTGTGGGCACTATCACCACGCCATCGGGATTCTCGGCAAGTATCGCCTCGTATTGCTCTGTAAACGATTTGTCGTCGTTACGCTTGTAATACTTAATATTAATATGTACGTGAAAGTCTCGTCTGGTGTCGCAACATTTTTTCTGTCCTTCCTCCACTTCCTGCCAGTAGGCCTCGCTTTCGTGCTTCGGAATGAGGCAGAAGAAGTCGTAACGACGTGTGTTGGCAAGCGCGCTCGCATACATGTTTGGTTCAAAGTTTATCTCAGACAGAACCTTGTTGACCTTTTCCAGAGATTTCTTCGACACATTTGGCCTGTTGTGTATCACGCGGTCCACTGTGCCTGTAGATACTCCTGCTCTCTCTGCTATATCCTTTATGGTTAGTCTTTCGTACGGCATAATGCTCTTTTGTTTATCCCTGAGTGTTTCTATTGAGTTGCTTTTGTTTTATGTTATTTGTTTATGCTTGTTGCATATCAAGTTGCAAAAATACAGAAAAAATGTGAATTGTGCGAACACACAGCCATATTTTTTGCAAAAATAGCACAAAAAAGTTATTTTTTCGCCTAAATTCTTTGGATAATGAAAAAAACTTGCTAAATTTGTACACTAGTTGTTTCACGCACTATGTAGTATTGTATCTAATCAAATACAATTTTGTATAATTTTTTAAATCTAACAAATTAACATGGCAAAAGTAGTAACTTTGGGCGAGATTATGCTCCGCCTTTCTCCAAACGGTCAGGACCGTTTCATTCAGACAGACATTTTCCGTATCATCCCTGGTGGTGGTGAGGCTAACGTTGCAGTAAGCTGTGCTAACTATGGTCACGATGCTTACCTCGTAACAAAGCTCCCAGCTCACGAGATTGGTCAGATAGCTGTCAACTCTCTGCGTCGTTATGGTGTTAACACCAAGTACATCGCTCGTGGTGGTGACCGCGTAGGTCTTTATTACTGTGAGACAGGTGCTTCTATGCGCCCATCTAAGGTTATCTACGACCGTGCACACTCTGCTATCGCTGAGGCTGATCCATCTGATTTCGATTTCGATGCTATCATGGAAGGCGCTGACTGGTTCCACTGGTCTGGCATCACTCCAGCTATCTCTGACAAGGCTGCTGAGCTCACCAAGCTGGCTTGTGAGGCTGCAAAGCGTCACGGCGTAACAGTTTCTGTTGACCTCAACTTCCGTAAGAAGCTGTGGACTTCTGAGAAGGCTATCTCTATCATGCGTCCTCTCATGCAGTATGTTGACGTATGTATCGGTAACGAGGAGGATGCTGAGCTCTGTCTTGGTTTCAAGCCAGAGGCTGACGTAGAAGGTGGCGAGACTAACGCTGCTGGTTACGAGGGCATCTTCAAGCAGATGAAGGAGCAGTTTGGCTTCAAGTATGTTGTTTCTACACTTCGTGAGTCATTCTCTGCTACATTCAATGGCTGGAAGGCTCTTATCTACGACGGTAAGGAGTTCTATCAGTCTAAGCGTTATGAGATCAACCCAATCATCGACCGCGTAGGTGGTGGTGACTCTTTTTCTGGTGGTCTTATCCACGGTCTGCTCACCAAGCCAACTCAGGGCGAGGCTCTCGAGTTCGCTGTTGCAGCATCAGCTCTCAAGCACACTATCAATGGTGACTACAACCTCGTAGGTGTTGCTGAGGTAGAGTCTCTCGCTGGTGGTAACGCTAACGGCCGCGTTCAGCGCTAATCCGTAAGATTGTTCAATCAAAAGGTCTTTAAGGTCATTAACGGCCTTAAGGACCTTGATATTTCTTTAATTCACAAAAAAGATGGCAAAATTTGATAAGTTTCAGGTGATGGCTAAGATTGCCGAGGCACCTATGGTTCCTGTTTTCTACAACAAGGACGTTGAAGTTTGTAAGAACGTTATTAAGGCTTGTTACGAGGGTGGTGTTCGCGCTTTCGAGTTCACTAACCGTGGCGACTTCGCTCACGAGGTGTTCGGCGAGCTCTCTAAGTGGGTTAACAAGGAGTGCCCTGAGCTGGCTCTCGGCATTGGTTCTGTTGTTGACGCTCCTACAGCATCTCTCTACATCCAGCTGGGTGCAAACTTCGTTGTAGGTCCTCTCTTCAACCCTGACATCGCTGTTGTCTGCAACCGTCGTTGCGTGACATACTGCCCAGGCTGCCTCACACCATCTGAGATTGGTAAGGCTCAGGAGGTAGGTTGCGACTTCACTAAGGTATTCCCTGGCGACGTTGTAGGTCCTAACCTCATCAAGGGTCTGATGGCACCAATGCCTTGGTCTAAGATCATGGTTACTGGCGGTGTGGCTCCTGAGAAGGAGAACCTCGAGAAGTGGTTCAAGGCTGGCGTATTCTGCGTAGGCATGGGCTCTAAGCTCTTCCCTAAGGACAAGGTTGCTGCTGGCGACTGGAAGTACGTTACTGATAAGTGTAAGGAGGCTCTCGGCTACTGCGCTGAGGCTCGCGCTTAATTTACCAGACTAAAGAATGTGATAGATGAAAAACTCTATAACATTCCAGCATAACGGCTCTGCATGGCTCATGGTCATGTGGAGCCTTTTCTTTTCCCTGCTCATCGTGAGTGGGGCATGCAGCAGGCATAGCGATGCCGACAATCTCAGCGCCCTCGAGCGCGAAGTGAAGGCCATGCGCCAGTGTCAGCGCAAGGCGGACAACCTTAATTTCTATCTGCATAAGAATAATGCCGAAAAACTCATCGTGAAATACTCCTCACGTCAGAATTCCCTTTCCGATGCCGAACTGCACCAATTTCTGCTCTCCAAGGGTTATTATAACATTATCTATTCTGACTACCTGCTCCAGATAGGCAACCGTCGCGAGGCTGTCAGGGTTGTTGACAGTCTTGCCCAAGATAAATCACTCAACCTCAACGTCGATACCATGCTGTGGCTCAACTACCTTGTGCATCAGGGGCAGGCAGGCTACCATCCCTATGGCATCCGCAAGAACCGCAAGAGCATAGAGCAGGGTTACGACTGCCTCATGCAGAGCTATATCCTTGCCTCGCGCAACGGGGTAGATAAGTATAAGGCTAT
This sequence comes from Prevotellaceae bacterium UBA2738, assembly GCA_002353585.1. Classification (GTDB taxonomy): domain Bacteria; phylum Bacteroidota; class Bacteroidia; order Bacteroidales; family Bacteroidaceae; genus Prevotella. The sequence continues at coordinate 2,904 of DEJW01000030.1, read as the reverse complement.
CTCCATGCAGTGGCTCAGCCAGTATCTGCTCATCGACAGCATCATGGGGGTGATAAAGGAGTTTGACCCTGCCTCGCTGCGATATATCAATGAGGATGGCGTTGCCGACTCGCTCCTTGCGGGCAACCTTGCCCAGAGGGCGCTCAACATCTTTCTCAAGCAGAAAGACTACTACTACACAGCCAATGCCTGGCGCAATCTTGCCACCTGCTATTTCTACATTGGCGATGCCTACACCTCGCTGCAGTGCCTTAACAATGCACTCGCCAATCCTGCCATCGACTCCATGCCCGACCTCAAGGCGAGCGTCAGCGAACAGATGTCCATGTCCTATGCAGCTCTTGACGATAAGGTCATGAGCGACCACTATCGCAACCAGTATCTCGACCTGCAGGACTCCACCCGTCAGGACCGTCAGTATGAGGCTCGCATCATAACCCTCGAGAACACCACCCATCGCATCTGGATGCTCGTGGCTCTCGCCTTTGCCGTCTTCCTTCTGTTGTGCATCATTGCCGTGGTGCTTGTGCGCCTGCGCCATCGCAAGAGTGCCAAGGAGGGCGAGAAGAACGACCTCGACACCCTTCGCAATCAGCTCTCCATCCTTCGCCTTCAGTATAGCGACGCCCAGCGAGCCATGGTGGAGCAACGCGCGCGCGTGAGTATTATAAGCGGTATGCTCTCGCTCATAGAGCGTCTGCGCCATGCCGTTGCCCGTAAGGATAACGACTATGCCCGTGAGATAACCCGCGACATAGAGCAGCAGAATGCCATGCTCACCCAGTGGATAAAACTCAATCAGGGCAAGATAAGTCCTAAGATTGAGACCTTCCCCATATCCGACATCCTCTCCATCGTTGAGCAGTCGCGTCAGAACCTTGCTGCGCAGGGCGTCATTTTGGAGGTACAAAGTGACAAGGTACAAGGTGACAAGGTGCGAGCCGACAAGAGCCTCACACTCTTCATCATCAACACCCTCATCGACAATGCCCGCAAGGCTATCACTGGCAAGGGCAGGATAACCATCACCCTCACCCCTCAGCCTGTAACCGGACGCGGAGCTACGCTTGCAAGGCAAGACAGCCTCTCCATAGCCATTGCCGATACTGGCAAGGGTATGACAGCCACCCAGCTCGAACACCTCTTCGAGGTCAAACCCCTCAAAGACGAGGCTCAGGAGGGTAGGGGAGGCTATGGTTTCGGATTGCAGAACTGCCGAGGCATCATCGACCGCTATCGCAAGATTTCGAGCATCTTCTCCGTATGCCACATCGAGGCACAGTCAGCGGTGGGCAAAGGCACCACCATCACCTTCACGCTGCCTTCAGTGCTGAAGATGCTCATCATGCTGCTCGTCATGTCAGTCAGCCAGAGTGCCTTCGCTAAGCCAGGCGACGACATAGAACGCTATGCCGACTCGCTCTATCAGTGCAATGTGGAAGGTCGCTTCCGTGAGGCTTCACTCTATGCCGACACCTGCAAGACCTTCACCCACAACTCTCTCGATGTGCCTGAAGATAAGCAGGTCACCTTCCTCTCCATCTATAATGAGACAGCAGTAGCAGCCCTCGCCCTGCACCAGTGGCATCGCTATCAGTATTACAACTACCTCTACACCCAGCTCTATAAGCAGGCTACGGCTGATAAGACCCTGCCCGACTATAGCAAGAAGAAAGAGCAGGGCGAACTCATAGCCAACATTGCCATGGTGGTGGTTCTCTTGCTCATAGCCAGTCTGTTGCCCCTCATGTGGTTCACCTACTTGCGTCCGTTGCTCCGTCAGCGAAGGGAAACCCGTCGTCAGCAGACCCTCTTGGAGGAAGAGATTGTCAAGGCTCAGATAGCCTATGACCGCATTCATGTGCAGAACAATATCGTAAGCAACCAGCTCAGCACCATCAAGCACGAGACCATGTATTACCCCACACGCATTCGTCAGTTGCTCGATGCAGGCGACAGCCAGTTCTTGCGCTCCAGTAGGTGCTCAGGCACAGAGCGGAACCAGGAGGTTGACGATACCGTAGCCTATTACGCTAAGCTCTACACCCTCCTCAGCCGTCAGATGGTAGGAGGCGAAGCCCAGCAGAGCCATTTCAGCGTTAAGAAGATTACCCTCTCAACTCTCAACAGTCACCTCTCCGTCCTCGCCAACGAAGAGCTCCTCACTTACCTTCAGCTCCTTCTCAAGCGTCATAACTCAGGCACAGCCCCTGAAGTCAGGGTAGTAGAAGATTCTGCGCCCAATCCTCGTTATGTCACCCTTGCCTTCACCATGAATCAGAGTGACATCACCCCTGAGAGCCTCCTCACTCTCTTCACTCCGAACACTCCTCACACCGACTACCTCGTTATGCGTCAGATAGTTAGAGAAATCGCCGATGCCACCCTCGCCTACGGAGCAGGTATCCATGCCACCCTCACAGACCATCTGCCCACCATTCTCGTCACACTACCCAGAGCCCTGTAGCCCCCGTTTGTATCAATAAGTCAAAGAACACGATGCAAAGGTACTACTTTAACTTAATATGGACAAATTTTAGGTAGTTTTTAACATTTCAGTCCCTTCCCTCTGCAGAGGCATTACTTTTAGGGCGTAAAAGCATTACTTCTATCGCTAAAAGCATTACATTTAGCGCTAAAAGCATAGCTTTTATCTTTGCCCCGTTTTCCCCTCCGTTCAGCATGGTTACGTATTACGTAACCAACTGAACCCCAGCCTGTTGCAAGAAAAGTTACTTTTTCTCTCAGAAAAGCCATTTTTGCACACTTTCGCCCTTTTGTGCAGGGTAGTTTTTAACATTTCAGGCAATTACCAGGCGCAAAAAGGTTGCAAAAGTTGCGAAAGTTGCGCTCGTGTTTTTTTGTTGCAAATGTTGCGAAAGTTGCGAAAGTTGCGAATGTTGC
>DEJW01000027.1 GCA_002353585.1 Prevotellaceae bacterium UBA2738 | reverse complement strand
GCCTTTCTGCACTGCTCCTTCTGGAACTTGTTGACCGTTGAGTTTATCCAGTCCACATCTATATATTGCAGAGGCTTGAAGTCAAAGTGCCAAGGCACCTCGCTGTCAAAATCCTTGTCATCCACCAGATAGGCATCCTGAGGGTTGTAGGTGAAGGGCTCAGTGTAGGTGTTCATTTCACATCTTGCAAGGAAATCATCCACCTTCTTCATGTCCTTCTTCGATAGCTTCTTCCACTGTGGAGCCACCTCCTGAAACTGCTGATTGTCTATGTGGGTGAAGGAGCAACGAGTAACCAAGCCGTTCGTCACATTCTTGAAATAGACTGCCACCTGGTCGTCAGTGCCTGCCAGCAACACGTTCCAGAACAGCTGTACCTTACCCTTAAAGGTGTTAGCACTCTTGTAGTTCTGTCCGTATATGCCGTTGTCCCAAGCTATGCGAACCATATCATCCTTGTTGCCACCAGCAGCACGGATGCCCTTTCGCCATTGGTCTATCTCGGCACAGTAGGTAAACATGTGGTGACCCTTGTTGTTTCTCTGCTTCTCAAGGAATTCAGCCTCAGAGTTCTTAGCCTCCATGATGCGAACACTGGTCTGGGGCAGTTTCTCGCCCTTGTCATTAGCCGATTTGGTCTGCTGACTGCGGGCATAGACTGCATCCCTCGCATCATTCACCTCATCCCTCAGCATTATATTATGTAAAAGGTAGTTGATGTACCTCTCCATAAAACTCTTACCTGAGGATGGTGGAGCATAGATGACAGAGAAGAAACTGGTAGAGAATACCTTTCCGTTCTGCCTGTCCTCGCTTCTCACATAGCTGGTCAGAGTGCCCAAGATAGGAAACAGAGCATTTATTGCTGGGATAACGAAGTCTTCTGGAGCGATGGAAATAAGTTCTCTAATGACAGGCGGTGGTGTCGGCATGGTGGAAACAGGTCGTACCACCTTTTCAGTTTCTTCCCCTTGCAACTCGCCGTCTTCACATACATCCTCTTGTTCATCAATTTCGTCTGCATATTGTTCTTTTTTAATCTCGTAATAAGTTTTTCCGTAAAGTGCTTTCAGAGCAGCATTCATCTTTCTGCTCACACCCTGCCACAGGCTCTCACCCTCTTTCTTCGTCTTGCGCTGGGTAGCAGAGTTCACCGTGCCTGCAACGTCCTCGTTGCGTTCAGCAATAATCTCCTTCACCCATGACTGACGACGGAGCAGCTCTTCCACCGTCTTCTTGTCGCCATCAAGCAGCACCAGCAGGTCTGAGGCAAGTTTCAGCGAACTCTCATGTCTATTGCTCTTTTCCTTGCAGGGCAGCGCCTTAGCAAACATTCTGTCAATAATCTCCTGAACATCGTGACCAAGCCAGAGAATAGGATTTTCAGCATCTTCTTCTTTGGTTGAGGTTTCGGATTTTTCAGCATTGGATTGTGTGGCTGCATGGCTGTTCGCCAGTCTATCGCCATGCGATACTTTTTGTGACTCATTGTTCTTAATCGGATTAAAGTCCTCGAAGGGAGCATTGAAAATTTCATTATCTATAAAGAGAATATCCTCAAACTGTGGGAGGAAACTGATGCGACTGATATCATGAACACACTCATCGAAATCGCCATACATACTGAGGTTTAGCCTGTCATTGATCCACACCATGTGCTCAGTCAAGGTCGGGAAACTCTCAGTGCATTTAAACACCAGTCGCAAACCCATACCTGAAGGAGTAATGTGCACCATCATGAGCATAAAGTCACAGCCAGTCTGCTCCTTCAACTCTCGCATAGTCTTCTGAATATTCTCCCAAGCCTCGTTGGGATATTCACAGTGGTCAATATCCACCATAAAAAGCCCCGTTGGCTGCATGTCGCTCGCCTTGCGTTTCCCTCCCTTAGGCAGAGTGCCAGTCCAGCATACAGCTGGGAGCTTTTGCTTAGCTTCAGCATCGCCATTGCGAAAAGAGGCAATTAGCTTCTTCACCTCCTCACTGCGAGTCAGTTCGTAGAATTTTTCTTTTGTCAGTTCTTGGGCAGACACCCCAGGGCAATGTTTGCCCTGGCGTGTGCTGTAAAATGGAATATAATAGTTAAGCATTCTTTTTCATTGTTTTGCTTCTATTGGTTAGTTAGTCAAAAAAAGTTGTCCCTGTTGTCTAGGTTGTCTTAATTCTTGCGCTCCTAACGGTGCTCAGGCGAGCAAAGCTCGGAGCCTAATTTCTAAAAACTTGGAATTTTGTTCGCCTCCTCAGGTAGGTAAACCCTTACTCGGTTGAATGAACGTCCGTTGCTGCCAGCAGAGAGTCCGAAGTATATGCGGGCATCAAACCTCGTGCCCTCCTTCATGTGCCACTTCAGAGCCTCCTCGTTAGTGTCACCGTTAATCTGAGCCACCACGCTCTGGTCAAACTTCTCGCCGTTCATACCTTCATCCTCCCATGTCAGGTCAACCTCTCTTACCTTCCATTCACTGCCAGTCTTCTGGCTGATACCCTTCTTCTCTTCGCCTACGCGAACAATCTTTACTTGTCTTTTCATTGTTGTAATCTCCTTTTAATCCTTATTAAATACGAAGTTTAAGTCCTGCTTCATTGC
>DEJW01000016.1:5469-24377 GCA_002353585.1 Prevotellaceae bacterium UBA2738 | reverse complement strand
AATATTATATTATATATATATTAATATATATATATAATTAATAATATTGGCATATTCCAAGTATGGGGAAAGGGAATTTTGTAACTGCAACACTGCAACGCTGCAACGCATAGAGTCCGAAATGTTAAAAACGGAGATGCACAAAAGAGCGAAAATGTGCAAAAACGATGGGTTGAGAGTGTGCAAAATGACCTTTGTAACTGCTTAATACTTAGTACGTTGCAGAGGCATTGCTTTTAGTGTATAAAAGCATTACTTTTAGCGCTAAAAGCATTACTTCTGCATGCAAAAGCATTGCTTTTACAACTGGAGGTTCAGCCTTGGTTCCTATATGGAAATGCCAAATGTTAAAATCTACGATGAAATGGCGGAAAATATCACATGCATTTGGGTGCTGAAGCATGAAAATTGTTTTATTGACGCATGCAGGATACAGGAAAAAAATAAGTTTTTTGCATAAAAACCCTACCTTTGCTGATGAGATGTTTTTTCATGTATAACTTAAACTAATCAGAAAAATGAAAAAGATTTTTGTAATTTGTATCGTAGCAATGGGCATGTTGGCTATGCCCCAGTATGCAGAGGCTCAGGGCTTCTTGGGTAAACTGACTAAGGGACTCGAGAAGGTGAATAAGGGACTTGATAAGGCGTCTGACAAGGCTCAGGTTGCTACAGGTCAGGCACAGCAACAGGCTAACGGCGTGATAGTGATGAACCCTATCAGCAAGTCAATGGGCGTAGAGGTGATTAAGGCTGTTGGCCGTAGCTCCAGCGAGAATTTTGGCAATGTGGAGGTGGTATTGCGTGTCAGCGTTAAGGAACCTGTCAGCAGCATAGCCCTTGGAGGCAGTTGGGGACAGGGCAGGACGCAGGCGTTTGATGCTGATGGCAATGTATATAAGATGAATATGCCGAGCGTTTCTGACAGATATGATGTCACAGAGGGCATTCCTTGCAAGATTACCTGTTCTCCGTTCCTTAAAGTGCGTAAGACTGCCAGCTTTGCTGTCGTTAAGATTGTTGCCAAGTGTGGTGATGCCAGCGGCGAGTTGACCCTGAAGAATGTGCCTATAGAGTGGGACCCAGTGGAGGAGTAGTTCACAGTTCATAGTTCATAGTTCACAGTTCATAGTTCACAGTTAAATAAAAAGCTTATGAAAAAGACAATGAAAAAGATTTCAGCCCTCATGGCTGTAATGGCGTTTGCCGTGTTAGGACTTACAAGTTGTGGTGGAGGAAGCGGTAGCGAGGCTGAGGCCAACGATATCCCTACTGACGGACTGCTTGGCGAACTGCCTATGCTCACGGCTAAGTACTGCAACAAGATTGTTGACCTCAGGGAAAAGATATTCTCAGGACAACTGACGGAGAAAGAGATGCAAGAGGCTCGTGCCGAATTTGACGAGACAGAGAAGGAGCGCGATGCCAAGCTGCTGCTCGCTCGTGAAGCCCTCAACGGCAAGGAAATTCCCGTAGAGGTGCAAGAGGGCGTGGCTGTAAAGCTGGAGCCCGTCATGAAGATTGATGCCAGCGGCAAGGGCAGCATCTATGCAGTAGTAAAGGGCAGCATAACCAAGACGATAGATTATTCGCAGTTCCGTAATTACTACATGATTCCTATCGACACCGACGGCAAGGCTATCGATACCGACAGGGGCGGCATGTGGTATAAGGAAGACGGCGAGATGAGCTTAGACCAGACGAAGGAGGGCACGAAGCTGACGGCGAAAGCCTATGTCTCAGTAGGCTCTACAAGCGCCAGGAGCCACAATACCAGCGAGATGAAGCGTTGGGCAAAGATTGCCAAGTTCTGCATCATGGACTGCACCACCGATGCCTACAAGAAGCTCAAGGAGCAATTCGAGGCTGACAAGAAGGCTGAGGAGATAGAGGCAGCAAAGGCCGTGGTAGGTGAAAAATAGTATCTGAGTTAAAAAATAAGAAAAGCCTGACGGAGTAGCATCCGTCAGGTCATTTTTTGCTGTGTTTTCAAATTAAATTTGTATCTTTGCAAGACAATCTCACAGAGCCATGTACAACGTGTTCAACATATCCTCTTTCCTCATAGGTGTCTCAACAGCCTTCTTTGCCGCATGCTCGCTGTACATATTAGTGTTGCACAGAGAGCGCACTCGTTTTCAGAGCGTGCTGGGCTGGATAATGGCGGTATGGGCAGTGTGGAATATTAAAGATATCGTCATCACCTTTCCTGATATGTACACACACAGGGTGCTCGACTGGATAATGCTGATAGACGGTTTCTCAGCCCTCACCTATACCATATTTATATTTGAGGTTACCATGCCTGGGTGGACCAAACTGCGTAGGTTGTTGCTGCTTGCCTTGCCCTTTGCCTCGTTCACGGTGGCATATGGCATCAGTCCTACACAGAGGGTAATCTATGCCTACATCGTCTTCCTGTGGTGCTATGCGTGGGGAGTGGTCATAACAGGCTATGTGAAGGTGAGGCGTTACCTCAACTATATCAGGCGCAACTATTCAAATATAGAGCATATCGACATATCGTGGTTGAAACCAGTGTTTCTCTTTGCCATCATCAGTCAGCTGAGTTGGCTGTTCACATCACTCTATGCCTCTGTGTTCATCGACATACTTTATTATCTGTCCACTCTTGTCTTATGGACTATGGTGCTACACTACAGTTGGCATTTCCAGCCTGTCAGCATACCAGTAGAGCCGGCCGTAAACCCAGGAACAGACATCCCTCTCGCCATCAGCAGGGAAGCATTCGTTAATAAGGTGGTGTCAAGAGAACTGTATCTGAACAAAAACCTCACGATAAACGATCTGGCTCATTTTATGCGGACCAATCGCACATATATGGGCAGGTACCTCAGTGGAGTATGCGAGCAATCGTTTTATGACTTCATAAACCAGTTGCGTATAGAGAAAAAAAGCATTCCTCTCATGCGCGATCATCCTGAATACACACTCGAGTACATAGCATCAGAAAGTGGGTTTAGCAGTATATCTACCTTCCGCAGAGCTTTTTATAAGTTTACTGGCAAGACGCCGAGCCAGTATACTTTTTAGTTACACACGGCGAGTGATGTGACATCTTGACTGTATATGGTGACATAATGACACGAAACAGGTGTAGGCACGCTTATTGCGATATGGTTGGGTGAAAAGATTCAGTAATGATTCTTTAAACAAACATAGTTTAACAAACAAAAAAATAGGAGGTATTAATTATGTTACCAGTAATGTTTAAAAACAGTTGGTTCCCAACAGTATTTGATGATTTCCTGAACACTGATTTTATGCCTCGTGCTAACGCTACGGCACCTGCAGTAAACGTGAAGGAGAGTAAGGATGCATACACCATGGAAGTGGCTGCGCCAGGCATCAAGAAGGAGTATTGCCGAGTAAGCATCAACAATGACGGCAACCTCAGCGTGGCAATAGAGAACAAGGCTGAACACAAGCATGAGGACAAGCAGCACCACTATCTGCGCAGGGAGTTCTCATACTCTAACTACGAGCAGAACTACACTCTGCCTGATGATGTGGAGAAGGACAAGATAGCAGCCAAGGTGGAGGATGGCATACTTACCATCACTATGCCTAAGCTCGCAAAGCAGGAAACTGCTACCAAGGCTATCGAGATACTGTAAGCAAACACTGGGCTTACATGCCTCAAGAATAATCAGAGGTCTGACGGAGAAATTCGCCAGACCTCTTTTTCTATGCTGGCAACAGGAGGCTTGTAGCCTACATTTTTTACTTTTTTTACAAAAAGTGTGTAATATAGATTTTTTTTTTATAACTTTGCCCCATAAACCGATAAACTAAAACATAAACACTAACACGTAATACGTGGTAGAGAAGGAACTGAGAGACAGCATAATAGCTATGGTGCACAGAAAGAAATAAAAGAAATAAAAGGACAGACTGTTATGGGTTCATTTTCATCAAAAATTGGTGTATTGCTGGCTGCTGCTGGCAGTGCCGTTGGTTTGGGTAGTATATGGAAGTTTCCTTACGTGGTAGGCGAGAACGGCGGTGGTGCGTTCATCATACTCTATGTGGTGTGCTCGCTGATATTCGGACTGCCCTTGGTGATAAATGAATTTATGATAGGAAAGCTGTCGGGCAAGAGTGCCTATGGCGCATACAGGACGCTGAGCGGCAATAGCCACTGGCAGTGGCTGTCGTGGGTCACGTTCGTGACGGTTACTCTGCTCACGAGTTTCTATTTCGTGGTTACGGGATGGTGTTTCTACTACATGGTGGAGGCAGCGATGAACACCTTTGCAGGAATGGATGCCGAGGGACTGACCGACTTTTTCGAGGCTTTTGAGCATAATGTTCCCACGATGATAGGCTATGCCATAGTGGCGATAGTGCTGACGGCGGCTGTGTTGTGGTTTGAGGTGAACAAGGGTATCGAGCGACTGAGCAAGATACTGATGCCTCTGCTGTTCATTATGCTGATAGTGATGGCTGTACACATGGTGTTCCTCGACGGTGGAACGGCGGGATTGCGATTCCTGTTTGAGCCAGACTTCTCGAAACTCACCCCGAAGGTGATACTCGGAGCTGTGGGACTGAGTTTCTTCACCCTGTCAATAGGTCTGGGCATCCTCATCACCTACGGTGGATATATGCCAAAGGAACAGGGTGAGACAATGGACTATAAGGAAGAGGAAGTGGTGACAACCTCAATACAGATGATAGCACTCGTTATCTTAGTGTCGCTGTTGGCTGGCATGATAGTATTCCCAGCTGTGTTTGCCTACGGATTCAGTCCTGCCGAGGGACCACAGCTGACCTTTGTCACCCTGCCTGCAGTGTTTCATAATATGTTCTGTCCCACACTGACCAGTGTGTCGTTCTTTGCCCTGATGTGTGTGGCTGCTATCACCTCAACCATCTCGCTGATGGAGGTGATGGTGGCATTCGTGAAAGAGGTATCAGAAGACACCAAGCGACCTCTCAACCGTCATCAGAGTGTGATGGTGGTGGCTGTGATACAGTTTGTTACCAATTCGCTGTGCATACTCTCTATGACGGGCGCAGTAAAGGAGTTTACGGTGATGGGGCAGGATTTCTTCGAAGCCGCCAATAACCTCACCACTGACTATCTTATTCCGCTCTGCGCCATGGCTACATCGCTGTTCACAGGGTGGTTTGTGCCTAAGGCGAGGTATCAGGGTTCAGGTGTGATGCCATTCATCCACTTGATGATTCTGCGTTGGGTGGTGCCTATCGCCATTCTCATCATTTTCCTTGAGGCAAGAATCTAAATAATAAGAAGTTAATAGAAGTTGAGATTATATATATAAATAAGGTGTAACGAAAAAAAATAACAAAAATTTAAACTTTTTTACAAAAATATTTGGAAGATAGAAAAAGAATACTTATCTTTGCACCAACAACTTATTGTTTAACAAATATCAAAAAGTCTAAAGTATTATGAAAAAGATTATGATGACGCTCGTTATGGCTGTAGCAGCTATAGCAGCAAGTGCACAGAACAACACATTGCGTGAACCTGGTACTATATCTATCCAGCCTAAGGTCGGTATTGGCATCGGCTATCTGTCAGGATCATGGACATCAGATGTAATCGGTAATGACAACAAGGCTAAGGTAGGCTTCGTAGGCGGAGTAGAAGGCGAATACTACATCAACAACTGGCTCGGTGTAGCTGCAGGTGTTAACTTCGCTCAGCAGGGTTGGAAAGCAACAAAACCTAGTCGGACTGGTGACATTGACTACAAGGCAAAGCTTAACTACCTCAACATCCCTATCACAGCTGATTTCTATGTTCTTCCTGGTTTCGCACTGAAGACTGGTATGCAGTTCGGTTTCCTCGCAAGTGCTAAAATGGACGGTGAAGACGTTAAGGATAAGGCTAAGAAGTTCAACTTCTCTATCCCAGTAGGTCTTTCTTACGAGTACAAGAATGTGGTGCTTGACCTTCGTTACAACATCTCTGTAACAAAGGTTAATAAGGAGCCTGATAACGATGACAACAAGTGGCGTAGCGACCTGCTCCAGATCACCTTGGGTTACAAGTTTGACCTGAAATAAGAGAGTAGCAAGGAAATAACCTAAAAAAAGTAATAACAAGGCTGCAGGCAGTGAAAACTGCTTGCAGTTTTTTGTTATGCGTGGGAAACACTAAGAGCTGGCAATATAGTTAATTATAGTTAAAACGTTCGATATTTGATAGAAAAAACGTAATTTTGAAGGTGTTTTAGAAAATAACGTTGACCATGATGAAATCTGATATTACTTTTGATGGCATGCGCCATGCTATAGGTGCCGTATCAGGTCCGCTGAGCATGGTGGTGATATGCCTGATAACTATACCTGGAATGGAGCCTGCACAGCAGAAGCTGCTGGCGGTGATGGCGTGGACGGCAATATGGTGGATATGTGAGCCAGTGCCCATACCAGTGACGTCGTTGTTAGGTCCTACGCTGTGTGTGCTGATGGACATAGCTCCGATGAAGGAAGTGTTTAGTGCGTTTGCCAATCCGATGATTTTTCTTTTTATGGGTGGCTTTATGCTTGCCAAGGCTATGATGGTAAACGGACTGGATAAGAGGATAGCTTACGGAATAATGTCGATGAAGTGGGTGGGCGACTCGCCAAAGCGCATCTTCATGGCAATGGGTGTGGCATGTATGCTGTGCTCAGGATGGATAAGCAATACGGCTACGGCGGCTATGATGTTCCCTATATCATTAGGACTGTTGGAGGCTATCCGCGAAATGATGGCGACAAACGGCAAGGTGATAGACCTGAAGAACTATAAGTATGCCACAGGACTGATGCTGATGACGGCATACGCTTGTTCTATCGGTGGTGTGCTGACACCTATCGGTACTCCTCCTAACCTGATCATGATGGGTTTCCTGGAAACACTGGCACCAGGTGCTCCGAGTATCAGTTTCTTTGACTGGATGATATGGGGCTTTGTGGCTATGGTGGGTTATTTCGTTATAGCCTATGCAGTGTTGTGGCGCATGTTTCCTGCTGACGTGAAGCGCATAGAGGGTGCCCATGAGTTTATAGAGAAGCACAGAAAAGCACTTGGCAAATGGAACAGAGCTCAGGTGAACACCATGATAGCCTTCATGGTGGCTGTAGCGATGTGGGTGGCTCCTGGCATACTGAGTATGATATTAGGAAGCAAATCAGAGATAGTAAAGGCTTTCACTGAATACATGCCTGAGGAACTGGTGGCTATGGTGGCTGGACTGCTGCTGTTCCTGTTGCCAGTGGATATAAAGCAGGGCAAGATGACCATGACATGGAGGGATGGCGTGGAAGGAATAGAGTGGGGCACACTGCTGCTATTCGGAGGCGGACTGGCTATGGGCAGTCTGATGTACACCACAGGACTGTCAACATGGGTAGGCGCAGGATTGAGAGAGCTGATGGGTGGCAACCCAAGCGAATTGGTATTTGTCGTCGTGTTCTCTGTGGCTGGTCTGCTGATTTCGGAACTTACCTCACACACTGCTGCCACCAATCTGCTGGCACCGATAGTTATCAGTACGGCATTGTCATTGGGACTGAGTCCGATACCTGTTGCTGTGGGTCTGGCTCTTGCTTCATCACTCGGATTCATGATGCCTGTATCTACTCCTCCTAATGCTATAGTATATGCCTCTGGCTATATTCCTATAACAAAAATGATTAAATCAGGTGCCCTGATAGACCTCTTCGGCATCATGGTGGTCACTGTGCCTGTGATACTGCTGATAGTTAAGTGGGTAATGGGATAAAGTGAAGAAAAAGAAACTGAACATACGCGACATGTGGAAGAAACTGCAGGTGCTGATGAGAGAGCACCTCAGTCTTACGGCGATAATAGCTGCAGCACTGATGCTGCAGATGACTATGGCTGTGATGTCATATCTGGCACAGAGTTTTATCCAGGCATCAATGGAGCGCACGGTGGAAAAAGAGATGAATGCCATCAGTCTGGGCATACGCAACAAACTGGGTAAGGTGGAGGTGGTCACCTATAACATGGCGTGGCTGGCTGGCTACCTGCTTGCTGATCCAGCCGATATTGAGGAATTCACACGTAAGGTGGTAGCACATAACCCTCCGTTTATTGGTTGTGGCGCAGCCTTCCTGCCTGATTACTATAAGGGTAAGCCGAAATATTATGAGCCCTACAGTGCCAGAAGATACCTGACGGGCACCAAAACAGAAAAGGACACCGTCATAACGAAAGATTTAGGCAGAGATGGTGTGGACAATACGAAAGACGAGTATTACGTATATGCCATAAGCAAGAGAAACGCACACTGGAGCGAACCATACGTAGACCCCGATGGAGCTAAGGACACGATAACGACATATTCGGTGCCAGTGACTGACAGCGAGGGAAAGACGGTGGCAGCACTGTATGTGGATATATCGCTGGACTGGCTCAACGACGTAATGGAGGAGTCGAGAGAGTATAAAAACACCCAGCGATTCATACTGTCGGGCAAGGGCAACCTGCTGGCTGGCGAGGACTGCGAGACACTGCGACAGGCTAAGAAGAAGCTGGATGCCGATGCAAACAAGATAGGTTACAGCACGATGAAGGACGTGGACGGCGAGAAGCTGCATGTGTTCTATCACCCCATAGGAGGTCAGACAGACTGGGTGCTCATCAGCGTGAATGACGACGGCGAGGTGTTCGGACGTCTGCGTTCAGTGCGTATATGGCTGCTCTCGATGGTGCTGGTAGGTATAGGACTGCTGGCATTCATAGTGATACGTGTGGGCAAGCATCTGGAGAGTCTGCGCGAGGTGAATGCCGAGAAAGAGCGCACGCTGAGCGAACTGCGAGTGGCAAGTAAGATACAACAGAGTATGTTGCCAGATAACCACCTGTTACACAAAGAAGTGAATATATACGGTTCGCTGCATCCTGCTATGGAGGTGGGTGGCGACCTGTTCGACTACGTGATAAGAGACGGCAAACTGTACTTCTGCATAGGCGATGTGAGCGGAAAGGGCGCACCAGCAGCTATGATGATGGCTGTGATACACACCATGTTCAGAGACTTCTCTGCCCATGAGAATAATCCTGTACGCATAATGAAGAGCATAAACATAGGTTCGTGCAGAAACAACAAGACCAACATGTTTACCACCCTGTTCCTGGGTGTGCTCGACTTGCCAACAGGACACCTGCGCTATTGTAACGCCGGGCACGAGATACCATTCGTGATAGATGGCGGAAAGATGACACCTCTGCCTACTGTTGCCAATCTGCCAGTGGGAGCCTTTGAAGACTCGGAATACCAGTTGCAGGAGACGAAACTGAACCCTGAGAGCACCCTGTTTATGTACACTGACGGAGTGACTGAGGCGAAGAATGCCTTAAGAGAGCAGTTTGGAATGCAGAGGGTGGAGGATGTGCTGAAGAAGTGTGCGCAAGACAATATGTTGCCACAACAGATACTGGAGACCTTCAATGAGAGGGTGCACCAGTTTGTGAGTGGCTATCACCAGAGCGACGATATCACGATGCTTGCCATACGCTATGAGGCACAGAGTTTCGACAGCAAACTGACAGAGACGCTGACGCTGAAGAACAATGTGAAGGAGGTGGCAAAGCTGTCAGCATTTATAAAGCAGGTGACTGAGCAGTTGCAGATAGATAAGGAGCTCGCCTCACAACTGAGACTGGCTGTGGAAGAGGCTGTGGTGAACGTGATAGACTATGCCTACCCAGCAGAAAAAGAGGGCGAGATAGAGGTGAGAGTGATGTCGGACGGCAACATAATAAAGTTCGTTATCATCGACTCAGGAGGTGCCTTTGACCCAACAGCAAAGGAGAAGGCTGACATCACACTGTCAGCAGAAGACCGCCAGATAGGCGGACTGGGACTGCTGCTGGTGCGCGAACTGATGGACTCCATAAACTATGAGCGTGAGGGTGGTAAGAACATACTGACGCTGATGAAGAAGATAAAGGTTAAAGTTTAAAGTTTAAAGGTTAGAGTTGAGAGTTGAGAGACAGTTTAAAGGTTAATAGTTCAAGGGCTTAACGTTCCCGTTAACGTTCCCGTTTAAAATTTAATTTTAATAAAGATGGATACTACACTTAAAGAAATCGACGGCAAATATGTTGCCACATTAGAAGGTGAAATGGATACAGCAGCAGCTGTAGAAGTGGAAGAGGTTCTGAAACCCCTGTATGACACCTCAGGTAAGGACGTGATAATAGAATGTGAGAAGCTGGAGTATATAGCTTCGAGCGGACTGCGTATATTGCTCGGTATTCTGAAGGCTGCAAAGGCAAGTGGCAGCAAGGTGACACTGCGAGGCGTAAACAAGGAGATAAAGAATGTGTTTACGCTGACGGGATTCATCAATCTGTTTGAGTTTGAATAATTCAGACACACTACCGCTATAACAACCAATCACAACCACCTAAAAAAATCCTTAGTCATGAAGACATCTGCACCTTTAACTAAAACCCAGTATGGCATATATGTAGAGTGCGTTCAGCACTTGGGAGAATATCGTTATAATATAACTTATTTATATACGCTTGATGGCAGTCTGGATGAAGAAAAACTGAAAGCGTCTATAGAGGCTGTTGTGGCTGCACATCCTACGTTGTTTACCCGTATAGAGCTGAACGAACAAGGCGAACCAGTGCAAAGCATTGACGATACGGAGACATTCAGTCTGGAGGTAGAGCATATCACCGATATCGAAGAAGAAAAGAAGGGAATGGTATTGCCGTTTGATATATATAACGACAGGCTATTCCGTATGCGACTGCTAAAGGACAGCAAGCATTTCTATCTTCTTGTTGATATTCACCATATCATTGGCGATGGCACGACACTGAAGGTTATTCTCAACGATATTGATGCTGCCTATGGTGGTAATGTTTTGGAAAAAGAGGGAAAGACTCTGGCAGACGTTGTACGTGAGGAAACAGAAATGCGTGAAACACCAGCCTTTGAGAAGTCTAAGCAGTGGTATGCCCAGAACTTCGACTGCAGCGACACCTTCAGCCAACTGATTCCCGACTTGGAAGGGACGGAGAAAGAAATCGGTTTGCTTAGGCGAAAGATGAGTGTCAGCCTCGAGGCTATCGATGCCTTCTGTAAGAAGCACGGCATCTTCAAGAGTACCTTCTTCACTGGGGTGTACAGCTACCTGTTGGCTAAATATAACAATGATCAGGAGGCGCTGTTCAGCACTGTATACAGCGGTCGTACAGACAAACAATTGGCACGTACTGTTGCCATGTTGGTGAAAACGGTTCCTGTATATGCGAAATTCACCAATGACACTACGGTGCTTGATTTCCTAAAGGCTGGAGAAGAGCAGATGAAGGGTTGCAGAGAGCATGAAACCTATTCATACATGGAAGTGGTAAGTGACCTGAAGTTGCAGATAGGTTCCTTCTTCGCCTGGCACGGAATGGTGTGGGACAATGTAGAGATAAACGGCAAACCGACAAAGGCTGAGAAAATAGACCATACGACACTGGAAGTGCCTCTCTATGCTAATGCAGCTATTATAGACGGTCATTGTTATGTGAATGCAGAGTACGAGACAGATGTCTATTCCGAGCAGCTGATAGGTCAGTTCTTAGAGAGCTACGAGGCTGTGGTTGAGGGTTTCCTCAATGAGGAATATCTGCGCAACATCAGCATAGCAACAAAGTCACAGGTGGAACTGCTCGACAGCTTCAACCATAACGACGTGCCTTATGACGACACCCAGACCATAGTGTCACTGTTCTGTCAGCAGGCAAAGGCTACACCAGACAACATAGCAGTAGTCTTTAAGGATAAGAAATACACCTATCAAGAGGTTGACGAAATATCAGACCGCATAGCTGCCTACATAGTGGCAAAGGGACTTGAGAACGAGGATGTGGTGTCTATCCTCATTCCTCGTAGCGAGTGGATGGTGGTTGCCTCGCTTGGTGTGCTCAAGGCAGGTTGTGCCTATCAGCCTCTCGACCCAAGCTATCCTAAGGAGCGCTTGAACTTCATGATGCAGGATGCTTCAGCCAAGCTGCTGATAGCCGATGAGGAACTGCGTGACATAGTGGATGAGTATAAGGGCGAGGTGCTGCTGACCAAGGATATAGAGCAACTTCCTGCCCTGACAGAGGAAAGCAGATCTCAATTATCAATTATCAATTGTCAATTAAAGCCCGAAGGGCTCTTCATCATGCTCTACACCTCAGGCTCTACTGGTGTGCCTAAGGGCTGTCAGTTGGAGCATGGCAACCTCGTGTGCTTCTGTCACTGGTATCAGCGTTACTACGACCTCAAGCCAGAGCATAATGTGGCTGCTTACGCCAGCTATGGCTTCGATGCCTGCATGATGGACTTGTATCCTGCACTCACCTGTGGTGCATCGGTATATATCATTCCTGAGGAACTACGCTTAGACCTCATAGCATTGAACGAATACTTTGAGCAAAACGACATCACCCATTCGTTCATGACCACTCAGGTGGGTTACCAGTTTGCTACAAGCATTGAGAACCACTCGCTGAAGCATCTCTCCGTTGGTGGTGAGAAACTGGCTACACTCGTTCCACCAACTAATTATCTGTTCTATAACGCTTACGGACCTACGGAGTGTACCGTCTTCACTACCACTTATCCTGTTGACAAGACTCTGAAGGAGATACCTATCGGCAAACCTACTGACAATACACATCTTTATATTGTTGACCCTCAAGGGCATCGTGTGCCTGTAGGTGCAACGGGAGAGCTGTGGATTAGCGGTCCTCAGGTGAGTCGTGGCTACCTTAACCGTCCTGATAAGACAGCCGAGGTCTATATCGTCAACCCATTCTCGGTTGACGAGAGGTATTCTCGCGTCTATCGCTCAGGCGACATAGTCCGTTATCTGCCTGACGGCAACATTCAGTTTGTGGGCAGAAAGGACGGTCAGGTGAAGATTCGTGGATTCCGCATCGAACTCAAAGAGGTAGAGGTTGTCATTCGTCAGTTCCCAGGCATCAAGGATGCTACCGTACAGGCATTCGACGAAGATGGCGGAGGAAAGTTTATTGCTGCCTATATCGTCAGCGACGAGCAGGTGGATATTGAGGCTCTTAATAACTTCATACTCGAGGAGAAACCGCCTTACATGGTTCCAGCCGTTACTATGCAGATAGACGCTATACCGCTGAACCAGAACCAGAAGGTGAACAAGAAAGCTCTGCCAGCTCCTGTTAAGCCTGTTGCTGATTCTCAGCAGCAAACCCAGGCTCCGCTGAATGTTCTGGAGCAGGAGATACACGATATCATTGCTGAGATTATCAATACCGAGGACTTTGGTATTACTACAGTGCTGGGCTATGTGGGACTGACATCTATCATGTCCATTAAGCTCGCCATACAGATAAACAAGCGCTTCGGCGTGACGCTGAACTCTAAGGCACTGGCTAAGACTGGCAGTGTGCAGAGCATAGAAAACGAGATACTGAAGGCTCTGTTGAGCGGAGATGCTGCCAAGCAGGAAACTGCTGCAGAGGTGAAGCATGCCGACATGAGCAATATCCCGTTGTCATACGCCCAGATGGGTGTATATGTGGATTGCATGAAACAGCCCACATCAACGGTGTATAACATCCCTGCAACAATACGTTTCCCAAAGGGAACAGATGTTCAGCTGTTTAAGAAGTCTGTAGAGACCGTCATCAAGTCCCACCCTCAGTTCCACGTGCATTTCGACAGTCAGGAAGGCGAAATCATACAGATAGTTGATGTTAACCAGCCTGTTGTGATTGAACAAAGCCAGATAGGCGAAGCCGAAATAAAGAAATACATGGTGGAGTTCGTCAAGCCGTTTAACCTGAGACAGGGACCTCTGTATCGCATGGAGATTGTCACTACTGAAGAGAATGTATATCTTCTGGCTGATGTGCATCATCTGATATTCGACGGTGCTTCGTTTGACCTGTTCCTGGATCAGTTGTGTGACTTGATGAACGGCATGAAGATAGAGCCAGAGAGCTTTACCTATGCTGACTTTGTGGCTGCACAGAAAACAGCAGAGAATAGTGAGGAATATGCTGAAGCACGCGATTTCTTCCAGGAGCGATTGGGCAAGATAGAGGGTGTTACGGAAGTACCTTCTGACCTTACCAATCCTCATGATAATGGCGTAGTGGAGACTTTGTACTGCCCATTAGATTTCGCTGAAATCGACAGCTTCTGCCGTCAGAGGAATATCTCTCCAGCTCATCATCTTCTGGCTGCTACGTTCTATGCACTGTCACGCTTCACCAACAACGAGCAGCTGTGCATCACAACCATCAGCAACGGACGTTCCGACCTGCGTATCAGCAACACCGTGGGTATGTTTGTAAACACGTTGGCACTGAGTGCTTTCATTGAGGAGCAAAGTGTGATGGAGTTCCTCAACGAGACCAGCAAGAACTTCGACGAGACATTGCGTCATGAGAGTTATCCGTTTGCACGTATTGCCTCCGACTACGACCTTTCTGCAGAGATAATGTTCGCTTACCAGATGGGTGTCATAGAGGGACATGAGTACAGGGGACATCCTGTGACTATGGAACTGTTCGAGTCTGATGCACCAAAGTTCCGCATCGCATTCTACATTGAGAATGACCCTACGGGAAAGCCAAGCATCTGTCTGCAATATGATAACGGACGCTACAGCAAGGGGCTGATGCAGTCTTTGGCACAGTCCATTAGCAACGCTGCGAATGCCTTCATGAGTAATCCTGATGCCCAGCTGAAGACCGTTTCGCTGCTTGATGACAAGCAGGTTACTCTGCTCGACAGTTTCAACCAGACCGATGTGCCTTATGACAATACGCAGACCATCGTTTCGCTGTTCCGTCAGCAGGTGGAGAAAGTGCCTGACAACATCGCTGTGGTTTATCACGATGTGCGACTGACCTACAAGCAGGTGGATGAGGTGTCTGACAGAATTGCTGCATATCTTGTTCAGCAAGGACTGAAGAACGAGGATGTGGTGTCTATCCTCATTCCTCGTAGCGAGTGGATGGTGGTTGCTTCAATCGGTGTGCTCAAGGCAGGTTGTGCCTATCAGCCTCTCGACCCAAGCTATCCTAAGGAGCGCTTGAACTTCATGATGCAGGATGCTTCTGCTAAGTTGCTGATAGCTGATGAGGAACTGCGTGACATAGTGGATGAGTACAAGGGCGATGTGCTCCTGACCAAGGATATAGAGCAACTCCCTGCCCTTACAGAGGAAAGCAGATCTCAATTATCAATTATCAATTGTCAATTAAAGCCTGAAGGGCTCTTCATCATGCTCTACACCTCTGGTTCTACTGGTGTGCCTAAGGGCTGTCAGCTGGAGCATGGCAACCTCGTGTGCTTCTGTCACTGGTATCAGCGCTATTATGAGTTGACAGCCGACAGTCATGTGGCTGCTTACGCCAGCTATGGCTTTGATGCCTGCATGATGGATATGTACCCAGCACTCACCTGTGGTGCTACGGTATATATAATAGGTGAAGACATCCGTCTGAACCTGCCTGACCTCAACGACTACTACAATGCCAACAACATTACTCACTCGTTTATCACTACGCAGGTGGGTTATCAGTTTGCTACTAATGTGGACAACCACTCTCTGAAGCATCTCTCAGTTGGTGGTGAGAAACTCTCGGCTATCCAACCGCCTAAGAACTACAACCTGCATAACGGCTACGGACCTACGGAGTGTACTATCTTTACGACTACTTATCTGGTGAAGGACTACGAGCAGGATATTCCTATCGGCAAACCGCTCGACAATATGCGCCTTTACATTGTTGATAAGCAGTTCAACCGTCTCCCTCTGGGTGCTACGGGTGAGTTGTGGGTTAGTGGTCCGCATGTCAGTCGTGGTTACCTTAACCGTCCTGATAAGACAGCTGAGGTCTATATCGCCAATCCGTTCTCTGATGACGAGAAATACTCTCGCGTCTATCGCTCAGGCGACATCGTGCGCTATCTGCCTGACGGCAACATACAGTTCGTGGGTCGCCGCGACGGTCAGGTGAAGATTCGTGGCTTCCGCATTGAGATGAAGGAGGTAGAGGCTGTGATTCGCGAATACCCTGGCATCAAGGATGTTACTGTGCAAGCCTTTGACTATGATAATGGCGGAAAGTTTATTGCTGCCTATATCGTCAGCGATGAGCAGGTTGACATCAAGGAACTGAATGCCTTTATCGGCAAGCAGAAGCCGCCATACATGATTCCTGCTGCTACGATGCAGATTGACAGTATTCCGCTGAACCAGAACCAGAAGGTGAACAAGAAGGCACTGCCTGCTCCTGTCATTCAGGCTGCTGACCACGAGTATGTGGAGCCAGCCAACGATACCGAGAAACTCTTCTGTGGTATATTCTCTGGGGTATTGTCTGTGGACAAGATTGGTGCTACCGACAACTTCTTCGAACTTGGCGGAACATCGCTCATGGTTACTAAGGTAATCATCGAGGCCGACAAGGCTGGTCACCATGTGGCTTACGGCGAAGTGTTCACACATCCTACGCCACGCCTGTTGGCACAGCTTGTGACGGGTGAGACACCCGTGGAGAATACTGACGACGAGGTGACTAACTTCGACTATTCAGGCATCAATGCCATCCTGCAGCAGAATAGGGTAGAGACCTTCGTCAAGGGCGAGCGCCAGCAGTTGGGCAATGTGCTCCTCACAGGTGCTACAGGTTATCTGGGCATCCATGTACTGCGCGAGCTCATCGATTCTGATGCTCCTACCATCACCTGCCTCGTGCGTGAGCAAGATCAGGAGGGTGCTGAGCGCCGACTGAAGAATCTGTTGTTCTACTATTTCGAGTCTTCGTTCAAGGAACTATTCGGTACCCGCCTCTTCGTCGTCAACGGCGATGTTACACAAGACCTCAATGAAATTGTCAATTGTCAATTGTCAACTGTCAATTCCATTGACACCGTCTTCAACTGTGCTGCCAATGTGAAGCACTTCTCTAAGACTACGGACATTGAGGATGTGAATATCGGTGGAGCCAAGCGTTGTGTGGAGTTCTGTATGAAGACAGGAGCCAAACTGATACATATATCTACGACCTCTGTAGGCGAGGTATGGGTAATTCGCAATAATGGTGAAGAAGTGCCGACACTCGATGAGCGCAAGTTCTGGTTCGGACAGTTCCTCGACAACCGTTATATCCACTCCAAGTTCCTTGCAGAAAGAATTGTTCTCGATGCTGTTGCCCATCATGGACTCAATGCTAAGGTTATGCGTGTGGGTAATCTGGCACCTCGTAGCTACGATGGTGAGTTCCAGGCTAACTTCAACAGTAACAGTTACATGGGTCGCCTCAAGGTGTTCAACACACTTGGGTGCTGTTCTTACGACGATTATGACGAACTCACTGAGATGTCTCCTATCGACGAGACAGCAAAGGCTGTGGTGCTCCTTGCATCCACTCCAAAAGAGTGTACCGTCTTCCAACCATTCAACAATCACACAGAACTCTTCGGTGATGTTCTGCAACTCTTGAGTAAGGTAGGAAAAGAGATACGTTTCGTAGAAAGGGATGAATTCGAGAAAGCCCTTGCTGAGGCTGGACAAGACCCTGAGAAGGCGAAGCTGCTCTCTGCCATGCTTGCCTATCAGGATATGGCTCACGGACAAAAGGCTGTATTCATAGATCGTGACAACCGCTACACCTGTGCCGTGCTCCACCGTCTGGGCTTCCACTGGAGTGACACCGCTTGGGACTATGTAGAGCGTATGCTTACCGCCATCAGTGGCTTCGGATATTTTGAGACTAAGTAATATAGAAAATGTATAAAAGAAAAAGCACTTGCGAGCAATCGTAAGTGCTTTTCTTGTGCATTGCTTTCACCTTATAGAAGCATTACCTCTGCATGCAGAAGCATTACTTCTGCAGCTAAAAGCATTACTTCTAGCGCTAAAAGCATTACTTTTATCTCTAAAAGCATAGCTTTTACCTTTTCATCAGAAAAATCATTACTTTTTAATTTTTACTTTTTAATTATTACTTTTTACTTTCACGAAAAAAATTTTTTTCGTGAGCAACCTCCCTAATTCCACCTTATCCCGCATGGTTACTGGGCTGAGCATAGGGAGGTAGGGCTCTGACACCTCCCTAATACCTCCCTTACACCTCCCTAATACCTCCTTTTTTTGATAAATACAACTCGAACAACTCTGTTCAACGTTATCTTTGTATTTTGGCAAACTTGCCAAAATGATATTAAATAAAACCAGTTCTGCAGGTTTGCTGAACTGACCTCTTATAGTTGTTTTATGTTGTCTATGTTGTCTTTAATTATAGTCTTCAAGGAAGGTCTAAGGGAGGTTAAAGGGAGGTTGAAGGGAGGTTGAAGGGAGGTTGAAGGGAGGTTTGGAAAGTCAACCTCCCTATCGTGAAGGCGCATAAACACTGGGCTCAACGCCTATTTAGGGAGGTTAGGATGTTGAAATGGCGTAAAATTCATTTTTCTATACTTTTTCTCCCCATTGTTTGGAGAAAATAAACTCTTCTAACATAGAAATGGGAGTCTTAAAAAATGTAAATAGCCTTTTCCTTACTTATATTTAATTATATTTTTAACAGGGGTATACCCCTGTATATTATTATATAAAATATATATTTAAATAATTAAATATCAGCATGTTAACAATTGTTATGGTAATGCGTTTTTCTGCTCTGAAAATTTGGTTTGACAGTAAAATCGTTCTATCTTTGCACTCGATTTTTAAAATATGTCATGTATGGAAAAGTATCTATTAGACCCCAAAGCTCCAGGAGCATTTTCTTCAGAAGTGATGCACAAAGTTGTATTAAATGGTATCGATTTTGAACTCCCAGAAAATATATGGGATGCCATTGATGATGCGTTTGGTAATTACTGGAATGTTGAAGTTGG
>DEJW01000016.1:0-5420 GCA_002353585.1 Prevotellaceae bacterium UBA2738 | reverse complement strand
TAGATAAGATTGCAACCATCGTGAATGTTATGTTTGACTGGATTGAACAAATTCCTGGAGCGACTCTTGATGATAGCGAAGTGGTTGTTCCCCACAGTTACGAAGAGGCTGAGCGACTCCGTCAGGAGATTAAGAAACAGGAACGTCATCTTAAAGAGTTATTGCCAAGCTTGTCTGGTATTCCAGTCGATAACTTTAATGATACCATGACTAATTTCGTGTATATCTCCGATAAATTGAAAGAGTTCTATCCCAGAACCTATTCACGGCTTACCAAACTATTCAATGAGATGGATATTGAATGGGGTGAGATCGAGGGTACGAAAGATATTTGGATTCGTGATTATATGCCCATTCAGATATCTGATGACCGCTTCATCGTTTACAATTACAATCCTGACTACCTAAAAGATTCAGGAGAAGATTATCTCACAAATTCATATGCTATTGCGGAAGGAAGCCTTAATCATTGTAATAAGGAACAATATGATATAACGTTTGATGGCGGAAACATTGTAACGTGTGCAGAGTATTTGGTGCTCACGGATAAAGTGTTCCAAGAAAACGGGAAGGAGAAATATGACCCGGATTTTTGTGATTACATAAGTCATGTTCTTGATTCTAGGGTTATTTTCCTGCCTTGGCATTGTGATAATCCACAGAAGCCTAATGCTGATGTTTATGGACATGCAGACGGCCTTATACATTGGGCTGGCGATAATAGAGTCTTAATGTCCAATCATCGAGATTTTTTTCCTGAAGAAGCAGATGAAATCAGATACCGCTTGGAGGCTGTAGGATTCGAGGTGACAGAAATGCTTTTTGACGTACCAAATCCAAATAGCGATTTCAATTGGGCTTATATCAACTATCTTCAAGTGGGAAGTAAGATTATTGTACCAACTTTTGGAATACCCGAAGACAAACAAGCCTTAAGGTATATCCGCGAGGCTAATCCAGAATGTGAAGTACGAGGTTTCCGAATGAGAGATATAGCTAAAAATGGTGGAGCACTCCATTGTATTACTTGGAACATAAAAAAACGCTATTACCTTTCGAACTAGTGTAACATGTCCCTAT
Source organism: Prevotellaceae bacterium UBA2738 (assembly GCA_002353585.1). Classification (GTDB taxonomy): domain Bacteria; phylum Bacteroidota; class Bacteroidia; order Bacteroidales; family Bacteroidaceae; genus Prevotella. Next base: position 4,340 of record DEJW01000016.1, on the reverse strand, counting down.
TTTACCATTCTAATATTGTATTATCAGAAATAATTTGTAATTTTGCAACATGGTGTATAGATTGATTATCGCATTATTGATGTTTCTGTTTGTGGCAAGTTCTGGATATGCTCAGTCTTTCCGCGACAACAATAATATGCTGCTTGGCAAGGTTGAGTCAGACGGCACAGTTCGTAATGCCAATAATATACGTATTGGAAAGGTCTCCGAAGACGGAACCATTAGGGACAGTAACAACATGAAACTTGGCTCTATCGAGAAGGACGGCACTATCAGAGACAAGAATAACATGCGATTGGGTACAATCAGTTCTGATGGCGTAGTACGTGATAATAACAATATGCGTCTTGGTACAATCAGCTATGATGGTGTCATACGCAACAATAACAATATGAGAATAGGTACGGTTAGTGGGATAAACACCAAATATGCTGCCGTTTTGTTTTTCTTTAATCTCTTTTGAATATTAACAAACTATGAAGGATGTAAAAAACAACTTTGAAAAGTTCCTCGCTACTACCAAAATGAATCCGAATGATTTTATTGAAATATCTGAGTTTCAGAAGTTCTTTGATAAGGTTGCGAAGTATTTGCTTGGTAATGTTGCTATAGTATTTGGTCCAGAACCTGATGGTACTAAGTACTACTTAACTGAAATAGAATTTTACTATAAAAATGAAAAAGCGAAGGAAAGAGTTATTAAGGTAATTGATAAAGGTAAAAAAGAGGAAAAGGAAGTGGAATCGTCTTTTTATTCTTGTACTTATAAGCGTTGCCGCAAGGCAGGATCACTATTTTGGCACTATAGTGGTATAGACATATGCTTTGATTCTAATGAAAAAAATTATGGTGGAATTTTGATTCGGAGTCTGATTAAAAAAAACAAAGGTGGAACCCCTGAACTTATTCCAGGACCTTTACGATGTGCAAATGAACTAATGAATCAATCAGTTCTTGAAGGTAAAAATTCAATTCCATATATTATCGAACTTGAAAGGTATGATGAAAATTATACCATTATGTCAACAATAAGGCAAGGTCTTGAAACATCGGATAAATACAACGAGTTAAGAGAGAAAATAAAGAAAGATGATCATGGATATGTAATATCTGATGATTTTCCACTTTTTTGTTATTATGTTCAAATAGGACAAGAAAATTTGAAGACAATTGATGATGTAAAATACAATGCTAATCCTGAAAAGAGAAAGGGCATAATTAGGAAAGTTCCTTGATATTTCAAGAAAAATACTTACCTTTGCAGAGATGTTTAATAATAAGATTGAGGCATAAGCAAAAAGATGAATTGGATGGTATTGATAGTTGCAGGATTGTGTGAAGTGGGTTTCACATATTGTCTTGGACGGGCTAAGGGAGTCGCGGGCACTGAATGGTGGAGCTGGATTGCAGCATTCGCCCTGCTGTATGTACTAAGTGCTGTATTCCTTGCCAAAGCTACACAGACGATTCCTATAGGTACTGCCTATCCCGTATGGACAGGCATAGGTGCCGCTGGCGCAGTGCTTGTTGGAATATTCATATTCAGTGAACCTGCAACCTTCTGGAGGCTGTTCTTCCTTACTACCCTTATAGCGTCAATTATCGGATTAAAATCCCTGTCATGACAGAACGGGAAAAAACTTACTTTTGCAGGAGAATATATGAATAAGGTGCGAATCACGGCTGTGCGCCAGACCGTCTATCATGACCTGATAGAGAGATATGAGAACCCCATAGAGCATGCTTGCGATGTGATGGTGGGGCAGCAGTGGATATCCGTTGACGGCAAATGTCCTGAGGGCATGTGTCCATCAGCATGGAGTTCCATGCGTGAGTTCGTGGAGTCACTTGCCCAGGGCAAAGGCAATTTCTATGGCGGCTGGATGAAGAACCCCATGAGTGCCATGATTAGCTGCAACGACGGGTTCCGCCCTTTCAGTTTCTATATAGACATCATACCCACCCCGTGAGGGGGGCTACCGCTGAAAGACGGCATGAAATAATCTTGTTTCCATTTGTTTACGATTTCCAACGCCAGGTTTTCCTTACGAGCGATGTGATGGTGTGGGTGATGGTGCGCAGAAGGAAATGCTTGCCCGCTACGATCAGCAGTACGGCGGCGAGGATAAGCACGATGCCTACGCAAAGTCGGAAGGTGAAAGCCTCTCCAAACATCATGACGCCGATTGCCACTGCTGTCAGCGGTTCCAGGGCTCCCAAGATAGCGGTGGGTGTGGCTCCCACCTCATGCACGGCGATGGTCATGAACAACAGCGACAGTACCGTTGGCACCAACCCTAACCAGCAGGCAAAGAACCATGCCCGTGGCGATGGGGGCAGCATCAGGTGCAGGTCGGAAGAGGTAAAGGAATAGGCAAATAGGCACATGGCGCATATCAGCAACACATAGAAAGTGAGTTTCACTATCGACATGCGTATCTCTGACTGGTTGACGATAACGATGTACACAGCATAGGTGAGCGACGACACCATCACCAGCATCACGCCCGTCATGCTCAGCGAGATGCCTGCATCGCCTCGGTATAGCAGTCCTATGCCAGTCAGGGCAAGGACAATAGATGTGATGGTGGTGGCTGTAACCTTCTCACGAAAGAATGTTGCCATTATGACAGCTACCATCACAGGATAGACGAACAGTATGGTGGAGGCGATGCCTGCATCCATATAGCGGAAACTCTGATAATAGGTGAGGCTGGAAACCGCCATCAAGGCACCCAGACTCGCCATCGTTGTCAGTTCGCCTCGCGTCACGGTAAAGCTCTTCCTGTTAGCTATCATCACCACACCAAGTATCAGTGTGGCGATGGAGAAACGTAAGAATAGCACAGACGAAGTGTTCACTCCCTCCTCATAAAGCGGCAAAGCCCCTAGCGGGTTTGTGCCATAGCATATTGCTGCCAATATGCCACATATAATTCCCTTATGCTTCATTCTATTGAGCCCTTAACGGGTAAACTGCCATGATGCAGAACAAACCCCGCGTAACCGATTGAGTTACACGGGGTTCATTTATAATTTATTATTTATAATCTATTACATATCACTTACTTCACCTCCTCGAAGTCTGCGTCCTCAGCGCCCTGCTGTGCAGAAGAAGAGCCGTTGTTCTGGCCTGCCTGAGCACCTGCTCCCGCGTTGAAGCCTGCGCCACCCATGTCAGGACCTGCCTGAGCACCTGCGCCTGGCTGTGCACCTGCTGCATACATCTTCTGACTTGCAGCCTGCATTACGGTGTTGAGCTCGTTGGTAGCAGCGTCGATAGCAGCGATGTCCTGTGCCTTGTGAGCATCCTTCAGCTTCTGGAGGGCAGCCTCGATGGCAGGTTTATCCTCAGCAGGAACCTTGTCGGCGTTGTCCTTCATGAAGTTCTCGGTAGAGAATATCATTGAGTCAGCCTGATTGAGCTTGTCAATTTTTTCGCGCTCCTTCTTATCGCTCTCGGCATTAGCCTCAGCCTCAGCCTTCATGCGGTTGATTTCATCCTCAGAAAGACCAGATGAAGCCTCGATGCGGATTTGCTGCTCCTTGCCTGTTGCCTTATCCTTAGCTGAAACGTTGAGGATACCGTTGGCATCGATGTCGAATGTCACCTCAATCTGTGGAACACCACGACGTGCTGGTGCGATGCCCTCGAGGTTGAACTGACCGATAGACTTGTTCTGTGCAGCCATTGGACGCTCACCCTGCAGTACGTGGATGGTAACTGCTGTCTGGTTATCTACGGCTGTAGAGAATGTCTCAGACTTCTTGCAAGGGATGGTTGAGTTAGCGTCGATAAGCTTTGTCATTACGCCACCCATAGTCTCGATACCGAGGGTAAGAGGAGTAACGTCGAGCAGTACGATGTCGCCAACACCTGACTCCTTGTTAAGGATAGCACCCTGGATAGAAGCACCCACTGCAACCACCTCATCAGGGTTAACGCCCTTAGAAGGCTCCTTGCCGAAGTAGTTCTTTACGAGTGTCTGAACGGCAGGGATACGGCTTGAACCACCTACGAGGATTACCTCGTCGATCTCGTTGTTAGAGAGACCTGCGTCGCGCATAGCGTTCTGACAAGGTACGAGACAAGCCTGGATGAGGTCGTGAGCTAACTGCTCAAACTGTGCACGGGTAAGGGTCTTTACGAGGTGCTTTGGCACACCACCCTCTGCTGAGATGTAAGGTAGGTTGATTTCTGTGCTTGTAGAGCTTGACAACTCAATCTTAGCCTTCTCAGCAGCCTCCTTCAGACGTTGCATAGCCATTGGATCTTTGGTGAGGTCGATGCCCTCGTCGGCCTTGAAGCCGTTAGCCAGCCAGTCGATGATTACCTGGTC
>DEJW01000049.1:152-41019 GCA_002353585.1 Prevotellaceae bacterium UBA2738 | reverse complement strand
TAACCTTGTTAACCTTGTTAACCAAAAACACCAAGTCAACCTTGTCAACTTTGTCAACCTTTCCAGAAAAATATCATGGTTGACTTTGTTGACTTTGTTGACCTTCGTTTTACTGACAGGGGTGTCACTTTACTGAAACGGTTGACACAATTCCTGATTTGGTTTACTTTGTTTACCAAAGTTACCTTTTGATGTAGCCGATGTTGTTTTTTGTTGTCCTTGTTGTCTTTATAATCTATTCTCTTTTGTCCTTATTCTATCCTTTGTCTTCGTCTTCGTAGCCTTCAGGGCGTTTCGTTTTCGTAGGCGTCAGCCTCCTTCCGTGTCCATCCGTGAGCTTTTACTTATTACTTATTACTTTTTACTTCCCCGTCAGGGGGCAGGTGTTATCCGTGGTCTTTTCATTAAGGCACCGTCGCGAAACGCGACACCCCTTGCATGGGAGTAACGAAACGCGACACCCCTTGGGGGGTAGTTACTGCCGATACCCCTCAAAAAAAACTATGTTTTTTCTTTGCATATTCCAAGGATTTTTTGTAATTTTGTAGTGAAGTAGAAAAGACCTGGTAACTAAGGTATAAATGGTTAAGAAACACTATAGGTATGTACAAACCTCCATTCGATATAACGTCAGAGATGCAGCATCTGATTTCCGAGATATCAGAGCAGGTAGGTATCATTAATATGAGGCTGGGCGATAATGTGCCATCTCCCCAGTTGCGTAAGAAAAGCCAGATTAAGACCATCCATTCATCACTTGCCATAGAGCATAATAGCCTGTCGCTGAAACAGGTGACAGACATTATAGAAGGCAAGCGAGTTATGGGAGCTCCTGACGAGATACAAGAAGTGAAGAATGCTATTGAGGCCTATCGCTTGATGCCCGAACTTGATGCCTTCAAGGAAAAGGATTTACAGAAGGCTCATGGACTGATGATGAAAGACCTGGTGAAACGTGCTGGTTACTATCGTCAGGAGGGTGTAGGCGTGTTTGATGGTAATGGTAATTGTATTCACATGGCACCTCCTGCAGACAGAGTGCCACAACTGATGGGTGACCTTTTCCATTGGGTGAGAACGACGAAAGACCATCCATTGATTTATTCATGCGTATTCCATTATGAATTTGAGTTTATCCACCCCTTCATTGACGGTAATGGACGCATGGGACGTTTCTGGCAGACGATGCTGCTTTCTCGTTGGAAGGGTATCTTTGCGTGGCTACCTGTAGAGACCATTGTCAAGGAACATCAGCAAGACTACTACAATGTCATAGCTCATAGTGATGCAGCAGGAAATAGTACTGCGTTTGTGGAGTTCATGTTGAAGTGCTTGCTGGATGCAATGGAGAACTATGAGGATAATGAAGAAGAAGTAGAAGAACTGCACGATAAACTGCACGATAAACTGCACGATAAATTCCCCGAACTGTCTGAAAAAGCCTTTAGCGTATTAGAAGTTTTAAAAACACATCCTAGTCTTACTGCTAAGAATATCGGTGAGCAGGTTTCTCTTTCTGAGCGACAGGTCAAGACGTATTTCAATGCACTGAAACAGGCTGGTATTATTGCTCGTGTTGGTAGCAACAAAACAGGCTACTGGAAAGTAATTTTGTAGTGCCATTTTAATTATGGCGAATTCGCCACAATTGTTTGGTATGACAGCCAAGCAGTGGCGTGATACCAATCCTGAATTGAAAGGCAACATCCGTGATTATGCCACCATCAACGAACTTATCTGCCTCTCAAATATGGAGAATATCAATGCCGTGCTCATCAATGACGGAATGCCACAGGGAGAGAGACTCATTAAACTCAACCGTATTGCCATTCAGCAGATGCAGGTATTGGAAAACAATGATGACAGGCGACTGCTGAAGTAAAGGGGGTCGTGAAATGCGATACCCTTTGTGATGGGGTAACGAAACGTGACACCCTTTTAGGTGTGTCACTATTAATGACACCCCTAAAAACTCTTTATAGCAAACTGAAAATGTTGCGAATGTTGCGCAACATTTTTTCTCCACTTTTTTTGTTGTTTCGAAAGTTTTTCTTAACTTTGCACTATAACAAGAGAAACGTGATACGAAATCAGAGTGAATAAGCGTTATGACATACTTCAATCAATTTCACAAGGAAAAGACGGAGCGTTGTCTGAAGAAAATGAAGACTTGGTACACAAAGCCTTTATCATCTGAGGAAGTCCAAGAAATAGTGAAACGAATGTATGAAAATTTACGCATAGCTCAGGAGATGGAGAAGGAGAATGCTTGACGTTTCCGATGTCCTCCCCAAGAATTTATTGAAAGACTCTACAGGCGATTTCTTTGTGATAGATGTAGAAATCCAATCCGCACTCTCTTAACCCCCCCATACCAGCCACACCTCCCTTTTGTCTTTACTTTTTCCTTAGGGGGTCGCAAAACGCGACACCCCTTGCAGGGGAGTAACGAAACGTGACTCCATAGGGATGTCACTATTAATGACACCCCTAAAACTGAAAAGGTTGCGAAAGTTGCGAAAGTTGCGCAACATTTTTTTCTCCACTTTTTTTGTTGTTTCGAAAATGTGAGGAAATAAATGCACAAAAATGCCCTCCGAAGAGGGCATATAGGATAAAATCCTTCGGCATATAGCCTTATTGTGATAAGATGTAGAATATCTTATGGTGCAAAGTTAGTCAAAAATATCAATACCGCAAAATTTTATGCAAATAATTTGTATTCATCATTATTTTTGTGTAATTTTGACACTTGAATAACTATAACCTATAATAATTATGAAAAGAATCCTGGGTGTAGATACAGGTACTAACAGTCTTGGATGGGCTGTTGTAGATAAAGTTGATGACAAAACTTATTCCTTGGTGCGTAAGGGTAGTCTTATATTTCAAGAAGGCGTGAAGGTTGAGAAGGGGATCGAATCCTCAAAGGCTGCAGAGAGAACTTCCCATCGTGCATTGAGAAAACAATATTTTCGCAGAAGGCTTAGGAAGATAGAAGTGCTAAAAACTCTCGTTGAGTTTGACTGGTGTCCTTATCTTTCTCCAGAGGCTCTTCACTTGTGGCATGTGAAGAAGCAGTACCCCATGAGTGAGACTTTCATAGCATGGCAACGTACGAATGATAATACAGAGGATAATCCATATTATTATAGGCATCTCTGTCTACATGAGAAATTAGATATGAGCAATCAGGCTAATAGGTATATGCTTGGCAGGGCTATGTATCATTTGGCTCAGCGCAGAGGTTTCCTCAGTAATCGTCTGGAACAGGGCAATGACGATGAAACAGGCAAGGTGAAGGAGGCTATTTCGTCTTTGTCTCAGAGTATGCAGGAAGCAGGTTGTGAGTATCTTGGTGATTACTTCTATAGAATATATAAGGAGAAAGGAAATACTGAGCGCATAAGAACTCGTTACACTGACCGCGAGGAGCATTACAAGAAGGAGTTCTATGCTATATGTGAATGCCAAGAATTGACTGAAGAGCAAATCTCAAAGTTAGAGAGAGCATTGTACTTCCAACGTCCATTGAAGAGTCAACGGCAGGGTGTGGGCAAGTGTACTTTTGAGTCAAAGAAGCCTCGCGTGTCAGACTCTCATCCTGCATACGAAATGTTTAGAATGTTGTCCTTTGTCAATAACATCAAAGTCAAAGGTCCTCAGGATGTGGAACTTCGCCCCCTCTCTGCTGAGGAATATGAAAAGGCGAAGCCGATGTTCTTTAGAAAGAGCAAACCTCAGTTTGACTTTGAGGATATAGCAAAAGCCATTGCGGGCAAGGGAAAATACCAACATATTAGAGATGCTGGCGACAAGGGATATAAGTTCAACTATAGAATGTCGCAGAGCGTCACAGGCTGTCCTACAATAGCCAGCCTGATGTCTGTCTTTGGTGATGACTATATGAGCGCTATAGCTGAGCGTTACACACTCTCAGAAGGTAAGACGCCAGAACAGATGGTCAATGATGTTTGGAATGTACTTTATAGTTTTAAGGACAAGGAAAATGTAAAGCAATGGGGTAGGGAGAAACTGCAACTGGATGATGATGAAGCGGAGAAGTTCTCTAAGATACGATTGACACATAGTTTTGCATCACTCAGTCTTGCAGCAGTCAATAAGATTCTGCCTTGGCTAGAACGAGGTCTAATCTATTCTCATGCCGTATTGATGGCAAAAGTGCCTGATATAGTAGGAAGGGATGTTTGGGAGAATCGTAGTGAGGAAATCACGAAGGAGCTTCTGTCTCTTATATATAATTTCAATCCAAAGGATATTTCAATGCAAGGCACTTTGGACTTCTGTATCAAGGATGTTCTTAAAGATATGTGCGAACTGAAACCTGGTGCTACGGAAGTGCTCTATCACCCATCAATGATAGACACCTATCCTGATGCTAAGAAAAACGAGCAAGGCGTATATCAATTAGGCTCGCCACGCACCAATGCAGTGCGCAATCCAATGGCTATGCGCTCGTTACACCAGCTGCGTAAGGTTATCAATGCTCTGCTCAAGGATGGCACCATTAACAGCGACACAGAGGTACACATAGAGTATGCCCGTGAACTTAATGATGCCAACAGGCGCAAGGCTATTGCTCAGTGGAATAAAGACAGAGAGACGAAGCGCAAAAAATATGCAGAGGATATACGTACTCTTTACAAAGAGGAAACAGGTCGTGAAATAGAACCTACGGAAGATGACATCCTTAAGTTCCAACTATGGGAAGAGCAAGGGCGTATATGCCTCTACACGGGCAATCAGATTGGTATTGCTGAGTTCGTTGGTGCTAACCCAAGTTATGATATTGAGCATACCATACCACGCAGTGTAGGTGGTGACAGTACGCTTGAGAATATGACACTCTGCTCCAGCAAGTTCAATCGTGATGTTAAGAAGGCGAAACTACCTACTCAGTTATTCAATCACGATGAGATAATGACCAGGCTTGATGAATGGCGTGAGAAGATAGAAAAACTCCGTAAGGACGTTGACCACGTAAAGACTCATTCAGGTATGGATAAGGCAGTAAAAGACCGTCTTATACAAAAACGTCATCTGCTGAAACTGGAACTCGATTATTGGGTAGGCAAATACAAGCGTTTCCAAATGGAGGAAGTGCCAGAAGGTTTTGCTCGCAGGCAGGGAGCAGGTATCGGACTTGTAGGCAAATATGCAGGGCTTTACCTGAAATCCCTCTTCCACAAAACTGACGACAGGAGCAAGAGCAACGTCCGAGTGGTGAAAGGTGCGACTACTGCCGAGTATAGAAAGATGTGGGGCATACAGGATGAATACGAGAAGAAGTCACGTGACAACCACGTGCATCACTGCATCGATGCCATCACTATAGCCTGCATAGACCCAGGCGAGTACAATGCTACTGCAAAGTACTATCAGCAGTTAGAAGAATATGAGAGAAATAACGCCAACAAGCCTACGTTCCCCAAGCCTTGGCCAACTTTTACGGAGGATATAAAGTCTATCCAGCAAGAAATGCTTGTTGTCCATAGCACCCCAGACAATATGCCAAAGCGAGCACGCAAATATGTACGCACAGCTAATGGCAAGAAACTCGCGCAGGGTGATTCTGCACGAGGGTCGCTACATAACGATACTTACTATGGTGCAATAGAACGTGATGGTGAGATACGTTATGTGGTGCGCAAAGAACTACGTAGCATCAAAGAGAATGATGTGGAAAACATTGTCGATGAAACTGTAAAAGAAAAGGTAAAGCAAGCTATTGCAGAGAAAGGCTTTAAAAAGGCAATGGAAGAGGATATTTTTATGAACGAAGCCAAAGGCATAAAGATTAAAAAAGTGCGATGTTTTACCCCTTCTGTCACTAATCCACTACATATACGTTCTCACAGAGATATGTCGCTGAGAGAATACAAACGTCAATATCATGTGACTCTTGACGGCAATTATTGTATGGCAATATATGAAGACGAGGTAAAGGGGAAGATGAAACGCACATATGAGATAGTAAATATGATTGATGCAGCTAACTATTTCAAGGATAGTTCAGGTTTGACAAAAAATTATCCTATTGCTCCAGAAACTAAAAATGGTTTAAAATATAGATGTTCTGTAAGAACAGGAACTCAGATAATCCTTTTACAATCTGACGACGAAGAGATAAATCTTAATGATTTAGAGGATATTGCTAGACGTTTTTACTATGTAGCAGTTATGTGCAGTGATGGCAGGATTGTACTACGATATAGTCAGGATGCAAGAGATGCTACAAGTTTGAAAAAGGAAAGGAAATCAGGCGCATATAAGGTTGGCGAACAATATAGGTCAGAGATAATGCTTTCTCTTTCCAACTTTCACGCTTTAGTAGAGGGTGTTGATTTCAAAATAGATGCACTTGGAGAAATAAAGAGATTAAAGTAGATTCTCATGTTAAAACGAACTCTGGTATTCTCAAATCCGATGAACCTCTCACTGAAGAATCAGCAAATCGTCATTGCATATAAGGATTCGCCAGACGAGAAGGTAACTTTTTTAGTACTTTTGCCCATGTAAAAAAGTGTTTTTGGACCACTTCATATAAGCATGATAGAGTGTAACAGTCTGTATATGAGTAAAATAATCGCTATATGTTGTGGTTTGATGTAGAACAGAGATATAAGACAACTGAGAAGCTCAAGCCTATCATAGACCAGGGGTTGTGGTTTGATGTAGAACAGAGATATAAGACAACGCAACGGAGGCAACAGCACCAGCACAGCCAGTTGTGGTTTGATGTAGAACAGAGATATAAGACAACTATAAGTACCGCAGCGTGCAAGGCTTCAAGTTGTGGTTTGATGTAGAACAGAGATATAAGACAACATTGATATGTATCTCCATGCCCATCATGAGTTGTGATTTGATGTAGAACAGAGATATAAGACAACGTGCTGGTAATGGCAGCTGTGCTGCAGGGGTTGTGGTTTGATGTAGAACAGAGATATAAGACAACGCTGGTCACCAAGTTCTGGAAAGAACAGGAGTTGTGGTTTGATGTAGAACAGAGATATAAGACAACCATTTATACATAAAAGTGACTTGTGAAAGGGTTGTGGTTTGATGTAGAACAGAGAGAAATAGAACACAGGAACAGGTGAGTGTTCCACTCAATAATAATTCCGCGAAATGTGGACTCATGAATGAACCTGAAGGAACGAAACGTTCCTTCAGCTAAAATCTATATTTCCCCTTAAAATTTGGAGGAAAGGAAAAAAGTTTGTAAATTTGCCAGCAGAAACGAAATTATTTGATTATGGCTAAAGCGATGAGTGATAAGATAGAGTATATAGTGCTGCTTGTTGCGGTGTTCGCTGCTCAGTTTAGAGTGACGGAGGCTGAGGCATTTCGCTATCTCAGTCGCTATGGTGCCATGGATTTGTGTGATAAACATTATGGCATTATGCATACACTCTCAGTGGAAGAGAATATTAAGACACTGCATGAGTATTGTCAAATGAAGGGAGGGACACTATGAAATTGTATCTTCGCCAAGGGTATATAACATTTGATGAATTTCTCAATCGCATTAAGTATATAAAGGGTATAACATATCAATATGCTTTCTGCACACAGAAGGCTGTGGATATCCTCGTTAAACAATAAGTGTTAAGTGACTATGAACGTATCAGAGACAGAATATCAAAATATGAAAGAGAATATTGTGAAAGATCTCATTTCCCGCTTGATTGATGAGAGAGGTTACAATATGCAGAAAGCCTTTGATGCTGTTTATAACTCACGTGTTTTTGAAAAACTCAGCAATCCGAAAACAGGTTTGTTTTTTCAGTCCTCAGGCTATGTGTATAGCTATTTATCAGAGGAACTTTTCGAGGGAGCATAATATCTCCAGCACAAGAATATAGCCACTGTCGCGTTTCGCGACGGTGGTTTGTTGTAATTATAATAGTGGAAAATAATTAAATGATTGTTAATTTGGCGCTCATGTCAGGATTTTTGATTATCTTTGCATTAAATAATTAGGAATTAGGATTAACTAACAATAAAGAAAGTTCACGATTATGGCTGAAACAGTTGATATAAGAGAACTAAACGTTCTGATAGAACAGCAGAGTAACTTTGTTACTAACCTCACTACGGGCCTCAACAGGGTGATAGTGGGACAGAAGCACCTGATAGAGTCACTGCTCATAGGACTGCTGAGCGATGGCCACATACTGCTGGAGGGTGTGCCTGGTCTTGCCAAGACATTGACCATAAACACGTTGGCAAAGCTGATAGACAGTAAGTTTAGCAGAATACAGTTTACTCCTGACCTGCTGCCTGCTGATGTGGTGGGTACGATGGTTTACTCGCAGAAGGAGGAGGGCTTCCAGATTAAGAAGGGTCCTGTGTTTGCAAACTTCGTGCTTGCCGACGAAATAAACCGTGCCCCAGCCAAGGTGCAGAGTGCATTGCTGGAGGCCATGCAGGAGCATCAGGTGACCATTGGCGACAACACTATGGCTTTGCCTAAGCCTTTCCTTGTGATGGCAACGCAGAACCCAATAGAGCAGGAGGGTACATACCCACTGCCTGAGGCTCAGATGGACCGTTTCATGCTGAAGGTTATCATAGGCTATCCTACCATAGAGGAGGAGAAGAAGATTATGCGTGAGAACCTTGCTGGCAGTATGCCTGAGATTCTCCCAGTGTCAAGTGCCGACGAGATACTGAAGGCTCGTGAGGTGGTGAAGCAGGTGTATATAGACGAGAAGATAGAGCAGTACATAGCCGATATGGTGTTTGCTACCAGATACCCTAAGCAGTACGGTCTGGACGAACTCAGTCCGATGATCACCTTTGGTGCTTCACCTCGTGCCAGCATCAACCTTGCCAAGGCTTCACGTGCTTACGCTTTCATTAAGCGCAGAGGCTATGTGGTTCCAGAGGATGTGAGAGCAGTGGCTCATGACGTTTTGCGTCATCGTATCGGCCTGTCATACGAGGCTGAGGCTAATAATATCACAACAGAAGACATAGTAAGTCAGATTATCAATAAGGTTGAGGTACCGTGAACGGAACGGAGTTACTTTCCAAGGTCAGGAAGATTGAAATCAAGGCAAAGGGACTGTCAAACAATCTCTTTGCTGGTCAGTATCACTCAGCATTCAAGGGTAGGGGAATGGCATTCGCAGAAGTGCGCGACTACCAGTATGGCGATGACGTGAGAGATATTGACTGGAACGTCACTGCCCGTTTTCATCGTCCTTATGTCAAGGTGTTTGAGGAGGAGCGCGAGCTCACCGTCATGCTGCTGGTGGATGTCTCTGGCTCGCTGAATTTTGGCACCAGGGTGGAGACCAAAGCCGAGATGGCTGCTGAGATAGCCTCAACACTGGCTTTCTCAGCCATACAGAATAATGATAAGATAGGTGTGATATTCTTCTCAGACCGTATAGAGAAATACATACCACCCCAAAAGGGCAGAAAACACATACTGTATATAATACATGAGATGCTGTCCTTTGAGCCTGAATCAAAGAAGACTGACATCGGTGTGGCACTGGAGTTTCTGGGCAAGACGCAGAAGAGACGTTGCACAGCCTTCCTGATGAGCGACTTCTACGACCGTAAGGACTTCGAGAAACCCCTTCAGATATGTCACTCGCGTCATGATGTGGTTGGCATAAGAATCTACGACCAGCTGATGGAAAATATGCCTGATGTGGGCATACTGCGAGTGCATGATGCAGAGACAGGCTACGAGCAGTATATAGACACTTCATACAAACCCCTGAGAATGGGCCATAACAAATACTGGAGAGAGCATTCGGAGAGGGTAAGACAGGTGTTTCAGCGTAATTCAGTAGATTATGTGAGTGTGGCTACTAACGGCAATTATGTAACGGCACTTCAGCAGCTGTTCGCGATGAGAGCATGATGCAGTTCATAGTTCATAGTTCATAGTTTACAGTTTATAGTTAACAAAAGCAGAGTGAAGTATATTCTTAACATATTGTTGCTCATGGTGTTATCAATTCCTGTTGCAGTAAAGGCGCAGGGGTTGGTAGATGTGAAGATTGACTCTGTTCAGATACTTGTTGGTGAGCAGACAGGCTACCATATATCTGCTACAGTGAAGCCAGGACAGAGGGTGGTGTTCCCACAATGGAAACCTCAGCAACAGATAACTCCTGGAGTGGAAGTGGTCGATGCTCCGATAATAGACACAGTGGATGCCAACGATGGTTTTATCAAGGTGTCACAACACCTGGTGCTGACATCGTTTGAGGATACCCTGTACTACATTCCTAAGCAGAATGTAAAGATAGACAACAAGACCCTGCAAACCAACAACCTGGCGCTGAAGGTGCTCACCGTAGAGGTGGACACTCTGCATCCTAACCAGTTCTTCGGTCCTAAGGATGTTCAGGACAACCCCTTCATGTGGTCGGAGTGGATAGAGCTGTTGTGGTTAGGCATCGCTGCAGTGGTGTTATACATACTGTGTCTGTTGGCTTATATCAGACTCAAGAGCAACAAACCGTTTAAGTTTAAGGTGCGCATAGTAAAGAGAATACCACCTCACCAGAAGGCTCTCAACACTATTCAGGCACTGAAGAACGGAGGAACAGACAGGGCAAATACAGAGGATGAAGTAAAGGCATACTACACTGCACTGACTGATGCCCTGAGGCTCTACATGCAAGACCGCTTCGGATTCAATGCCAAGGAAATGACCTCGGCTGAGATAATAAGCCACCTGAAACAGGAGGAGGACCAGAGCAAACTGCAGGAGTTGACCTCACTATTTGAGACGGCTGACCTGGTGAAGTTTGCTAAATACACTACAGCGATAAGCGAGAACGACCGCAACCTCGTTTCGGCTATCGACTTCATAAACACCACCAAACAGGAGAATGTGCCTACGGAGGAGCGCATAGAGCCTACCATAACCAAGCAACAGCGCCAGACCATGCAGGCACGCACCTGGCTGAAGATATCAATAGGAATAATGATTATACTTGCTACGGCAATCATAGTGTATGTTTGCTGGCAACTGTATGATATAAGAGCATGATGGAATTTTCACAACCCATATACTTCCTGTTACTGCTGCTGTTAGTACCATATATTCTATGGTATGTGCTGTGGCGTAATCGTGGAAAGCATAAGATGGAGGCTTCGCTGACCATAAGTGATGCCTTCGTATATAAGAATGCTCCCATGAGTCTGCGTCAGCGATTCATACACCTGCCAATGATAATTCGTTGTGCGGCTTTCGTGCTGATAGTCACAGCCTTAGCACGTCCGCAAACCAGAAACGCATGGGACAACCGCAGTGTGGAGGGTATAGACATAATGTTGGCAATAGACATCTCTACGAGTATGCTGACACAGGATCTGAATCCTAACCGCATAGAGGCAGCAAAGAATGTGGCAGCAGCCTTCATTGCAGACCGTCCTAATGACAATATAGGTCTGACGGTATTTGCTGGTGAGGCATTCACACAATGTCCGCTGACCACAGACCATGCCTCACTGCTCAATCTGCTGAAAAACGTACGACCAGACCTTGCTGCTACAGGACTGATAAGCGATGGTACGGCAATAGGTATGGGACTTGCCAATGCCATCTCGCGACTGAAGGATTCCAAAGCCAAGAGCAAGGTGGTGATACTGTTGACGGATGGTGCCAATAATATGGGTGACATTTCGCCACTGACAGCTGCACAGATAGCTAAGAGTCTGGGTATAAGGGTATATACCATTGGTGTGGGTTCAAAACGTGTTGCAGCATACGAGATAGATGCTACCACACTGAAGAGCATAGCAGCCACTGGCGACGGAAACTTCTATCTTGCCACAAACAATAAGGAACTGAGACAGATATACAGCGATATAGACAAACTGGAGAAATCGCGCATACTGGTCAAGAAGTTCTCTAAGAAATACGAGGCTTACCAGCCTTTCGCCATCGCAGCCCTGCTCATGCTGCTGCTTGAGATGTTGCTGAGACTAACACTGCTAAGGAGGTTATAAGAGATGCATTTTTATTCACCTACATATTTATACTTGCTCGCCGTAATACCCGTTATGGTGCTCATGATGGCATGGGCAGAATGGAGACGCAGAAGGAATATAAAGAAACTGGGCGACAAACAACTCATCAATGCCCTGATGCCTGATGCATCGGCTAAGCGCAGATGGGGAAAGTTCATGTTGATACAGATAATCATTGCTCTCGTAGTAATTATGGTGGCTCGTCCACAGATGGGAATAAAGGTGAGCCATGAGAAACGTAACGGCATAGAGGCACTGATATGTCTGGACATCTCTAATTCCATGCTTGCTACCGATGTGGCACCAAGCCGACTGCAGAAGAGCAAGATGCTGATAGAGAACCTGGTTGACCACTTCACAAAGGATAAGATAGGACTGATAGTCTTTGCTGGCGATGCCTATGTGCAGTTGCCAATCACCAGTGACTATGTATCAGCCAAGATGTTTTTGCAGAATATAGAGCCATCGCTGATTCAGACTCAGGGCACTAATATAGGTGAGGCTATCAATCTGGCTGCAAACAGTTTCACCCAACAGGAGAATATAGGTAAGGCAATAATCGTAATCACTGATGGCGAGGACCATGAGGGTGGTGCTATGGAGGCTGCCAAGGAGGCAAGCGAGAAGGGCTATAAAGTGTTTATTCTGGGCATAGGCAACCCCACTGGTGCACCAATACCAGTAGCAGGTGGAGGATTCCTTACTGATAATACGGGCAACACAGTGATGACCTCGCTGAATGAGCAGATGTGTAAAGACATAGCTGCTGCTGGCAAGGGAACATACATACATGTGGACAATACCTCTGCTGCACAGGAAAGCCTGAATAACGAACTCAGCAAGATGCAGAAAGGCGATATGGAGAGTGTGGTATATTCTGAGTTTGAGGAGGTATATCAGTGGTTTGGTATCTTAGCCATAATTCTCTTGATACTTGAGGTAGTAATCTCTGAAACGGCTAATCCGTTCTTTAAGAAGTTCTCGCTATATAAGAAGCGCAATGTCACGGTTTTGGCTCTGCTTCTGTTGTGTTCCCTCTCTGCAAATGCGCAGAAAGCTGACAGACATTTTATAAGACAGGGCAACCGTACTTTCCATCAGAATGTTCAGGAGAGTCCTGCAAAGGCTGAGGTGCAGTATCGCAAGGCTTTGACGGCTAACCCTAATAATTCTCAGGCGATGTATAACCTGGGATGCGCCCTCTTGGCACAAAACAAGGACTCGCTTGCCATGGAGATGTTCCAGGCTTCGGCTAAGGCTGAAACGAGCAAACAGAGAAAAGCTATGTCATATCATAATATGGGTGTGATAATGCAGAGACAACAGCAGTATGGTCCTGCTATAGAGATGTATAAGGAAGCGTTGAGGCTCACACCTCACGACAACGAGACTCGCTATAACCTCGTATTGTGCCAACGTCAGCAAAAGCAGAATCAGAACCAAAATCAGAACAACCAGAATCAGCAGAATAAAAACGATAAAAACAAAGATAAGAATAAGGACAAAGACAATAAGGATAAGAACCAAGATAAGAATAAAGACGACAACAAGCAGAATAACGACCAGAAGCAGCCTCAGCAGATGAGTCGTGAGAATGCTGAACAGTTGTTGCAGGCAGCTATCCAAGAGGAGAAGGCTACCCAGCAACGCCTGAATAAGGCTATGAGTCAGCCCCGTCGTCGTAACATACAGAAAAACTGGTAAGTTTTGAAAAAATATATTACACATATCATATTGGCTCTCCTGATGCCCCTTGTAGCCTTTGCACAGAAGATAACTGTGCAAGGACCTACCCATGTGGCTGTGGGCGAGCAGTTTCAGTTGCGTTATGTGGTAAACACCACAGACGTGAAGAATTTCCACATGGGTAATGTGCCTGATGCCTTCGATGTGCTGATGGGACCAAGCACCAGTACCCAACAGAGTTTCTCATTCGTCAACGGACATGCCTCTCAGCAGTCGTCAGTCACCTATACCTATGTGTTGATGGCGAATAAGAACGGCACATTCGTCATTCCTTCAGCCAGGGGCACTGTAGCAGGCAATAATGTGGCTTCTTCAGCCCTGAAGATTACAGTCAGCGGAAAGGCTCAGCAAGGTGGTGGAGGAAACTCTTACCCTCAGCAACAGGCTCGCAGAGTGGATAGAGCAGGAGCTCGTATCTCAGGTAAGGACCTGTTCCTGAGAGTTTCAGCCAACAAACAGAAAGTGTATGAACAGGAGCCTATACTTCTTACATATAAGGTATATACTCAGGTAGAACTGACAGCCCTGGAGGGTAAGATGCCTGACCTGAAGGGTTTCCATACTCAGGAGATTCCTTTGCCCCAACAAAAGACATTCCACATAGAACGTGTGAATGGCAAACCATATAACTGTGTCACATGGAGTGAGTATGTCATGTTCCCCCAGATGACGGGCAAGCTGACAATTCCGAGTCTGACGTTTAAGGGAATAGTGATGCAGCAGAATCCTAATGTTGACCCCTTTGAGGCATTCTTCAATGGTGGCTCAGGCTATATAGAGGTGAAGAAAGACTTCACTGCTCCAAGTGTGAATATTGAGGTTATGCCTCTACCTGCCAAGCCTGCTGGGTTCTCAGGTGGAGTAGGGCATTTCACCATCACTTCGTCCATAGACAAGAACAAGGTAAAGGCTGGCGACCCAGTCAATGTAAGGGTTGTGGTCAGCGGAGTGGGTAATATGAAACTCCTCAAGCAGCCAGAACTCAATGTGCCTAAGGACTTTGAGAAGTATGATGCCAAGGTGACTGACAAGACCAAACTCACCACAGATGGTGTGACAGGAAGCATGATATATGACATTCTGGTTGTTCCTCGCAATATGGGCAACTACGTTTTGCCAGGCATCAAGTTCATATATTTCGACACCCAGAGCAATAAGTACCAGACCCTTACCACCCAACCGTTTAATATAGAGGTAGAGAAGGGTAATGGCAGCAGTGGCTCAGGCAGTTACTCACAGTATAACGATAACGACATTCACGACATAATGTTTGGTGAGACCAACAGACAACACCCTTCACTCACCTTCTTTGGCTCTAAGGTTTATCATGGTGTTATAGCATCCATCTTTGCAGCCTTCGTGGTATTGTTTATCATATTCCGCAAGCGGGCTCTGGAGTTCCGTGATGTTATCGCTATGCGAAGCAAGAATGCTAACAAGGTGGCAACCAAGCGTTTGCGTAAGGCAAACAAGTTTATGAAGGCAAACAAGAAGGATGATTTCTATGACGAAGTGTTGCGAGCTCTCTGGGGATATGTCAGCGACAAACTCGCTATGCCAAGCGAACAGCTGTCTCGTGATAATATCTCTGAGACACTCACCCAGCGAGGTACTCCAGAGGAAACTATCAAGTCATTCATTACAGCTATAGACGAGTGTGAATATGCCCGTTATGCTCCTGGCGACCCTATGGGCAATATGCAGCATACCTACCAACTCGCCTCTGAGGCTATAACAAATATCGACAAACTATGAACCAGATATATAGAAAAAAGACTTTACCCTTGAGTCTTTACATATTACTTTTTATTTTTTACTTCTTACTTCCCGTCAGGGGGTATGGGGCTCAAGACAAGGCGAATGCAGATGCTGCCTTTAGCTCTGGACATTATCAGAAGGCGATAACCCACTATAATGCTGCCCTGAAGCAGGGACAGAGTGCTGAGACCTATTATAATATGGGTAATGCCTATTTCCGTATGGGCGATTATCCAGAGGCTATGATAGCCTACCAGAGAGCAGCAAGACTAAGTCCTGCCAATGGTGATATTAAGCATAACATAGAAATTACAGCCAACAAGACCATCGACAGGTTGCCAGTAAGTTCTGATGTATTCTTTGTTGAGTGGTACAAGGCATTTGTCTGTCTTCTTTCCATCGATAACTGGGCTGTTATCTCCATTGTGGCATTTGCTTTGTCGCTGATATGCTTCCTTCTGTATCTGTTTATGGAGCAGATAGGTATTCGAAGAATATCGTTTTATTCCTCAGTGGTGCTTACCCTTACCTTCCTGTTTTCCATACTCTTTGCCTGGCATCAGCATAAAATGCTGCTGGCAAAGGACAAAGGTGTGGTGACAGCAGAGATGGTGACAGTAAAGGCTTCTCCCACACACAAATCCTCTGATGCCTTTGTCATTCATGAAGGAACATCAGTAAACATAAAAGATTCAGACATAAAAGGATGGTATCAGATAGAACTCTCTGATGGAAGACAAGGCTGGATGCCATCAGCCTCAGTAGAAGTAATTTAAGGGTTCAAAAGTTCAAAGGGTTAACGTTCCCGTTTAATAGAAAATATGATAGAGCAGATAGACAGATATTTCATTGATTCGCTGTTTGGCAGTCAGAGTGCAGTGTTAGACCATTTCGCGTTGGTCATAACTGATGCTTGGACTTGGTTGCCTTTGTATATAGCATTGTTTGTGCTGATTATAAAGAATCATGACAACATGCAACAGATAGCTGTTTGTTTTGGTTGTGCTGTGTTTGGAGTGCTGATAGCAACAGGTCTCACCTCAGTAATCACCAAACCCCTCTTTGAGCGAATAAGACCCTGCAACGACCCAGAGTTCAAATACTTGGCTGATATAGCAGGAAACTTCCACAGCAATGACTATAGCTTCTTCTCTTCTCATGCTGCAACCACTATGTCTCTTGCCATGTTCTTTGCTTACCTCACAAAGAGCAAACTGTTGACCTTCTTCATGGTATGCTGGTCTTTGTCCCTTTGCTGGTCACGACTCTACTTAGGGCAACATTTCTTTACTGATGTCTCAGTAGGATTTGTGTGGGGCATTATCTCTGGTAGCATAGCCTTCTTGATTTACAGACGTTTCTGTCTTCGATTATACAACGTAAAGTATGCTATATCAGAGAAATACACTCCTTCAGGCATTGATAAGTTTGACATAGAAGTGATAGTCCTGATACTATTGCTTACTTATATCTATGCCATAGTGGTTGTTTAAATGAAGAATGAACTGTGAACTATGAACTATGAATTGTGAACTATGTCATTTGACCCAAGACACATAAAGATAAAAGACTACACTTATCAGTTGCCTGATGAGCGAATAGCCAAATACCCCGTTGCCAAGCGCGACGAGAGTAAGTTGCTCGTATATAATAAAGGTAGCATCTCTCATGATGTGTTTAAGAATATAGCCACCTATCTCTCGCCTGGTTCCCTGATGATATATAATAACACCAAGGTGATTCAGGCTCGCATACATTTTAATAAAGAGACTGGTGCACTAATCGAGACATTCCTGCTCGAGCCATATTCCCCTCGCGATTACGAACAGATATTCCAGACTCATTCCCAATGCTCTTGGGTAGGCTTGGTGGGCAATCTGAAGAAATGGAAGACTGGTTCGCTCAAGCGCACTATAAGTGTGAATGACGAGGAGATAGAACTCTCTGTGGAAAGGGGAGGGGAGAATGGCATTGGTCATATACTCAATTTCTCTTGGACTGGTGATGTCTCTTTCTCAGAGATACTCGATGCCATAGGCGAACTGCCTATTCCTCCATACCTTAACAGAAAGACTGAGGAGAGCGACAAGACCACCTATCAGACTGTCTATTCAAGAATCAAGGGAAGTGTAGCAGCTCCTACTGCTGGTCTGCATTTCACAGATGCCGTTCTTGAGGACATTCACCAGCATCATATAGATAGCGACGAGGTTACGCTCCATGTTGGTGCAGGCACGTTCAAGCCAGTGAAGAGTGAAGAGATAGAGGGGCACGAGATGCATCGCGAGTATATCACAGTGCATCGTAAGACCATAGAGAATATCATAGCTCATGGGGGCAAGGTGACAGCTGTGGGCACTACCTCTGTTCGCACTCTCGAGAGCCTTTACTATATTGGTTGCACACTCCTTCGCCATCCTGAGATAGATGATGAAAACCAACTGAGCATAAGCAACCAGTGGACTCCCTATCTGGGCGATGAGGCTGAGGTGGATTCCATAACAGCTCTCAAGGCAATACTCGACTGGATGACTCGCCATGAAACCAATATCCTGAATACGAGCACCAAGATAATCATTGCACCAGGATATAAGTTTCATGTGGTGGAGAAACTGATAACCAATTTCCACCAACCCCAGTCCACCCTGTTGTTGCTCATAGCAGCACTGATAGGTGAAGACTGGCGCAAGGTGTATGATTATGCACTCAATAATGACTTCCGTTTCCTCTCGTATGGAGACTCGTCGTTGTTGATACCATGAGTTAACGGGAACGTTAACGGGAACGGGAACCTTTTTGAACCTTTGAACTATTGAACCCCTAAACAATAAAAATTATGAAACTAAACGGACGCAGAGAAAGCACTAATGTAGATGATCGTCGTCGTAGCGGCCTTTCCTCAGCTGGCATAGGAGGAATGGGCATTGGTGGACTTGTTATCGTGGCACTTATCACTTGGGTGATGGGAGGCAATCCTCTTGATGCCCTGCAGATGGTAACAAGCGAACAGATGGCAAATGTTACCACCCAGACCCAGAACGGTCGTGAGTTCACACCTGAAGAAGAGGAACTGGCAAAGTTCTCTCGCCAGGTGCTCGCTGGCACTGAAGATGTGTGGACAGAGGTGTTTAAGGAAATGGGTAGGGAATATGTTCCCCCTCGCATGGTGCTCTATACAGGCAGTGTGCAGACAGGTTGTGGCAACGGACAGTCGGCTATGGGTCCCTTCTATTGCAGTGCCGACCAGTGTCTCTATATTGACCTTACCTTCTTCACGTCTATGAAGCGCGAACTGGGTGCTGACGGCGATTTTGCCTATGCCTATGTGATAGCCCATGAGGTGGGCCACCATGTGGAATACCTGCTTGGTATCCTCGACAAGGCGCACCAGCAGATGTCGCGAATGTCACAGAAAGATGCCAACAGAATAAGTGTCAGACTCGAGTTGCTTGCCGATTTCTATGCTGGAGTATGGGCTTATCATGACAATGCCCAGTTTGGCTCCCTTGAGGATGGTGACATAGAGGAAGCTATCGACTGTGCCCAGAAGATTGGTGACAACTACCTTCAGGAGAAGGCTCGCGGCTATTCACAGCCAGAGTCTTTCACTCACGGCACCTCCAAACAACGCATGAAGTGGCTCAAACTGGGTCTCACCACTGGTGATATGTCAAAAGGCACCACCTTCCAGTGTTCTGATGCTGAACTGTAATACGATAAATAGAAATTTATATCATTTTCTTTTTGTAGAAACAAAAAACTTTTCTTAACTTTGCAACAGATTGCATGATTGCATATACAAAAAATCAAAACTAATTGCCTATGATATAACTCAAAAAGATTAAAGACATATAGAAAATGAAGCGTCCGCTTGAATCTTGTTCTTGAAAATTCGCCAAATTTATAAGAACCCACAAGAGTAAAAGTTAGGATGCTCACGTTTGTAAGCGTGGGCTTTTACTCGGATATAGTGGGTTAGGCGTTTGGCGATGCCTCAAGAACGTAGACGATAGTAAAACAGTCCACGTTTTCTTTTTCTGTCTATTTCCCAATGCTTTAGGACTAACCTTATTTTACACAAACCTATAATAAACAGAAGAAATGATGAAAAAGTATTTAGCACTTGTAGTAGCATTTGTAGCGATAGCTATGGGAGTACAGGCACAGAGCATCACAAGTTTGAAGGCGAAGGTATCCATCAACGGAGGGGCTGTAATGGAACAGGAACTTCCTGCTACGGAATTTCCTGTAGTTGACCTTACCACCGAGGGTGCAACAACATCGTTTGTCATCAAGGACATTATCGTTGGGACCAGTGGCTCCGTTTCAAACGTGTCCTTTTGGGTAAGGGTTCAAAAGGTGGATACATCGAAACCCCATGAGTTTACAGAAGTACCCCTGACGTATGAGAGTGGCGTATGGCATGTCTCTGCAAGCACCTTAGAGCAGTTGGGTTTTCCAGATGGTGTAGAACTTGTTGAACCATCAATGTCAAGCGACCCCCGTTACCTTGAATTCTATATTGTAGCTAACAACAGCATCAGTTGGAACAATGGTGGAGACAACTACAAAATAAAGTTCTCGACTGCAGGAGAAACTGAAGCGAAGGTGAAGTTCTACAAGGAAAATACTGCAGGAATCAACATTAGTGCTAATGGTGAGGAAGAAAAGGAGATTACTTACACAGGAGACTTCGTTCGCGAAAAGTGGTACGGTTGGCAGCCAGGTGAGGTAAGCTCTTTAGTAATTGATGATATCGATGTGACTATTTCTTGCGAAGACGGTTCTCTTATCAAGAGTGTGTCAATGCAGTATAAGGTATATGAAGAAGGGCAGGCAGCTCAATGGAATACAGTCGAGGCAAGTCTGTGGAGCACCAGTGATAAGCGTAGGCAGTATTGGGCAGAAAATCTTGCCATTGACGTAGTTAAAGGACTTTCCTCCGGCAAGAACTACACGCTGGAGATTGCGTATCTTGTAGAAACTACTGAAGGACAGAACATCTACCTTTCCAAGGGACTGAAGAATGACAAGTTCAACTTCACAGTCAAGGAAGGTACTGGCGTAAATGAAGTTGCCGCTGAGGGAGCCAAAGTAAGTGGCAAGTGCTACAACGCAGCAGGTCAGCAGGTAAATGCAGATTCTAATGGTCTGCTGATACAGGATGGCAAGAAGGTAATCAAATAATAGCTACTAATATAAATAAGGTGAGTGGAGTTGACCAGAGTGTTGGCTCCACTCTTTTTGTGACTAATCATGGCTATACTATCTTAAGACACCAAGCTTTTAGCCATAAAGACTAAGCTTTTAGCCCCAAATACTAAGCTTTTATCTTCAGAGGCTTAGCTTTTACCTCAAATTAACTAGTTAATTTTACGAATTAGCTAGTTAATTTTGTAAATTAGCTAGTTAATTTTTGGTAGATGCAAAGCTTTTTCGTATCTTTGCAAAGAGTTTACACTCAGAAGTAATGAAACTATAACCTAAAACATTAAAAGCAGATAGAATTATGTTAGTACAATTAGTAGAAGGAACGAGGAAGAACATCCCGTCTTATGGCAAATTCACAGCTAAGGCTTTTCATCCCCAGACTGTGACGATGCATCAGGTATGTAAAGAGATACAGGAACACTGTGGTGCTAAAGCATCTGATGTGGTGCAGGTGCTTCGTGAACTGGAGGATGTGCTACAGCTACACCTGCAGGCAGGCGATAAAGTCGTGTTGCCATTTCTTGGCACCATGAAGATGGATATTGACAGCAAGGTATTCGACAAACCAGAAGATTTCGACCCTGCAAAGCACATCAAGCGTTTCAAGATTAGTTTTTTGGCAAACTCCATCAAGGGTGAGCGAGCACTCTTCGACGGAGTAAAAATAGATAATGTGGTGCGAATAAAACAAAAGAAGTCTGCGGAGTGAATTTCTGTTGCTTAAAAAAAATTGATAAATTATTTGGAGGAAAGGAAAATAATCCTTAACTTTGCAAGTGTTGAAAATAGATGTAAAACGATATGACACGTAAACAAGACGAAACTAAGTGTTTGTAGTCTTTGGCTTCTATCTGATAAAGAAATCTAAACAAATCTCAAGGAGGTAATGATGACACTGACAATGTTTCTAATGCTTACTGGCGCAATTGGTTTGCTTACCTTTATAGGTGCAGCAATTTATTATCATAATCTTGGCTATTAATTTAGCAAGTATAATTCATTAAATCATGAGCCTATGACATAACTCAAAAATTAAAGACATATAGAAACTGAAGCGTCCGCTTTGAATCTTGTTCTTGAAATTCGCCAAATTTATAAGAACCCACAAGAGTAAAAGTATGGATGCTCACGTGCTAGCACGTGGGCTTTTACTCGGATATAGTGGGTTAGGCGTTTGGCGATGCCTCAAGAACGTAGACGATAGTAAAACAGTCCACGTTTTCTTTTTCTGTCTATTTCACAATGCTTTTAGGACTAACCTTATTTTACAAAACCTATAATAAACAGAAGAAATTATGAAAAAGTATTTAGCACTTTTAGTAGCACTCGTAGCGATAGCTATGGGAGCAAAGGCTGACTTCGTAGTTGGCGATATAACCATCCTGCAAGAGGAAGGAAGGCCTTACTATCTCGAGGTACCTTTCTCGGATGCTAGCAACAATTTTAAAGGAAAGCTTATTGGTAAGACAGTGGAGGAACTCGATGGAAATAAGCACATTGGCAAGATGACTCTTCAGCTCTCCCGTATTGACAATTCTCAGCCTGCCCAGTTTACAGAATTTGACAAGAATAGTTTGGAGTCAACATTCAAAACCATGACAAAGCAGATGGCTGGTCAAGAAATGCTGATAGAAGATAATACGGACATAATAGAGATAGACAACGTAGCCCTTTGTAAGAGCATCTTCACAAAATACACCGAAATCGAGAAAGTAACCCTTAACTATGATGGTGATTGTGCTATTCCTCGCTCTATGTTTAACCAAATCAATAATAACACACAACCGTTTAATAATGTAAAATTTTACGATCTAACCTGCAATATCGGTGGCAATATCACTATAGGAGAGCACGTTTTCCCTGGTGGTTGGTACGTGGGTAACTTGATAATTTATTGTAATAATGAGAACGTTGCCAAGAAGTGGAATGACTACAAGGCAGTCAACTCAGAATCAAACTATAATTATAAGGTGTATCTGAATGGAGTAGAATACAATGAAACTTCTGCTGTAGGCGAAGTAACGGCTGAGGGAGCAAAGCTCGCAGGCAAGTGCTACAACGCAGCAGGTCAGCAGGTAAATGCTGATAGCAAGGGCCTGACGATACAGGCTGGTAAGAAAGTAATCAAGTAAAACTTTGCACCAAATAACTAAATGTAACTGTATTTTATTAATCAAACAACTAAAACCAAACAATTATGATGAAACAAAGCATTAAACTATTCAGTGCGTTAGCATTTATTGTAATGAGTGCATTCACATTCGTTGCATGTGGTGATGATGATGGCCCTAGCGGTGGCGGTGGTAGCAACTCCAACATCCTCGGTTCTTGGACTCTTACAGAGGTGACGCCTGCAAATAGTCAGGGCGGACCTGGTGTTGGAACCGTGATGACTTTCTATGCTAATGGTAAATTCACCAGCAATGGTGACGAAGGCACCTTTACCTACGACAATGACTCAAAAGCATTTTCTGCTAGGATAGGCACAGTGACGATATCTGGTACTGTAAATATTAGTGGAAGTAGTGCTAATGCTGCTGTTACTGTAACAGCTGGCGGTCAATCTAGGAGTTACACATACACTATGGAGAAGAATGGTTCATCTTCAGGCGGTGATGACAGTGGCGATGACGATGATGAGGTAAATGTAAACTCTACCAAGATGGTAGGTACGTGGGAAGTAATGATGAACGATGATCCAGACTATCCATTGGTTGGCCAGAGCATCACCTTCAAGAAGAATGGTACATGCACCATCAGCAACAGTAATGAGACATTCACCTACACATGTGATGAAGAATTAAAGGACGGTTACACACGTCTGAGATTCACCATTTCCAACGGTGCAAGTGGTAAACTCGTACTCGTAAGCGAGGGCAATGTGCTCAATGGTGAATATAAAAAATCATCAAATAGTGATTACCTCAAAATCGTAGCGAAGAAGTCTTCATACACCTACCCAACAGGTGGCATTAAGGGTCGCTGGAAGATGACTCAGTGCAGTATGGAAGGTGCTCCAGTAGGTAGGGTTATGGTGTTTGGCAATAATGGCGAGATGTACACAGAGGGCGATCCTCACATCGATGCCTACAGTTATTCTGGCAATACTCTCACACTTAGGCTTAGTGGCGGTGAACAGTTCATTGGTACGGTTAGCATCAATGGAAATACTGCAACACTGAATGCCGGAAGTATGACAGCTACACTGCAGAAGCAGTAAAATAACACAGCGTTAAACAATAATTGAGCGAGCGGAGCTGACCTTAAGTGGGTTGGTTCCGCTCTTTTTGTGACTAATCATGGTGAAAAGTCCGTTAAGTGTAGCGAAAATCTTAATAAATGCTAAAAAGGAGAAGAAATCTTCATTCTTCGTCCTTCATTCTTCATTTTTTTGTACCTTTGCATCTAAGCGACTAAAAATCATAAACACTAACTAACCTATAACAAAGAAATCTATGAAAGTTTATCAGACCAGTGAAATCAAGAACATTGCACTCCTTGGCAATGACGGCTCGGGTAAGACCACCCTCACTGAGGCTCTCCTCTATGAGGCTGGTATCATCAATCGTCGTGGACGTATTACACAGAAGAATACCGTTTCCGACTATTTCCCTGTAGAACATGAGTATGGTTATTCTGTTTTCTCAACCGTATTCCATGTTGAGTGGAACAACAAGAAACTTAATATTATAGACTGTCCAGGTTCAGACGACTTCGTGGGTGCAGCTCTGACAGCCCTTGAGGTGACTGACACCTGTGTGTTGCTCATCAATGGTCAGGTAGGTCCTGAGGTTGGAACACAGAACCACTTCCGCTATACAGAGAAACTCAAGAAGCCTGTAATATTCCTCGTAAACCAGCTCGATGCTGAGAAGTGTGACTACCACACCACACTCGAGCGCCTGCAGGAGATTTACGGCTCAAAGGTTACACCTATACAGTATCCTCTCAATGAAGGACCGAACTTCAATTCTCTCATCGATGTCCTGTTGATGAAGAAATATTCTTGGGGACCAGATGGTGGTGCTCCTACCATTGAGGATATCCCTGCTGAGGAGATGGATAAGGCAATGGAACTGCATAAGGCTCTCGTAGAGGCTGCTGCTGAGAATGACGAGGGACTGATGGAGAAGTTCTTTGAGACTGAGACACTTACTGAGGACGAGCTTCGCGAGGGCATCCGCAAGGGACTCATTACTCGCAGCATCTTCCCTGTATTCTGCGTTTGTGCAGGCAAGGATATGGGTGTTCGCCGTCTGATGGAGTTCCTGGGCAATGTGGTTCCTCATGTTGACGAGATGCCTAAGGTTCACAACACTCGTGGCGAGGAGGTTGCCATCGATGCCAACGGACCAGAGTCAGTATATTTCTTCAAGACTGGTGTTGAGCCACACATTGGCGAGGTTCAGTATTTCAAGGTTATGAGTGGCAAGATTAAGTCTGGCGACGACCTTACCAATGCCGATCGCGGTTCAAAGGAGAGGATAGGTCAGATTTATGCCCCTGCTGGTGCTAACCGTATTCCTGTTGACGAGATGGTAGCAGGCGATATAGGTTGTACTGTAAAACTGAAAGATGTAAAGACAGGCAACACTCTCAATGGTAAGGATTGCGAAAACCGCTTCGACTTCGTGGTTTATCCTAACCCTAAGTATTCTCGTGCTATCAAGGCTAAGAACGAGGCTGAGACAGAGAAGATGATGAGTGCCCTCACTCGTATGCGTCAGGAAGACCCTACATGGGTGGTGGAGCAGTCAAAGGAATTGCGCCAGACCATCGTTCGTGGTCAGGGTGAGTTCCACCTTCGCACACTCAAATGGCGTCTTGAGAATATCGACAAGATTCAGGTAGAATATCTTGAGCCTCGCATTCCTTATCGTGAGACTATCACCAAGAGTGCTCAGGCTGAGTATCGCCACAAGAAGCAGTCTGGTGGTGCAGGTCAGTTTGGTGAGGTACACCTTATCGTTGAGCCTTATGCTGACGGAATGCCTGACCCAACGACCTATAAGCTTAACGGTCAGGAGGTTAAGTGCAACATCAAGTCTCGCGAAGAGATAGACCTGGAGTGGGGTGGTAAGCTCGTATTCATCAACACTGTTGTTGGTGGTGCTATCGATATGCGCTTCATGCCAGCTATTCTCAAGGGTGTGATGGAGAAGATGGAGCGAGGACCACTCACTGGTTCTTATGCTCGTGATGTTCGCGTCATCGTTTATGACGGCAAGATGCACCCAGTTGACTCTAACGAGCTCTCATTCATGCTTGCAGCTCGTAATGCTTTCTCTGAGGCATTCCGCAATGCAGCACCTAAGATTCTTGAGCCTATCTATGACCTCGAGGTCTATGTGCCAGCTGATATGACTGGTGATGTGATGAGTGACCTTCAGGGTCGTCGTGCCCTCATCATGGGTATGGATATGGAGAATGGCTACCAGAAGCTGCAGGCTAAGATACCTCTCAAAGAACTCAGTAACTACAGCATCGCTCTCTCAAGTCTCACTGGTGGTAGAGCATCATTCAACACTAAGTTTGCTTCTTACGAACTTCTTCCTAACGAGCTTCAGCAGCAACTCATAGCTGAGAATGCTCAGAAGGATGAGGAATAAGAGTAAAGTATAAAGTATAAAGTCTCCTTGCAAAAGTAGCATTTTCTTTTTGCAAGGGGATTTTTGTTGTGTAAAACAAAAGAAATCAAAAAAAATATATTAACTTTGCAGTGAGAAATCAAAAACAGTTATGAATTACGGCTATATCAAGGTTGCAGCTGCTATTTCTAATGTAAAGGTGGCTGACTGTGCTTTTAACGTACAAGAGATGGAGCAGATGATAGTGCGTGCTGAGGGTCAGGGCGTAGAAATCATTGTGTTCCCAGAACTCTCTGTAACAGGCTATTCATGTCAGGATTTGTTCAGACAACAGCTGTTGCTCGATGCTGCTGAACAGTCAATAATGATGTTGCTCGACTTCACTCGCCAGTTAGATATCATCAGCATCGTGGGTGCACCAGTCATGGTGTCAGGTTTGTTGCTGAATTGTGCTGTGGTGATACAGAAGGGAGCTATTCTCGCTATCATTCCTAAGACCTACCTGCCTAACTATAACGAGTTTTATGAGAAGAGGTGGTTTGCCTCTGCTCAGGACCTCCACGAGACGGAGATACTCTTTGCTGGAAGCCGTATCGTGGTTTCTCCTCAGCCTACCATCTTCAAGACCAGCACAGGAGCCCTCTTTGGTGTGGAACTGTGTGAGGATGTTTGGGCTCCAGAACCACCATCAACACGTCTCACTCTGGCTGGTGCCGATATCATCTTCAACCTCAGCGCCAGCGACGAACTCATTGGCAAGAATACCTACCTTCGCCAGTTGCTTGCCCAGCAGAGTGCCAGAACTATGGCTGGCTATGTGTATGCTGGTTGTGGTTTTGGTGAGAGCACTCAGGATGTGGTCTATGGTGGCAATGCCTATATCTATGAGAATGGCA
This sequence comes from Prevotellaceae bacterium UBA2738, assembly GCA_002353585.1. Lineage (GTDB taxonomy): Bacteria > Bacteroidota > Bacteroidia > Bacteroidales > Bacteroidaceae > Prevotella. The sequence goes on along the minus strand of DEJW01000049.1, from coordinate 13,790 downwards.
AGTGCCTTGCTGAGAGCGAGCGATTCAGTTTCGAGTCACAGCTGGTTATCTCACAGATAGATTACGAGAAACTGCGCTCTGACCGTAGAAACAACACCACCTTTGTCAATGCCCAGAGGAATGTCAACAACAAACTCAACCACGAGTCTTTTGTCCGCTTTATCGATTGCCAGTCTATCAACCCTAAGGACTTCACCCTGCTGAGAAAGGTTAACCCAACACCATTCATTCCAGAGTCAGAGGATATGCAGGCATCATGCGAAGAGATATTCAATATTCAGGTAGCTGGTCTTGCCAAGCGACTGGTGCATACTGGTTGCAAGACTGTTGTCATTGGCATCAGTGGTGGTTTGGATTCCACCCTTGCTCTGCTTGTCTGTGTCAAGACATTCGACAAACTCAAGATGCCTCGCACAGGTATCGTGGGAGTCACCATGCCAGGCTTTGGCACTACAGACCGTACTTACTCCAATGCTATGAGTCTGATGAAGTCTCTTGGCATCACCATTCGCGAGATAAGTATCAAGGAGGCTTGCATCCAGCACTTTAAGGATATCAACCACGATATCGATGTGCATGATGTGACCTATGAGAATGGTCAGGCTCGCGAGCGCACACAGATACTCATGGACCTCAGCAACCAGCTCAATGGTATGGTGATAGGCACAGGCGACCTCTCTGAACTCGCTCTTGGATGGGCTACATATAATGGCGACCACATGTCTATGTATGGTGTCAATGTCTCTATTCCTAAGACCCTCATCAGGTATATCGTGACCTATGTGGCTGATAGTGGTGTTGACCCAGCAAGCCGACTCACCCTGCTCGACATCATAGATACACCAATCTCTCCAGAACTCATCCCTGCAGATGAGAATGGCGATATAGTGCAGAAGACTGAAGACCTTGTTGGTCCTTACATACTGCATGATTTCTTCCTTTATTATGTACTCCGTCATGGCTTCAAACCTTCTAAGATACTGATGCTCGCCAAACATGCCTTTGCCAATGGCGAACAGTATAAGTATGATGACGAGACCATCATCAAGTGGCTCAAGACATTCATCCGTCGCTTCTTCTCACAACAGTTCAAGCGCTCTTGTTTGCCTGACGGTCCTAAGGTGGGTTCTGTATCGCTCTCACCTCGTGGCGACTGGCGTATGCCAAGTGATGCCTCATCCAAAATGTGGTTGGAAGAACTTGAAACCCTCTAATCCCCATAGCTTTTTTACTTTTTACTTATTACTTTTTACTTTTGAAATACTTTCCTTGTGCAAAAATAAATCTTGGACTGAACGTAGTAAGCAAGCGTCCTGATGGTTATCACGACCTCGAGACTGTGTTCTATCCTGTTGACATCCATGATGAGATGGATGTCACCTTGTCTGATACTCTAGGTTGCCAGCTCGAAGTGTCGGGTTGTGCCGAACTGTGTCCACCTGAGAAGAATCTGGTGGTAAAGGCATATAACCTCATAAGCCAGCATTATCAGTTGCCAGGCATAAAGGTGACACTGACCAAGAATCTTCCCTCGCAGGCTGGAATGGGTGGAGGAAGCAGCGACGGAGCCTACATGATACGAGCCATCAACGAGTTGTGCTCACTCGGTATGTCAACAGAAGAGATGCAGAACTTCGCCATCCAGTTAGGTGCTGACTGTCCTTTCTTCATCACCTCCCAAACGGCTTATGCAGAGGGAAAGGGAGAGGTGTTGACACCTTTCGCCTCTAATGACTCAGTGCTCAATGGCGAATATTTCCTTGTGCTGATAAAGCCTGATGTAGCAGTAAGCACCAAGGAGGCTTATGCAGGTATCAATCCTCATGCTCCCAAGTTTAACTGTAAGGACATAGTGCAGAACACCCCCATAACCCAGTGGCGCGATACCCTTCACAATGATTTCGAGGACAGCATATTCCTCAAGCTCCCTATCCTTGGCGAGGTAAAGCAGGCATTATATGACAGTGGTGCTGTCTATGCTTCAATGTCTGGTTCAGGAAGCACAATATACGGAATCTTCCCTAATAGCACAAACGAAATCGAACTAAAAGAAAATAGCAAAATAACGCAATATGCCAGCAAATACTACTTCAAGATCCTCAAGAAGAAATAATAATTCAGCTCCTGTCGATACCTCTATGGGACACCTGCCTCCACAGTCTGTCGATATAGAGAAGGTGGTGCTCGGAGCCCTGATGATAGATAAGGATGCCTTCACCGTTGTGAGTGAACTGTTGCATCCTGAGACCTTCTATGACCCTCGTCATCAGAAGATATATAATGCCATACTCACTCTCAGCATGAGAGAACAACCTGTTGACATCATGACTGTGTGTCAGGAGTTGAAGCAGGAAGGCACCTTCGACCAGGTTGGAGGCAGTGCCTATATCGTTGAGTTGTCTAACACTGTTGCATCATCAGCCAACATAGAGTTTCACTCCCACATCCTGGCTCAGAAGTATGTAGCTCGCCAACTTATCTCATACGCTTCAGGCATAGAGACAAAGGCATTTGACGAGGGACAGGACATCGACGAACTGATGCAGGAGGCTGAGGGCAAACTCTTCGAGCTGTCTCAGAAGAATATGCGTCAGGACTATGTTCAGATTGACGAGGTGGTTCAGCAGGCTCGTGTGATATTAGAGAAAGCGGCAAGCAACTCTGGTGGTATCACTGGTCTGTCAACTGGCTATCCAGGACTTGACGATGTAACCTCTGGCTGGCAAGATTCTGACCTTATCATCATCGCTGGTCGTCCTGCCATGGGTAAGACCTCTTTCGCTCTCTCCCTTGCCAAGAATATAGCTATTGACAATAAGGAACCTGTAGCATTCTTCTCTCTTGAGATGAATAATGTGCAGCTTGTCAACCGTCTTATCTCTAATGTGTGTTCTGTGCCTGGTTCCAAAATCCTTAATGGTCAGTTGAGTCAGGATGAGTGGTCACGTTTCGACAACAACATAGGCAAGATGCAAGGCGCTCCTCTTTATATTGACGATACACCTGGTTTGTCTGTCTTTGAATTACGAACCAAGGCTCGTCGCCTGGTTAAGGAGAAGCAGGTCAAACTCATCATGATTGACTACCTCCAGCTGATGAATGCTAACGGCATGAAGTTCAACTCCCGTCAGGAAGAGGTGTCAACCATTTCTCGTTCTCTGAAGGGTCTTGCCAAGGAACTTAACATCCCAATCATAGCCCTCTCACAGCTCTCGCGTGATGTGGAGAAGCGTCAGGGCTCTGGTGCAGGAACTGCCAACAGTGCCCGTCCTCAGTTGAGTGACCTGCGTGAGTCTGGTGCCATAGAGCAGGATGCCGATATGGTACTCTTTGTGCATCGTCCTGAATATTATGGTTTGGATATGGACTCTGAGGGCAACTCACTGAAGGGTATGGCACAGATTATTATAGCTAAACACCGTAAGGGTGCCACCAAGGACGTAACCCTTTCATTCAAAGGCGAATACACCCGCTTTGCTAATCCTGACGAGTATGACCCTTATGCTAATTCTGGTGGTGGCAATATAAGGAGTTCATCGCTCAACACCTCTTTTGGTGCGGATGATGACCCACTTGCTGGTGGTCATATATCTAATGACGATGTACCTTATTAAATACGAATAGTGAATGAAGGTACTATATAGTAAATATGACAAGACAAAGATAGGGTCATTGCCTCGTATCGTCTTTCCTGGTCGCAAGATTGTCATAATAACAGAGGATGAAGCAAGGAAGGCTGTCGATTATCTGTTGCAGCAAGACCTCTTAGGTTTCGACACTGAAACTCGTCCTGTCTTCAAAAAAGGACGAACCAATAAGGTGGCTCTGTTGCAGGTAAGCACTCACGACACCTGTTTCCTCTTCCGTCTCAACAGGATTGGACTCTGTGCACCAGTCATAGAACTCCTTGAGTCAACCAAGGTGAAGAAGATAGGACTCTCCTGGCATGATGACCTCATGATGCTCCACAAGAGAGGTGAGTTCACTCCTGGTGGCTTTATAGACTTGCAGGACCACATGGCTGAACTTGGCATCAAGGATATGAGTCTTGCCAAACTCTATGCCAACTTCTTTGGCGAACGTATCTCAAAGCGTGAACAGCTCTCTAACTGGGAAGCCGATGTGCTCTCTGAGAAACAGCAGAACTATGCTGCCACAGATGCCTGGGCTTGCGTCCGTCTTTATGAGGAATACATCCAACTCAAAGAAACTCAGGACTACCAGCTCATCGTAGTTCCTGAGCCAGAACCAGAACCAGAGCCAACCATTACAGAATAGCCACCGTTGGGGTTTCGTCATGAACCCCTCTTTAACCAACGAACCAATGAAACAGATATATCTAAAAAAAGGCAAAGAAGAAAGTATCATGCGTTTTCATCCATGGGTGTTCTCTGGTGCCATACAGAGCATGGATGAAGGGATTAGTGAGGGCGACATTGTTGATGTGATATCTTACAATGGTGCTCTTGTTGGTCGTGGACATTTCCAGATTGGTTCCATCGCCGTTCGCATCCTCACCTTTACTGATGAGACTATCGACGAGGGTTTCTGGAACAAACGTCTCTCCGTAGCCCTGAAGATGCGTCAGGATATTGGTATTGCCGATAATCCTGACAACAACACCTATCGTCTGGTGCATGGCGAGGGCGACAACCTCCCAGGTCTTGTCATCGACTGCTATGGCGATACTGCTGTCATGCAGGCTCACTCAGTAGGTATGCACATGTGTAAAGACGTTATTGTCAAGGAACTGGTCAAGGTTATGGGTTCTCGCATCAAAAATGTGTATTATAAGAGTGAGACAACCCTTCCTTTCAAGGCTGACCTCAGTCAGGAGAACACCTTCCTCTATGGTGGCACCAATGATACTGTTGCCTTGGAGAATGGTCTGAAATTCCGTGTTGACTACCTTCGTGGTCAGAAGACAGGCTTCTTCATCGACCAGCGTGAGAACCGTTCTCTGCTTGAGAAATACTCTCAGGGTAAGAAGGTGCTCAATATGTTCTGCTACACTGGTGGCTTCTCTTTCTATGCCATGAGGGGTGGGGCAGAGCTGGTTCACTCTGTTGACAGTTCTTCAAGGGCTATCGAACTGACCACTGAGAATGTCAACCTCAATTTTCCTGATGACAAACGTCATGTGGCTTATTGCGAGGATGCCTTCAAATACCTTGATAAGGCTGGCAACAACTACGACCTTATTATTCTCGACCCACCAGCCTTTGCCAAGCATCGTGCGGCTTTGCGTAATGCTCTCAAGGGTTACACCCGTCTTAATATGAAGGCTTTTGAGAAGATTAAACCTGGTGGCATAATCTTCACCTTCTCATGTTCTCAGGTTGTTACCAAAGACAATTTCCGCAATGCTGTCTTCACAGCTGCTGCTCAGGCTGGGCGCAAGGTTCGCATTCTGCACCAGCTTCACCAGCCTGCTGACCATCCTATAAACATCTATCATCCTGAGGGCGAATACCTCAAGGGCTTGGTTCTCTATGTTGAATAAGGTCAAGGCATATATCAGCAGGCACTCTCTGCTTGACAGTGGCAAATATCTTCTTGCCCTCTCAGGTGGGGCTGACTCTGTGTGCCTGTTGAGGATGATGCTCTCTTTGGGTTATGACATTGAGGCTGTTCACTGCAACTTCAAACTGAGGGGCGAAGAGAGCGATCGCGACGAGCGTTTCTGCGATTCTCTCTGTCAGTCTCACGGCATAGTGTTGCATAAGGTTCACTTCGACACTAAGGAATATGCCTCCCTTCATAAGATAAGTATTGAGATGGCTGCTCGCGAATTGCGCTATAACTATTTCGAGCAGTTGCGAGTGGCTCTTGATGCCAAGGGCATTCTCGTGGCACATCACAGGGATGATAACATCGAGACCGTACTGCTTAATATATTAAGAGGTACAGGCATACGCGGAATAGAGGGCATCAAACCTCGTAACGGCATGATTATCCGTCCGCTTCTGTGCCTTTCACGTCATGATATTTTGTCTTATCTCGACTCTATCAGTCAGGATTACATCACTGACAGTTCCAATATGGTGGCTGATGTTCAGCGCAACAAGATTCGCCTGAACCTCATCCCTGTGCTGAAGGATATCATGCCTTCTGCCACTGATAATATCAGCAACACCATAGACCATGTAGCTGAAGCCGTAAAGGTGTATGATAAAGCGATAAGTGATAGCATTAGTCTCTGTTTCAAGGATAACACCATTGACCTTGAGATGCTCTCTCAGCAACCCTCTCCTGAGGCTGTGCTTCATGAGATTCTCAGTCAGCGAGGCTTTAACTCCATGCAGGTTCAGCAGATATACGACAGCATACAGTCTGCCCAACCTGGTAAGATATGGAAATCTGAACATTACATAGTGGCTATGGACAGAGCCTCGCTCATCATAGGCAAATCCCTCGCTCCTTTGCCCCTGATGGTGATACCTGAATGTGGCAATTACCGTTATGCTGGCGATACAGCTACTATTAGTATCGAGGAAAAGGAGTTTAACAGCATGTCTGATGTCAGCAAGGAACCATCCGTTGCCACTCTCGACGCTGAAAAGGTGGCATTTCCTCTTACCCTTCGTCCTGTGAAGGCTGCTGACAGGTTCACTCCCTTTGGCATGAAGGGCTGCAAACTGGTTAGTGACTACCTCACTGACCGCAAGCGTAATTATTTTCAGCGTCAGAGCCAGTTGGTGCTTGAAGATGCCTCTGGCGAGATAGTGTGGCTGGTAGGGGAGAGGGTGTCTTCTAAAGTGGCAATAACAGCGGATACAATAAAATGCCTCACCATCCGTTATTATTAGAGATGAAACTTAATTTTTTCCACATAAACACTCTCTTGTCATTACTCTTTGCACTGGTGCTCACCATATCAAGTTGTGATGACAACGATTCTTTTTCTACATCGCCCAACAACATCCTCACCATATCCAATGAAGCCCTGAGCCTTGACACCGTCTTTTCCAAGGTACCATCGGCTTCTAAGAAGGTTATGGTCTATAACCGTTCTGGCGATGGCATTCGCATTCAGTCCATCCAGCAGTTGAAGGGCGCCGATAAGACTGGTTTCCGCGTTAACGTCAATGGTGTCAACATCACTCCTGAGGAGAATAACACCATATCGATGCCTATGGAACTGCGTAATGGCGACTCTCTGCGTGTGTGGGTGGAACTCACCTCGCTTAAGGAGAATGGTACTGTGAAACCCCAGCCACTGACTGACGACATCTGCTTCAACCTCGAAAGCGGTCGCCAGCAGAAGATTAACCTCAAGGCTTGGACTTGGGATGCTGACACCCTCAATAATCATGTGCTAACAAAGGATTCCGTCATCGACAACAAGGGCGAGAGACCTCTCGTTATTCATGGTAGCCTCATAGTCAATCCTGATGTCACCCTCACCGTTAATGCTGGCTCCATCATCTATTTCCATCAGGATGGTGGTATGAATGTCAAGGGCAGACTCGTGGTCAATGGCAATAGCGGTAAGGATGAGAAAGTCATCTTCCGTTGCGACCGTCTCGACTCGCTTCTCCAGCTCAGTTACGACGAGATACCTGGCAAGTGGCAGGGCATCACCCTCGAGAAGTCTTCTGAGAATAATGAGATAAACTACCTCGACCTCCATGGCTCGGGGTATGGCATCTATTGCGACTCTTCTGACTACAAGACTATTGACGATATGCCTCAGAAACTCACCATGAAGCATTCCACCATTATGAATGTGCTGGGTGATGCTCTGAGTTGCTTTGAGTCGAAGGTGAACATCGAGAACTGTCTCCTTGCTAATGCCAGTGGTCACTGCCTTAGCGTTACTGGTGGCAATGTGGACGTCAAGAGCACCACTCTTGCCTCTTTCTATGGCTATACTGCCTCACGTAAGTATGCTCTGCGAATGTCTGACTATCTCGATACTGACAAACCGTTGCCTTTCAGAATGAGGGTTGACAACTCCATCATTACAGGCTATGCCGAAGACCAGGTTTACTGGTTCCCTCTCAAGAAGGAGAACGACCCTGACATTCTGCTTCAGCACAGCTATCTGCGCACTCCCGAACCTACGGATGAGTATTCTAAGAAGATGTTGCAGAATGACATCTATGATGCCAATGTCACTGAGGAATATCGTGGCAAGGGCTTGTTTGTGGCTGTTAATGAAGATGGCACAAGTTTCTATTACGATTTCACCCCACGGGTTGATGCCCCTGTCATAGGTGTGGCTGATGCCACCACCTCATGTAAGGATGACATACTTGGCAAACCACGTAAGGAAACCCCAGACATGGGTTGCTACGAAACCTTCTACGAAGAAAAGAAAGAATAATAACCATTAACCTTTAACCATTAACCTTTAACCATTAACCTTTAACCATTAACCGTTAACCATTAACCCATGCTAACCTGTAAACTCGACGAACTGATGGCTGAGGATGCTCTCCTTGCTGAGGAGGCACAGAAAGCCACACTCCTGTCTTATGCCCCATATAGCAATTTCCATGTGGGAGCAGCTGTTCTGCTTGAGAATGGCGAGATAGTCCGTGGTGCCAATCAGGAGAATGCCTCCTATCCCTGTGGTATATGTGCTGAGCGTTCAGCCCTTGCCACAGCCCAGAACCTTTACCCTAGAGTGCCTGTAGTGGCAATAGCCCTCACAGCTGAAAGCAAAGGCGAGACAGTGTCACAGCCCGTCACCCCTTGCGGTATGTGCCGTCAGGTGATATCCGAGACTCAAAAGCGATACAAGTCAGGCATTCGCATCCTTATGCTTTCCAAAACAGAAGCCATCATTGCCAACAGCATCGAGGAACTGCTTCCACTGGCATTTATTTGACATAAATCTATTTGAGTTTTAATTATTTGCGTATTATATTGATAAAACGCAAAAAAAATGTAAAAAGATTTTCAAAACAGATATTTTTTTTGTAACTTTGCAACCACTTTGAGCGTGATAGCTCGAATAATGAACCCAATATCATACAAATACAAGTTATAAAGAAAATATGACAAAGGCAGAAATCATCAACGAAATAGTAGCAACAACAGGTGTTGCAAAGAAGGATGCTACAGTATGTGTAGAGGCTACTATGAGAATTATACGTGACGCAATGTGTAATGAGGAGAATGTTTATCTCCGTGGCTTTGGCACTTTCGTTGTTAAGAAGCGTGCAGAGAAGACAGCACGTAATATTTCAAAGAACACTACTCTCACCATTCCAGCTCACAACTTCCCTGGATTCAAGCCTGCAAAAAGTTTCCAGCAGCGCATGAGAGGTGAGGAGGTTACCTCTGAGGATTAAAGAAAAGATAACGATTATATAATCAAACAAAAATCATACAATTATGCCTAACGGAAAAAAGAAGAAGGGCCACAAGATGGCTACTCACAAGCGTAAAAAAAGATTGAGAAAGAATCGTCATAAGAGCAAGTAAGCCCTGCTGACATTCCCAATCAAACTTTTTAAAAAAAACTAAAAGAGCGAGAGAACACTTCTATATGAAGCCTCTTGCTCTTTTTTTAGTTTAAAAGTTCAATAGAACCCCTTGAACTAGCGCTTCAGCGCGTTTGAACCCTTTGAACCAGCGCTTCAGCGCGTTTGAACCCTTTGAACTAGCGCTTCAGCGCGTTTGAACCCCCTTAAAACCAAACCAATGACCAGCGAACTGATAATAGACGTTAGAGAGAAAGAAATAGCTATTGCGTTGCTCGAGGATAAAGACCTGGTGGAATACCAGAACGAACCCCGCGATGCTTCATTCTCTGTGGGCAATATCTACCTTGCCAAGGTCAAGAAGATAATGCCTGGTCTTAATGCATCGTTTGTCAATGTGGGCTATGAGAGGGATGCCTTCCTGCATTATCTCGACCTCGGCATACCTTACTATTCTTATGAGCGATGGCTCAAGCAGGTTACCAGCGACCGCAAGAACCTCTTTCCTTTTGACAAGGCATCTAAGATGCCCGACCTGCCTAAGGAGGGCAGCATTGCCAACATACTGACCGTGGGACAGGATGTGCTGGTGCAGATAGTCAAAGAGCCTATCTCAACCAAGGGACCTCGTCTCACTGGCGAGATATCCTTTGCTGGCCGCTATCTCGTCCTCATGCCTTTTGGCGATAAGGTCAGTGTGTCTAACAAGATTAAGAGCGGTCAGGAGCGTAGCCGACTCAAGCAGATGGTGCATAGCATAAAACCTAAGAACTGTGGTGTGATAGTGCGCACAGTGGCTGAGGGACTGCGCATAGAGGATATACAGGAGGATATGTCACAGCTCATAGGTCGTTGGGAGGATGTGCAACGCCGAATACAGAAGGCTACTGACCGTCCTCAGCTGGTGTTTGAGGAAACCAGTCGTGCCGTTGCCATGCTTCGCGATTTGTTTAACCCAACCTACGAAAACGTGTGGGTCAACGACGAAGCAGTCTATGAGGAGGTGAAACGCTATGTGGAGATGATAGCTCCTGAGCGTGCATCTATCGTGAAACTGTATAATGGCAAGGTGCCTATCTTTGATAATTTCAATGTCACCAAGCAGGTGAAGTCTGGCTTTGGCAAGACGGTAAACTACAAGCATGGCGCTTACCTTATTATAGAACATACTGAAGCTATGCACGTGGTGGATGTGAACAGTGGCAACCGTTCTCGTGGCACAAACGAACAGGAGGCTAACGCCCTTGACGTAAACCTGGGAGCAGCTGACGAGCTGGCTCGCCAGTTGCGTTTGCGCGATATTGGTGGCATCATCATTGTCGATTTTATCGACATGAACCTTGCTGAAGACCGTCAGATGCTCTATGAGCGCATGTGTAAGAATATGCAGAAGGATAGGGCTCGACATAACATACTGCCACTGAGCAAGTTCGGACTCATGCAGATAACCCGTCAGCGAGTGCGCCCAGCCATGAATGTGAGGGTAGAGGAGACCTGTCCTACCTGCATGGGCAAGGGCACCATCAAGAGCAGTCTGCTCTTCACTGACACCCTGGAACAGAAGATAGCCTACCTCACCCAGAAAGTGGGCGAGAAGCACTTCATTCTCTACGTTCACCCTTACGTTGCTTCGTTCATCAATAAGGGCTTGTGGAGCATCAAGCGCCAGTGGCAACTCAAGTATGGCTCAGGCATACCATTCCTGGCACCATCCTTTGACATCGTTCCGTCTCAGGACCTTGCCTTCCTTGGCTATAAATTTGTGAATAAAAACCACGAAGAGATAGATATGACCCAAGAAACTGACGGTGAGTAACCTCTTTTTAGTTAAATAAACAAAATTATACCCTCACTTTCTTGCATCCCTCAGATATATTTAATAACTTTGCTAACGGTCACAAACCAAAAACATTATTTATTTATCTAAAAAACTATCTAAAACATTATGAAGAAGAAATTCATTTGTACCGTTTGTGGATATATCTACGAAGGTACTGAGCCACCAGCACAGTGTCCACAGTGTAAAGTTCCTGGTTCTAAGTTTAAGGAGCTCGAAGAGAATACAGGCGCCCTGCAGTTCGTTCAGGAGCACGTTATAGGTGTAGCTAACGAGTATGGCATCGACGATGAGATGCGTAAAGACCTCAACAACCACTTCGCTGGCGAATGCTCAGAGGTAGGTCAGTATCTCGCTATGTCTCGTCAGGCTGATCGTGAGGGCTATCCTGAGATAGCAGAGGCTTTCAAGCGCTACGCTTGGGAAGAGGCAGAGCATGCTGCTAAGTTTGCTGAACTCCTTGGCGACTGCGTTTGGGATACCAAGACCAACCTTGAGAAGCGTATGAATGCAGAGGCTGGTGCTTGCGAAGATAAGTTCCGCATTGCCAAGAACGCTAAGGCTAAGAACTGGGATGCTATCCACGACACCGTTCATGAGATGGCTAAGGACGAGGCACGTCATGGCAAGGGCTTCGAAGGACTCTATAATCGTTACTTTAAGAAGTAAATGAAGAAAAAGGTATTTATACCAATCATATTATTAGCAATCATCATCGCTCTTATCTTCAATACCTGTGGAGGTGAGAGCGATGACTCATATCAAGGTGCACCACCAGCTCCGCAGATAAGCATCGACAAGAAGCTGCAACAGCGTATCGACTCCTTTGTCACCAAGATACCACCCATAGGCAGTCTGGGCATGATGGTGTATGATGCTACGGCAAAACAAGAGGTGTACAGCTACAATGCCGACTCAAAGATGAGCCCTGCATCATGTATGAAACTGCTCACCACCATTGCCGCCATCAGGTATTTAGGACGCTCAGCCGTGCACAGAAACCGTCTCTACACCTCAGGCAAGATGGTGGGCGACACACTCGTGGGCAATATCACACTCAAGGTGCAGTTTGACCCCCTGTTCAATCGTGACAGCCTCTACAAACTCACCGAGGCTCTGCAGGCTAAGCACATCAAGCGACTGAAGGGCAATGTGGTGCTCGATATGGCTGACTACGACAGCATGAACCATGAAGAACACTGGACTCCTGGCGACCTGCGCACTCCGTTCCTTGGATTGCCATTCTCAGGAGGCAGAAAACTGCGTAATGAGATGCTCTACGCACTCGCACGCATCGGCATACCCGTAAGGAGCGAAAACATCGTCTTTGGCAGACTCAACTATCATGCTTCAACCCAGATAGCCGAGATAACCACACCCATGCGCCTTTCCTTTGAGAAAGCACTCAAGAACTCTTCCAACATCAATGCCGAGTCAATCCTTTATCCGCTTGGCTACCTCGTGAGCCGTCAGGGTCACTTCAGAGAGAATGGGGTAGTGAAGCTTCGCCATTTCGTGGAACATGAACTCAAGATGAACCCACTCACCTCATGCACCATAGAGGATGGTTGCGGACTGTGTCCCTACGACAAACTCTCGCCCAGGCTGTTGGTCACCTTGCTTCAGTATGCCTATGAGCATAAGTACATCTACAACGAAGTGTATCAGCATCTTCCGCTGGCAGGCACCGATGGCACGCTTTATGACCGTATGCAGCATCCCCGAGTGAAGGGCAAACTCAAGGCTAAGACTGGCACACTAACCAGAGAGGGAGGCATCAGTTCTCTGGCAGGATATTTCACAACATCCGATGGTCATCTTATAATCTTCTCGATCATCAACAACAATTGCCCAGTGATGGATGGCAGATGGTGGCAGGACAACTTGTTGAAGCGCATCATGTAGCATTCCGCTTTTGTCTGTATCAGTAAGTCAAAGATCGAAAGTTCAATAGTTCAAAAGGTTTCGTAGCGAAGCGTATCGTAGCACCGCAGGTGCGTTTCGTAGGCGTTTACGCCGTTTCGTTAACGTTAACGTTCCCGTTCCCGTGTCATTCCTCCGAATGACAATGCAAAGTTACTACTTTAACTTAATATGGGCAAATTTTGGGCAGTTTTTAACATTTTAGTCTCTCCCCTCCATAGAGGCATTACTTTTAGGGTGTAAAAGCATTACTTCTACCGCTAAAAGCATTACATTTAGCGCTAAAAGCATAGCTTTTATCTTTGCCCCATTTTCCTCCCCGTTTTGTATGGTTACGTATCACGTAACACACTAAACCTCAACGTGTTGCAAGAAAAATCACTTTTCCTCTCAGAAAAGCTGTTTTTGCACACTTTCGCCTTTTTGTGCATAGTAGTTTTTAAC
>DEJW01000049.1:0-121 GCA_002353585.1 Prevotellaceae bacterium UBA2738 | reverse complement strand
TTTTAGGTAAACAAGGTAAACAAAGTAAACCGACCTTGCACGCACGCGCATATATATATATTATATATTAATACCCCTTTAATATAAAAAATATAATTAATTATATTTTTTATATAGTTCC
>DEJW01000042.1:4489-40133 GCA_002353585.1 Prevotellaceae bacterium UBA2738 | reverse complement strand
AAGAACTACAGCGCAGTAAGCGTAGGTAAGATGAGTGAGATTATTGAGCACGAGCTCCCTATGGGACCTGATGTGACCATTAAGGGCAAGGTGTTTGCAGGACAGGCTGTTGGTGCCACTGGTAGCGAATTCTCATTCCAGACTCTCGTACCTGGTCAGGACAGCGGTTTTCTGCACACTCACAAAACCCACGAAGAACTTTACTTCATTCTCAAGGGTGAGGGGCAGTATCAGGTAGATGGTGAGATATTCCCCGTCAGCGAGGGAAGTATCATCCGTGTTTCTCCTGATGGCAAACGTGCGCTGAAGAACACAGGTAACGAGAACCTCACAATGCTTTGCATCCAGTATAAGGCAAATGCCTTCACTGATGCTGATAGTCCGATGACTGATGGCAACATACTTCAGGAACCCCTCAACTGGTAAACTGCCATGATGCAGAAAGCACTTGATTTTTTACGTAGTCACAATGAGATTGCCTTCGCCACTTGCGAGGGCAATTTTCCTAAATTGCGTATATTCCAAATAATGAAGCAGGAGAACAACGTGCTTTACTTTGCTACTTCTGCAGAGAAAGCAGTGTGGAAGGAACTTGTCCGTAACCCCAACGTGGAGGTGTTAGCCTATGCTGACAACATATCTGTTCGCTGCTCTGGCATGGTAAACTTCTATGTGGAGGATGATATCAAGCAATGGATATACTGTAACAATCCTGTTCTCCCTCGTCTGTATAGCAGTTATGACCAATTAGTTTATTTCTGTCTGCCCATAGCCGAGATTGACTACTTTGACCTTGCACCTACGCCTCCCATATTCAGTCATTTTGACCTAATGGCAGGCGATATGGGCAAAGGATTCATTGGTGAAAGGTTCAAAAAATAAAATTTTGAATCTTCAAGAAAAATTCTTACCTTTGCACAGAAGTTTAATATAATAATGGACAAACTCGAAGAAATACTCCGCAAGGACTTGCATCAGTATCTCCTCTAAGAGAAGAAAAAATTATAAAAATACTATGACTATACAAGAATTTAGAGATTACATGGCATCAGGCAAGCCTGTTGTTGGTGGTGGCGAAGTTCACATGATGTTTCATAAGCTGTCGCAGGAGGCTTTGCGTATAACTGCTGAGATTAACGGTAAATATCATACTCCAGAGCAGTTGCACGATTTGCTGGAACAGCTTTGGGGACGTGACGTTCCTAAGAGCGTAGGGCTGTTTCCTCCATTCCATACTGACTGCGGAAAGAACACCGTCGTTGGGGAGCATGTATTCATTAACATGGGGTGTAAGTTTCAGGATCAGGGAGGCATAACCATCGACGAAGGAGCACTCATAGGTCATAATGTTGTACTGGCAACCATTAACCACGACCTTGACCCAGTTAAGCGTCAGAGTATGAGCTATGCTCCCATCCACATTGGTAAGAATGTATGGATAGGAGCTAATGCCACAGTGCTGGCTGGAGTAACCATTGGTGACGGCGCCGTCGTAGCCGCTGGTGCTGTAGTGACTAAGGACGTTGAGCCAAACACAGTTGTAGGGGGCATTCCTGCTAAAGTGATAAAAAAGATAGAGATAAAAGAAAGATAAATGCCCTGCAACTGTATCGGTTCTTTACCAGTTCTAAAAAGTTCATCTTATCTTTATTAGTAGGTTATTCAAATTCCCAAAATCCTGTACCAGTCTCTGGATCAAACTTCCTGCCAATACGACCGCCGACGGTGGGACGCAACTCTATTTCTGCAGTATAGAGAATAGTGGTGGATTTAAGATGTCCTCCTGCTATTTTGTGCTGACCATCCTTCTTGAACGTGAACAAAGCATGAGTGTGATGGAACAGCTGGTCATCCTTGTCTCTGACCACATTGCCATTGATAGATACCAGTTCAAGCATTCCGTCTAACAACTCTGTCTCAAACTCGCCCGTCTCTGGAATGAACACCTGCAACTCGGCGCTTTTACAGCCACCTATGCCAGAGAACACAGCAGAGGGAATGGATTCTTTACGACAGATTTTAAGGATGTTCTCTATCACCTCATCGCCACGATCCATCCTGATATAATATGTATCGCCTATCTTCCTGTAGTCCATATTATAAAAACTTTGATAAAACTTCTCTGCAAAGGTAATTAAAAGATTTTGAATGTTCAAGAAAAATTCTTAACTTTGCATGGAAGTTAAATGATTAAGATGAAAAGATGTGTATGTTTGACATGATAGATGCCATAGGGTCTGGCTACAAAAACGACCCGCGCATGCGCAACGTAGAGGCTGAGATGATACGCAGTCATGAGCTGTGCCTCAAGATATCGTCCAAGAAACCTACAGACCCTGACTATAAGGGTCTGCTGGAAGAACTGTTCCAGTGTGAGATAGATGACAGCGTAGCCATCGTTTCCCCTTTCTATTGTGATTGCGGTTGCAGGATGACGATAGGAAAAAATGTGACCATCAACAAGGGAGCAACCATTCTGTCACCTGGCAGGGTGGTGATAGAAGACAACGTGCTGATAGGTCCCGAGGTGAAGATTACAACAGTGGATCATGACCTGCACGACAGGCATAACCTGTTCCATTTCGGACAGGTCACCATAAAGCAGAATGCGTGGATATGCATAGGAGCCATTATCTGTCCTGGCGTAACCATTGGCGAGAATGCCGTCGTAGCTGCAGGAGCTGTGGTAACCAAAGACGTTGAGCCAAACACCGTCGTTGGTGGCGTGCCTGCAAAGGTGATAAGAAAAATTTAAAAACTTTTTTTGAGAATGCCCGTTATCACAGGGTGATGCTCTCAATGCGGAGCTTCAGAGTGCCAGCAGGCACGGTGACGGTAACGGTATCGCCAGCCTGCCTGTTGAGCAGTGCCTGGGCTATGGGCGACTTGATTGATATTTTGCCTTCTCTCATGTTTGCTTCGTGAGGGCTCACTATGGTGTAAGCCATCTTGGCGTTATTGTTGAGGTTGGTGATTGCGACCTTGCTCAGCAGTCCGACCTTGTCGCTGGCAAGTCGTGAGGTGTCTATCACCCTCGCAAACTCCAGCACCCTCTGCTTATAACGTATTCTGCTAAGCAGCTTAGCTTGTTCGCGCTTGGCAGCGTGGTACTCGAAGTTCTCGCTCAAGTCACCTTTGTCGCGGGCTTCGGCAATAGCATCCCTGACCTGTGACAGTTCTACGGTCTCCATGTGGCGCAGTTCTGCTACAAGTTTGTCGTAGCCCTCTTGGGACATATATTCCATGATGGATAGGGTAGGGGTTACAGGTTGTTTACTATGCTGATAATCTTGTTCTTGGTTTCCTCAGTCTGCTGTTCGTCAACCTTGGCAGTCACTATGCCGCTGTCTTCCACTTCCCAGTAGTTGCAGATGTCGTGATATTCAGCTATGCTGCCGCTATACACGCCAGGTGAGTAAGAAGACATGAGCAGAGCCATTTTCTTGACCTTTGCAGGCTTATTTACGCAATACATTCTCTGTATCGGAGCCTGAATCTGGGCGTTGAGTGTGAAGTAATAGATAGGTGAAGCCAGCACCAGCACCTCAGCCTCAGCCATGAGTGGGTAGAGCTCCTGCATATCGTCTTTCTGTATGCAGGCACCGTTGCCCTTGTTGTGACAATACTCACAGGCAAGACAGCCCGCAATCTTTTTCTTTGACACATTGACCAGAGTCACCTTGTGTCCTGCTGCCTCAGCAGCCTTTTTGTATTCTTCAGCCATCCATGGGGTGTTACCCTTGGCGCGAGGTGAAGACTGTAAAATAAGAATGTTCATAATGTTATAATGTTTTTTTTCTGAATGTTCATATATGTAAGGGGCACGCCTCAATGGTGAAAACATGCCCCTTTGGAAAAATGGTGGGTGGTTCGCTTTCTCTTACTGAGCAGAGAACTGGTCTTTGCCTACAGAGCATAATGGACAAACCCAATCCTCTGGGAGGTCCTCAAATGCTGTACCTGGCTGGATGCCGTTCTCTGGGTCGCCTACTGCTGGGTCATACTCATACCCGCATACGTCGCATACATACTTTTGCATAGTGGTTGTTTTGTTGTTTAGGGTTAATAATTATATTTACTCAACTTTCGCAAGCTCAAGTTGATTGGAGTTAAAGGAGTTAAAGGGAGTGATTGCTCGCTTTGCTCGCTAAGGAGTTAAGAAGACAATACCCTTGACTACTGGATGCAAAGATAGTGATTTTTTTTTATTCTCCACACAAAAGGGGATTTTTTTTGCATTAAGCTTGGGGATTTCAGTATTTTTTGTTTAACTTTGCACTATAGAAACGAAAAAAGCGACAATCTTATGGAGTCAGTGCAAGCCATAGCAAGAATAAAGGAACTGGAGCAGGAGAACGAGCGCCTGAAGAAAGAGGTGCAGCTGACCAAGTTGCGCCGTAAGGTGACGCCTCATTTCCTGTTTAACAGCCTCAGTGTGGCTATGGGACTGGTGATGCAAGACCGCAAGACGGCTGTTGCCTTTCTGCGCGACCTTGCCAAGATGTATCGCTATCTGCTCTCCTACGGCAATGAGTATGCTGTGCCCATAGAGCAGGAGGTGGAGATGATGGAGCAATACTTTGGACTGATGAGCCTGCGCCATGTGGATAGCATACGACTGAACATCACCCCCGAGGTGCGCAAGGCTAAGGGTTACGGCATTCCGCCTCTGTCGCTGCAAGGACTGCTGGAGAATGCCATTCGCCATAATGCCCACTCCAAGAAACAACCGCTCAACGTCACCCTCGACGTGAGGGATGGCTACCTCATAATGCAGAATAACATCATGCCCCTGGTGGCTGTGGGCGAAAGCACCAAGATGGGACTTGCCTACATCACCGAGTCTGTCCGTCTGCTGTATAATCAAGATATTAAGATAGAGAATGACGGCAAAACGTTTACCGTTATGATTCCGTTGGTAAAAGAATAATTATCAATTATCAATTATCAATTGTCAATTATCAATTATCAATTATCAATTATCAATGAACGTACTGATATTAGAAGACGAAATATATAACTACCACCTGCTGTGCACCATGCTTGCCGACATGTTGCCCGACTGCACCATACACGGACCGATAGTGTCCATCAAGGACGGCAAGCGCTTCTTCAGGAAGAGTAAGGAGAGCATAGACCTGATAATAGCCGATATACAGTTGACGGACGGTCTGTCGTTCCACGCTCTGGAGGATGCCCCAGCCGATGTGCCCATCATCTTCACCACGGCTTATGATGAGTATGCCCTGAGGGCGTTTGAGTATAACAGCCTGTCATACCTCTTGAAACCTATAGATGAGAATGAGTTGAAAAAAGCCATACGCAAGGCA
The DNA here is from genome assembly GCA_002353585.1 of Prevotellaceae bacterium UBA2738. GTDB lineage: Bacteria > Bacteroidota > Bacteroidia > Bacteroidales > Bacteroidaceae > Prevotella. The sequence continues at coordinate 34,803 of DEJW01000042.1, read as the reverse complement.
AGCGAACGACTGATAACCGACGACAAACGCAAGGAGTTCTTCAGCCTCATAGCCGAGAGTGGCAGGTATCGTGAACGCATAATGGTCAACACCTTCAAGGGCGAGAAGGTGGTTGGGGTAGGAGAGGTGCGCTACATCGTCTCTGAGAATAAGAATACCTACATAGTGCTCCACGACGGCACATCTTATTATATAGACATGACACTCACCCTGATAGCCGACCAGCTTAATCCACGTAAGTTCATGCGCGTGAACCGTAAATATATAGTGCCGCTCACTGAGGTGGAAGGCTTTGAGCGCGACATAAACGGCAAGGAACGTCTCATACTCAAGGAGGGAGTGAAGAATCCTGTCATCGTTATCAGTCGTGACAATAAACGTAATGTGCATAAATGGATTGATGGTATGCACACACCCCAATAAGTGTGTGCAAAACGCTTACGGTTGGGTAGCCTAATATTACGTTTCGGTTTTTTACTGAAACGTTTTTTGTTGTAGATAAAAGCCTACGGAGTAATTTTGCATTGACAAAACGAGCTGATAGAAAAGCTTTTATATGGACAACAACACACATACATTTCGCCACCGAATGCCAGCGCAGTTGAGGTTCTCTGATGTTGACAGGTTCGGTCATGTCAACAACTCAGTCTATTTCTCATTGTTTGACATGTGTAAGACGCGTTACTTCAATGATGTAGTAGGTACAGACATCTTCGACCGCATGGCACCCGTGGTGGTGCACATCGAGGCTAACTTCATCTCGCCAGTGTACTTTCCTGACGAGATAGTCATAGACACCAGCATCGTCAAGATAGGCAACAAGAGTTTCACCCTCCTTCAGCGAGCCCTCAACCAGCGCACCGAGGAGGTGAAATGCTACTGCGAAACCGTGATGGTGATGATGGACACGGTGACAAACGAGTCGGTAGAGATAGATTCAGAATTCAGAACCAAGGTGTCCAGTTACGAAAGGCTTTAAACCACACAACACACACACCCAATGAATAGTATTCTTGAGAAATATACTGGCAGTCAGGAGTTCAGTTCCTATGAAGACTTCATGGAGAACTTCCACGTCAACGTGCCCGACGACTTTAATTTCGGTTATGACGTCATCGATGCCTGGGCAGAGCTTATGCCCGACAAGGAAGCCCTGCTATGGGTAAACGACAAGGGCGAAACCCAGCACATCACCTATAAAGCCCTGAAAAACATCACCGACCAGTGTGCTTCCTTCTTTCAGGAGATAGGCATAGAGAGAGGCGACCGTGTGATGCTGGTGCTCAAGCGACGCCTCGAGTGGTGGTACTCCATGATTGCCCTCCACAAGATTGGGGCAGTGGCAATTCCTGCCACCCACATGCTCACAGAGAAAGACATCATGTACCGATGCCACATGGCAGGCATAAGCGGCATCATCTCCTGCGGAGACCCCCTGGTGCTCTCCCATGTGCAGAGGGCAAGACGCTTCTGCCCCATGCTCAGGCACTGCATCTCTATCGGTCCGATAGTGCCCAACGGCTTCTACGACTTCTGGCGCGGACTGCATGAGGCAACCCCCTTTGAGCGTCCTCCACGCAATAAGGTGACAGACAATTTCCTGCTCTATTTCACCAGTGGTACCACAGGTGAGCCTAAGATGGTGATGCACGACTATTCCTACCCCTTGGCACACATCGTGACTGCCAAGTATTGGCACAACCTCAATGACACCTCCCTCCACCTTACTCTTGCCGACACTGGTTGGGGCAAGGCTGTATGGGGTAAGTTCTATGGTCAGATGCTCTGTGGCGCAACAGTCTTTGTATATGACTTCGAGGGGCGCTTCATTCCGTCTCATCTGCTGAAGGTAATACAAGACTACAGAGTGTCATCCTTCTGTGCTCCGCCAACCATCTACCGTTTCCTCATACGTGAGGAACTGGAGCGTTATGACCTCTCTGCCCTTAAATGGTGCACCACTGCTGGCGAGGCGCTGAACCCCAGCGTTTTTGACGAGTGGAAGCAGAAGACGGGCATCACCATATATGAGGCATACGGACAGACTGAGACCACTATGGTCGTGGGCACCTATCCTTGGGTGAAGCCCAAACCAGGTTCTATGGGATTACCCAATCCCCAGTACCATATAGATATCGTTGACGAACAAGGCAACAGCGTAGCCCCCATGGAGCACGGCGAACTGGTCATAAACGTGGAAAAAGGTAAACCGCTCGGACTGTTTAAGAGTTATTACCGTAACGACGAGATGACCGAAAAGCGTATAGTCAACGGTCTGTATCACACAGGCGATGTGGTGTATCGTGACAATGACGGCTACCTGTGGTTCGTATCACGCATAGACGATGTCATCAAGACCTCAGGCTATCGTGTGGGACCATTCGAGGTGGAGTCGGCACTTATGACCCATCCCGCTGTGGCTGAATGTGCTGTAACAGCTGCCCCTGACGAGATTCGTGGTCAGATAGTGAAAGCCACCATAGTGCTCACCAGCGAATACGAGGATAAGGCATCCGAGGCGCTGGCATCAGAACTGCAGGAACACGTAAAGCGCGAGACAGCACCATATAAATATCCGCGAATAGTGGAGTTTGTCCGTGAACTGCCCAAGACCATCAGCGGTAAGATAAAACGAGCAGAAATAAGAGAGAATAATAATTAAAACAAATATAGAAATGGCAACATTCAAAGAGATTTTCGAGAGCCGATACACATGGATAGAAGGATTCATGCGCAATGTGCGCCGTCTGTCAGGCAAGCAGGCGCTTGTTGACCCCCAGAGCAACCGTCAGTGGACTTACTCTGAGGTTAACGAGGAGGTAAACCGTCTGTGCAACGCCTTTATCAAGGCAGGGGTGAAGAAGGGCGACGTGATAATGGTGCAGATGCTCAACTGCCCCGAGTTTGTGTTCACCTATGTGGCATGCCATAAGATGCAGTGCGTATGCTGCCCAGTCAACTTCCGTCTCTCACCAGGTGAACTGGCATGGAACATCGACGATTCCAAGCCAGCCATCGTCATCTGTTGCGAGTCAAAGTGTGATGAGGCTTCCAGAGTTATAAAGCACACCAAGCACCAGCCTCATTGCGTGATAGGACTGATACCTAATAGCACTCCAACGGTGGTAGCATATAACGACTTCGTTAAGGATGCCACAGCCGACGAGCCAGTCATCACCACACCTTATAATATATATGACGAGACCGTGCGCCTCTATACCTCCGGCACCACAGGCCGTCCTAAGGGAGTGTGCATCACCAGCATCAATGAGGTGCTATCGGCTCATGACATCATGATTCACTTCCCCATGAGCAGCCGTGACGTCACCATGAACACCACTCCCTGGTTCCATCGCGGCGGCTTGCACTGCGCTGGTCCCTGCCCAGCTCTCTATGCCGGTGCTTCAATGGTTATCATGGGTAAGTTTGATGCCCTTGCAGCCCTCAAGTACGTTTCTCGCTATAAGATAACCTTCATCGTAGGCGTACCCACGGTGCTCGAAGAACTTGCCGACCGTCAGGAGCAGGGGGGCTACGACCTCTCTTCCCTCACGGGTATCGTTACCATGGGCAGTCCGCTCGAGCGTGCAGCCTGCATACGCTATCAGAGGGTGCTCACCCCCAACATCTATAACGGCTATGGCACCACCGAGACACTTTGGAACACCTTCCTGCGTCCGTTCGACCTGCCCGATAATGCAGGTAGTGCAGGACGCTCATGTGTGGATGATGACGTGCGCGTAGTCAAGATATACGAAGACCGCCGTGCCGAACCAGAAGATCTTGCCAAGCAGGATGGACTCGACGTGGGCGAGGTAATCATCTCCTCACCAGCCAAGTCGCCCTATTTCTATCATAACAACGAAATTGAGACAGAGCGCAAATACTACAAGAACTTCATCTATACCAACGACCTCGCCACCTGGGACGAGAACGGCTACATCACCATCGTAGGCCGTAAGGACGATATGATTATCTCTTCAGGCGAGAATATCTATCCTGCAGAGGTCGAGTCGGTACTCAATATGCACGATAAGGTCAAGGACTGCATCGTCACCTCAGTGCCCGACAAGATTCGCGGTCAGATGGTTACAGCCTATGTGGTGCCCCAGGATGACAGCGTTACAGCCGTTGAGCTTGATGACTACTGCAAGCAGAGCCCTGAACTGGCAAACTTCAAGCGTCCGCGCTTCTACCGCTTCGTAAGGCAGATACCATTCAACGCCACAGGCAAGAAGCTACACGTAAAAATCAAGGAGACCGCCCTTCAGGATTGGAAGAACGGACTCCTCGATAAAGTCTGATATTGTTAGGAGTTAGAGAAGTTAAAGAAGTTAAAGAACTTCTTTAACTTCTTCAATTCTTGCGCTCCGTAGGTGCTCAGGCGTTTCTGCTCCCCGCCAACGGGGAGACCGAGAGGGGTGTAAAGACCATTGAGCAAAGCTCGGAGTTCAATTATCAATTATCAATTGTCAATTATCAATTATCAATTATCAATTATCAATTGTCAATTGTCAACTTCCCCCTCCTTGAGCAGTATCGCTCACACTGCATACTGATGTCATAGCCTAACAGCGTGCCCAGCATGAAGTCCTCCTCTGGTGTCAGCTCATTCAGCGGACGGTCTATCATCAGGCGCACCACGTCCAGACACTCGCTGCGGCCAAAGAACAGGTTTACCCTGTCATTGCCCAGTGGCACCATGATGTATTCTATGCCTTGGTGCTCCAGACGCTCCTCGGCATACTTCATGTACTGCTGGTTGAAGGTGTAGAGCACCATTCTGCGCACCCCTTTCTTATATTCATAGATATGGTTCATCAGTACGCGCATGGCACCGCCCTTTACGCCCTGATTCAGTGCTGACATGTGGGTCATGGAGTTCAAAAAGTTTAATAGTTCAAATCGCGCTTCGCGGAACCTGTTCTTGCGCTCCCGTTGGTGCTCAGGCGCTTCGCGGAGCCCGTTCCCGTTAACGTTCCCGTACTTCCTTTGGAAGTCTCTGCAAAGTTACAGCAAAATCCCCACCTACACAATACTCAAAAATGAGTATTTACCCACTCCTCGTTTTTAGGTATATTCATAAAAAACACCAGATTTCTTTCCGCAAACATAGGCTGTTGCATGATGATTTCCTTGCTGAAGATTGTCCAGATACAGGGGCTCACCCTCTATTATTAGGCTGCACTCAAATGTGTCGCCCTCATGTAGACGGGTGTTTTGCGATGCTGTCACTCTGAATTGCAGTTTACCCAGATATTCTATGTCGCATACTCTGTCAGGTTGCCAGGTCAGGCGAAGACGGTCGCCACACACCAACTCTTTTGCCACACTCAGGCGTCGGCTCAGTATGGGGCTGCTCTGCTGTTCCTTAGGCAGGCTGCTGTTTTTGCAGAAAGCGTCCCAGTCTTCATAACCTAAGAATTGCGTCAGTATGTCAAGTGTTCCCTTTCTGGGCGATACACCCTCTTCTATATATCCCCAATAACGCATCAGCGTGGTGCGACTGACATATACGTGTAGCCTTGCATATATGCGCTCTCTCAGCATGTCGAAATCCTTTGGCGTACACAGTTTCCTTTTTAGTGCCTTTTCTATCTCTGAACGCAGTTGTTCGTGTGTATTCATTTGCTTATGTTGACTATTCTGTTTCTCCATTTTGTAACAATAGCTTCGTTGTGCCTGTTCAGTGTGTTTCTTATTTCGTCCTTCTCCATATTGCTAAAAGAATTATCAATCTGTCTAAGATACTTCTCGATAGCTCTTTCGCCAGCCTGACTTCTGTTAGTGAAGTCGCTCCATATATAGAGAATGTTCGACAGCGTGTCCAGATGTCTGTCTATGTTCGTCTGCTGCATGGTCTTTTCAATGAGTCTCTTTCCATTGTTTACAGCATTCTCCACCTTTCTCCTATTGGCTATCATGGTGCTTTCCCTCAGTCTCAGTTCTTGGTTGTAGTTGCCGAGAACCTTTGTCGAGTCTGTCAGCTGCTTTATCTGTAGTTGTTGCACCCTCTGCTCCTGTTGGTAGGTCGCTTTCATTTTAGCCAGTTTTTCGTCTTGTTCATTAGCTCTTAGCATCAGCAGACCAGTCAGCACCAGCAGACCAGTTATCACTATTGCCCCCATCCATACGGCTATGCGCTTCAGGCGTCTGCCAGTCGTGTGAAAAGCTTGTTGCAGTTCGGTTATGTTCTGATAGCGATGGTCAATAGGTTGTGTACACCTCTTTATTATATATAGATAACGCCATCCCAACTCCATCTGCTGCATTATGATGCCTAGGCTGTAGATATCGTTACGTCCGTCAGCCACTGCCGTCTGCATCTGTTCGGGCGACATATAGCTTAATGTGCCAGCAGGCTGTTTCAACACTGCATGACTGTCTGTGTCAGCCAGTCCGAAGTCTATCAGTTTCACATGACTGCCGTTGCCCGTTACTATGATGTTCGTTGGCTTCAGGTCGCGGTGTGCTATGCCTTTCGTGTGGATGTATGCCACAGCATCCGTTATCTCCCTCATCACCTGAAGTTTCATGCGTCTGCTTGGCTTCTCAGCCAGCCATTCCTTAAGCGTCATCCCATCCACATACTCCATCACAATGCATAGCCCCAAACCCTCAACATCCTCCATTCCGTATGTCGCCACCACGTTTGGGTGTTGCAGCAGCATCAGTATTTCCAGTTCCTTGCGCAGCCTCTGTTGGTATATAGCCTTACCCATCACCTCCTTCTTCAGTCCTTTCAGTAGCCACCACCGTCCGTAGCGTTTAGCCTTGGCCACGACGTTAGCTTCCGATGTGCTCAGTATCTCCACATCGGTAAACGTCTGGCTTATTCCCTCAAACGAGTCTGAGATATATCCAGAAGCAGAACTGTCAAGGTCTTGTTTCGTCATACGGATGCAAAAATAATCATTTCTTTTGATTCTGCCAACCCTTTTGCCCTACTTTTTTCTGTTTTTATTTATTATTAAAAAGGAATGAAATGGAACAATCCTGTTAGCAGGAATTGTATTATTTTTGCCCCCAAAATAAAAAAATCGGCTCACAATGTTGCAGTTTTTAAAATTAATTACTATCTTTGCATCGTCAGTTGAGAAAGACTGGCGACATCGAGAAGAGCAATTAAGCTTTGACCTGTCTGAGAATCTGGAAAATTCAAGTGATAAGGGAAAAAGTCTGAGAGCTGCTTCTCCTGCAGTAGCATATATACTGCTCACTCCTTGTTTGGGGAGTCTGCTCACATATATACCTGCAGGTGTGAGCTGTTTTTTCATTCTTATTATCACGGGTATTCCAGAACCTTCAGACTAAGGATGTCGAGAAGGCTCACACTCTTTGTGCTTTATTAATAACTAAAAACAATAGATCTATGTTTTCAAAAGAATTAGAAGAAATTATTGACGCAGCACTTGCTGATGGCATGATTACTGACGTTGAACGCAAAGTGTTACACAAACGTGCATTGGTAGAGGGCGTAGATCCAGATGAACTCGATGTAGTGATTGATGGAAGACTGGCAAAAGCAAAAAAACAGGAAGACTGGCTTCGCCCGACTCCTCCTCAACAATTGGCGAATGAGAAGCATGGTAATATTGTGAAGTGCCCAAGTTGTGGGGCTCAAGTCATTGGAGGTTCTGCTGTGTGCCCTGAATGTGGTTACACGTACGCTAATGTAAAAGAGAATTCCTCTATAAAAAAGTTTCAGGAACAACTTGATGCTTATAACAAAGAAAATAATATTTCTGCTGACAGCACATATTCTTTGTCAACGACTGCAAATGGATGCTTGATGTATCTCTTTTGGCCGTTTATGCTTCTAAAATGGTTCTTTAGCCAAGCCAATCCTATTCACAAAAGGAAAATGGACATCATTACTACATTCCCTGTTCCGAATGCGCGTGGTGACCTTTTGGAATTTTTAACAGCAATTCAAATGCGCATCAACCCTTTCGGCCCCAAAACAGGATGCAGTCCATTTACAGGCAATGAAGACATGAGCTATGCTTATTGGTTACTTTTCTCGAATTGTATAAACAAAGCCCAATTGAGTTTTCAGAAAGACCAAGACTTTGTTCGTTATTTCAGAATTTTCGATGAAAATCTAAAAAAGTCAAAGAGTTTCGTGGGATGGATTAGGACAAATCCAAAGTTTGCAATAGCTTTAGCTATTGTTGTATCCTACATATTTTATTTCGCTGTAATGGCATTCTTTTTAAACAAATAGATTTAGGTATGAGACTATTTGGTAGAGGTAATAGTGGCGGACTGATGAATGTCATCCGCTGTGACGAACAAGAATATATGGTGTGGAAATGGCGGCCTGAAGGACAGGACGTCAATTCTACAAGTAGAGAAAATTCAATCCGCTATGGAAGTAGTCTGAGGGTAAAGGATGGTGAAGTTGCAGTGTTTGTATATAAAGCTCAAAACGGACAGATGCAGGACTTTATAGAAGGTCCTTTTGACGACACTATTAAAACTGCAAACTTCCCAGTTTTGGCAAGCATCGTTGGAATGGCCTTCGGTGGAGAATCGCCTTTCCAGGCAGAAGTGTACTTCATCAACCTGCAAGGCAATAACCAATTACGCTTCTCTGTGCCTTACTTCGACGTGTTCGACCCTCGCCTGCCAGACCATGGTGTGCCTATGGCCGTGAGAGGGACTATTACCTTCAACATTACAGACTATCGTGGTTTTATCAAGTTGAATAGACTCGTAAACTTCGACCACGAACAATTTATGACGCAGATAAGAAGTGCGCTGCAGAAATATATTAAAGGCGTAGTAATGAACGTGCCACTGGAGATGGGGTTGCCTGTAGTACAGATGGAGCGTCAGATACTAAGCATTAACGAAAGGGTAGAGGGATATCTGAAGCCTCGTATCGAGAATGACTTCGGTGTGAATATGAAAGGTTTTGATATTTCAGCGTTAGAAATAGACAAAGAAAGTCCTTATTATGAGGAACTCAGACAACTTACCGCAGGCAACACTGCAAGGACAATGAATGCCCAAACAGACGTATCCATCCAAAACATGCAAGATACTCAGCGAATCAATGCTGAAAACATGGAAGGAATTTTGCGTGTACAGCGCGAGGAAGCTCAACGAGCACAGCGTCTGCAGACAGAAACGAACTTCATGGGGGCACACTCTCTTGACCAGCAGACTGAGGTGTTGAAGACTGGTGCTCAGAGTCTTGGTCAGATGGGAACGATGGATGCTGGTGGTCAAGGAGGTGGTATGAATCCCGCTGGTATGATGACAGGCATGATGATGGGTGGTGCAATGGGACAGCAGATGGCTGGTTTGATGAGCACAATGGGGCAGAACATGCAAGGATGCATGAATACACCACCACCAATGCCTAATGTGCAATATCATGTTTCAATGAATGGTGCACAAGCTGGTCCGTTCAATATGCAGCAATTGGCTCAGATGGCTCAAGGTGGGCAGTTGACACCTCAGACTTATGTTTGGAAACAAGGAATGGCAAATTGGGAGTTTGCTGGTAATGTGCCTGAATTTGCTAACCTATTTGCTCCTCCTGCACCAGGTTCAATGCCACCACCTCCACCATCAACAGTATAATAAAATAATGTAAGATATGGATAATAGTAGTTTCTTTTCTATCGACCGGCTTATTGAGTTCGGACTAGGAATGGGCATAGCCCAGCAGATGGTCGGTATGATGAACCAGTATATGCAGCAGATGTATGTGCCAGGCTCCATTCAGAGCATGCCTAAACCTATGTCTAGCATCTACTATGTTGTCATCGACGGTCAACAGGTCGGTCCGCTGAATGATGGAGAACTATCACAACTGATTTCTCAAAAGCGAATCAACAAGGATACGTTGGCTTGGGTTCCTGGCATGCCTGCTTGGAAGCCCATTGAACAGGTTCCTGCCATTCTGAAAGTCGTTGCTTTAACCCCTCCACCACTAAGCGTATGAAGATTTCAGTATTTCCCACATTATTATTAATAATAGTAGTGGTGGCTATAGGCTATCTTGCCTATGACATGGCTCATTCTCGTGCTGACGCCAGTAAACTGCTTGTTGGAATAGTAACAGGTTTGTCTGTCTTGTTGACATTGGGATGTGTCATAGGCATATCGCTAAAAAATAACCAGATGAATATCAACATGAAAGCATGGAGTGGAGTGGCTTCTTTAGTAATGATAGTTGTGAATCTCTGCTTTGCAGGATTTGGGGTTTCTATACCTTACTATCTCATTGTAGTTTCTCTATTATTGGTCATCCATCTTTGGGTAATCTATAAATTGATTTAATGGTAGTATAAAAAACAATTTATTATGAAAAGAATTATTTTCGTATTGTTAGCAATGTGTTCTTTCACTTTTTCTTTCGCTCAAGATTGGGAATGGAGTGATTACCTAACTGAAGAAGAGAAGGCATCTTCAGAAAAGGCAGAGGATGCTGCATTTGAAACTCCTAACAGTAAACTTGTAGGAAAAAAATGGTATGATGGTGGCCCCTTTAAATACATTTTATTTAATCAAAATGGAAGTGGTAAAATTGTTAAGACTATGTATTTTAATGGAAATAAGGATCTAGATGTTGTTGAAACTCTCCCTTTCACATGGAAACGAGATGGGCTTGAAATAAGTATAGTATTTAAGTCCCAACAGATAACTAGAACTTTAGATGTTCAGCAATTAAAGAAATTCTCTCTAAGGAGACAGTATGAAATAAAAAAAGAAAATGCCGAGAATCTACAAGAGCTAAGAAATAGCAGATTTCGTGTTGAATATATTGAAATAGATAAATTTGATACTGACTATATTCGTTATTGTAGATATACTTTAACGACGAGCGGTTATAGAGAGAATTATTACTGTCACAATTTTTTATATACGGAAAAAAAGTTGAATGAGTTAAAAAATCGGAGAAATAAAGAACTGGAGCAAAAGTCCAAAGAGAAAGCTGAAAGAGAGGCCAAAAAGAAAGCTGAGGCTCAAAAGGAAGCTGAGGAGAAAAAACTTAACGCTGAACTACAGGCTATGAATAAAGAAGCCTATTCCTATGCCCGCGAGGGAAAACTTGATGAGGCAATCGCTACTATTGACAAGGTTATAGAATTGCAGCCTCAAAATCCCAATTGGTACGATAGCAAAGGCGAGTTTCTGGCAAAGAAAGGAGACAAGGAAGGCGCCAAAGCCATGTGGGAGAAGGTTATTAGTTTAGATCCATATTTTGGTAAGAACAATTCTCCGTTAAGCTCATATATTCAATTACTTAGTTACGAAGGATGGCATATGGTCAATGACTCTTTTTCAAAATCAGTTCCATTTAAGAAAATTAGGGTAAAGAAGAGCTCGGGAGTTCCTTCTGAATATTGTTTTATATTTTTCACAACGGAGCCTAATTCCAATCCAAGACAGTTGGACACAAGATATGGAGTCAATTACTTTATGAATTGGATATATAACGGAAGAGAATACTATGATAAAAGATTTAAAAAATGTATCGATGTTGGTGATGGATGGTTTGAATATGAGTATAGCCAGCCCATGTATTTCTCTCATATCCAAAATAATGCGCCTAAAGACTGTCTGCAAGTTCTAGTAGAAGTAAAATAAAGTGTCCTTAATCAATCGTCCGACCGGATTTTTGTAAAAAAGATAAAGCAAGAAAATATGGCAATAATTTCAATTAAAAGAAGGACACTTATGAAACGGACTATAACAACCATGCTACTAATGCTAACAGTTATTGGCATACAGGCACAAAAACAAATATCGTATATTAATGCTGACGGAGCTTGGTATCATGTGTATGACGAGAGTGGAAAGAAGGTCAACACGATGTCTAAACAATCTGTTGGCATAGTAGTTGGCTAGGGAGTTGATTTCTTTGTCACTGTAGATGGCGCATGGGTGAAGACCTATGATATAACAGGCAAGAAAATAAATACGATGTCGAAGCAGTCAGTGGGCGAAGTGATTGGAGTTTCCGGCAATACTTTCACCACTCTGGATGGAGATTGGATTAAGATTTATGGCAAGACTGGTAAGAAAATCAGCACAAAAAGTGCTCATTGACCTTAGACGGCTTCTTGTAAAAGACACAAGGTACTGGCACCTGTTTCAAGTATTAGAACAAAAAATAATAATAAAGAGAAAGCCGAGGCGCTTTAAAGGAGGTAGGCATCATAATTTTTAAATAAAAATTGTCATGGGATTATTTACAAAAGACAAGGTGACATTTGCAGAAGGTTTGGAAAAGTATGGTAAGGGACTGAGTGATTTTGCAGATGCTCAACAGAGAGCCAATGATGAAGCGGCGGCAGCACGAAAACATGAAGCAAAGATGCAAAGATTAGCTCAAGAGCAGGAAAAAGAAAGTAAGGATCGTGCTGAAAATGCATATAGAGCTTCAGAGTACACGGAAATAGCGAATGAGGGAACTGCAGAAGCATATAGGAGGTTATTCTACGCGTTATTTACGGAAAAAAATCGGCAGTTCAATAATTATACGGCAAATAACACTCTCAAAAAATCTTTAACATTACAAAATATAGAAAAAGGCTATGATAATGTTGACAAGGTTAAGGAACTTTTAAAAGGCTTTTCTTTTGTAAAAGATCCTGAAGAATTTCATAAAACTTTTATTTTCCTGTTGAGTGAATTTAAAGAGCATCCGTCTGAAGTTCTTGAGCAATTGAGCTATTTACAGACAGCTGTAGAAATGAACTCGCATAATAGTGACATCGCAGCTTTGCTTCCCGAAATTAAAACAAAAATAGAGGAACTAAAAGAAAGGCAGAAAGAGGAATTAAAGAAAGTAATGAAATATATTCTATATGTTATAGTTGCTGGTGTAGTCTTATTTCTACTGGTAGAGCTATTTTCTGCTATAGGTGATGATAATAATGATATTAGCGATGTCGATAATGTGGAAAACATTATTGGTGTAGAAGAAAAGAAGGACAAAGATGCTATAGGGAATATGACTGAAGGAACTTCTGAAGCTACTGATGAGATGCTTAAAGTTCAACAGGAAGCTGCAGAAGAAATGAGGAAGGCCCAGCAAAAGGCAGCAGCAGAGATGAGAAAAGCAATGGGGCAATAATTCTTAACATAAGAATAGACTAAATGTTGTGGTGAAGTAATCCCCTCTATAGATAGACTCAAATAACAATTAAGTAATCCGCAGCACCCCTAACACAGGTGCTGCGGATTTTCTATAATATTAACGACAACTTAAACAACAAGAAACAACAAATAGACGAAAAATGTGACGATGTAACAAAAAAAGAACGTATATTGTCATCATAACCTCTACCTGCAGAAGCATTACTTTTACCTTTTCGTCAGAAAAAAGCCTGATTTTACAAAAACTTATTTATAGGGAAGATCAATCCTGATGGTGATGTAAATAATCGGTTGACGAACAGAAATCAACATATTAAAACCAAAGGTTTCGTTAATAAAACAGCGGAAACATGATTTTTTTTCATGTTTCCGCTTGTTTTCTCACGAAAAATTATTACCTTTGTCGCGGTATAAAAAATAAATAATGTTATGCTCATTGGTCGAGATAAAGAAAAACAGATACTGCAAAACACTCTCTACGAAGAGTACTCACAATTTGTTGCAGTGTATGGAAGACGCCGTGTTGGCAAGACTTTTCTAATAAGAGAAACTTTTGCAAACCAATTCCATTTTCAGTTTACTGGCGCTGCAAATTTGACTGCAAGGAAGCAGTTGGTGCGTTTCCGTCGTACACTCAAGGAACATGGGCAAAAAGATACTCCAGAATTGACTAACTGGGGCGATGCCTTCAGTGAACTCAAACGATTTATTATGAGTCTGCCTGAAGGCAAAAAGGTTGTTTTCCTTGACGAACTTCCATGGATGGATGCTCCACGCTCTGGATTTTTATCAGAGTTGGAATCATTTTGGAACGGATGGGCATCTGCACGAAAAGATATTGTTTTTGTGGTTTGTGGAAGCAGCACCTCATGGATGGTGAAGAAAATCATCAAGAATAAAGGTGGTCTGCACAATCGCTTGAATCATCGTATATCCCTCAATCCTTTCCCACTGGGATTATGCGAGAAGTTAGCTCAGTCAAGAGGTCTCGTGTTGAACCGCAAGCAGATGTTGGAAGCCTATATGATATTTGGCGGTGTACCATATTATTGGAGCTTGTTGCAGAAAGGAACAAGCATAACTTCCGAGATAGATAGACTGATATTCTCACCAGATGGCGAGCTACATGATGAATTTGAGATGCTGTATGCTTCATTGTTCAAAAAGCCAGAACCATACATTCGCGTAATTGAGTTATTGGCCAAGAAAAAGATGGGCATGACTCGACAAGAGTTGTTGGCGGCAGGAAGATTCGAAGACAACGGAGCATTTTCTGACATTCTGAAAGATTTGGAGTGGTGTGGCTTTATTCGCAGTTACACCATGATGGGGTATCGGACAAAATCAGATATTTTTCAGTTAATAGACCAATATACACTATTTTATTATGAATACATAGACGGAGTACGTCAAGGCTCAAACTATTGGAGATCAATGTTGGGAACACCGAAGTATAACACTTGGTGCGGCTTGGCATTTGAGCGAACTTGCCTATGGCATGTTGACCAAATTAAGAAGAAACTTGGTATCAGCGGAATACTGACAAATGAATATGCATGGCGTTGCTTGCCAGATGAGAGAATCGGTAGGTCTGGAGTTCAGATAGATCTGCTTATTGACCGTAGCGATGGAATTATTGATGTATGCGAGATGAAATATTCGAAGGATACATACACCATTAGTTCCGATTATGCTGATGAACTTATCCGCAAACGAGATGTGTTCCAGTCTGTGACTGGTACAAAGAAAGCCATTCATTCTGTTATGGTCACGACTGACGGACTGACACTAAATGAATATAGTGGGGACATTCAGGCAGAAATTCGATTAGACGATTTGTACGAAATGTAGAAAGATAACACTTAGGGTGCTGCGGATTTTCTATAATATTAACGACAACTAAAACAACAAGAAACAACAAATAGACGAAAGATGTGATGATGTAACAAAAAAAGAACGTATATTGTCATCATAACCTCTACCTGCAGAAGCATTACCTCTGCATGCAGAGGCAGCCCTTCTGCATCTAAAAGCATTACTTCTGCAACTAAAAGCATTACTTTTAGCGCTAAAAGCATTGCTTTTACCAAAAGAGGGTAAAATGCCTAATTTCTAATTTTATAATTTCTAATTTCACGAAAAAATCTTATTTTTTGTAAAATACCTCACATAGGTCACTTATACCCCTCTCACCCCAGTGTTTATGCGCCTTCCCGATAGTGACCTCTCTCAAAAAGAGGTCACTATATAGGTCACTATATAGGTCACTACAGAGGTCACTATATAGGTCACTTTTTTAGGAGTTATAGAAGTTAAAGAAGTTAGAGACATTAGCAAGTACTAGGTGACTAAGTACAAATGGCAAAGTGAGGTCTCAAGTGACCTCTATAGTGACCTATCGGCAAGCATAGGCCACTATCCTCAGCCCAGTATTCATGCGCCTTCCGAGCGATTTAGTGACCTTAGGAGGTTATTTTATTATTATGCTGAACACTTTGACTTTCGTCATTGTGACTTTTCCCTGAAATTAGAGTTCTGCTCGTGAGGTATTACTTTAGTTTGTTATAATGCTCGTCAGAAACGGGTTCGAGCCATTCGTTGCTGGCTCCCTCCTGCACATCTTTGTGATAGGTGAGGTGCTGAAACCAGGAGTTTTTCTGGGCTCCGTGCCAGTGCTTCACCTCAGCGGGAACGGCTATAACCGTGCCTGGTGTCATCTCTACGGGAGCCTTGCCCCATTCCTGATACCAGCCTTTGCCTGCTACGCAGATGAGTACCTGCACCTGCTTGTGATGAACATGCCAGAAGTTGCGGCAACCTGGTTCGAAAGTGACATTCATCACACCACCGCCAACGTCAGCCAGATAGCTCTGACCTATGAAATACTTTCCATAAGGATTCTTATCGCCTTTAGCCCACTTGGTGTTCAGCGTATAGCCTTCACCACAGAGCCAAGCTGAGAGTTCTTCGACGAGTTGCTTGCTGTTGCCCATGTTCACGGCACCCTGCTTGTGGGCAGCCAATTGTGGTGCAACACCCTCCAGTCCGCTCAGGGCGGCTACTGTTACTATCTCACGGTCGGCTGCTGAGAGCTGGTCGCCAGCGAATATGTCGCCAAAGAGGTGTGACTTGAGGTAGTAGTCGTCCTGCGGACAGAAGTCATAGTTGAAGGGCTTTCCTGAGAGTTGTGTCTGGTTCTTCACACCCAGTTCGTATGCTTTCTTGGCATCGTCCCACTCAGCAGGACGCTTCCAAGGCTTGCCCTCCTGCCAGTTAGTCTGTCTGTTTTCCAACACCTTATTCAGTACGCCTAAAGCGTTCAGCGAACGTGGAAAACCTGTGTATGCATAGAGTTGCGAGAATGCCTCTTTGAGTTCGTTGATGGTGACACCATTGTCAAGGGCCATGCGCACAGCAGGCTCCAAACGTTTCATATCACCCTGTGCCATCAGGCAGGCACATGCTGCCAATCCTTGCTGACGTCCAGTCAGCGTCTGACTGTTTACTGTTGCCATAGTCATTATTGCGATTAAAAATAAAAAGCACCATTTATAGTTCATAATCCAGAATTCTTAATTCTTAGCTCTACATAAGATTTTCTTTGAAGAATACGGCAAGTTTGTCCCAGGGAATCAGATTCTTAGCCTCACCCTTGCCCCTCAGCTCCTTGAAGCCGCCGTCATAGAGGTCGCAGTGTGTTGCACCTGGAATTATGAGCAGTTGCTTGTTCTCAGGATTGGGGTTAGGCTTGCCTACTATGTTGTATCCTTCAGCCTTGCCATCTACCATATAGTGATATGCAGCCTCGCCAAAGTAGCGTGAGTGGGCATTCTCGCCGTGCATCACGAGCACTGCAGAACGAATCTCGTTGATATAGTACATGAAACGGCTGTTGGCATAGGCTTGTGTACCTATCACTCGCCATCCGTCGTTAGAGTTTCCTGAACGCTTGTGGTAACCGCGCTCTGTCTTGTAGTAGTCATAGTAATCCTTCACGAACTGTGGTGCCTCAGCAGGCAGAGGGTCTATCACTCCGCCAGCCATCGCCATAGGGTTTGCCAGACGCTGCTTAGCCATTGCCTCACGGGCAACATGGCGAGCCTCTTCCTTGTCATCGCTGTCGAAATAGCCGTTGCCACTTACTCTGGTCATATCATACATGGTAGAGGCTACGGTTGCCTTGATGCGAGTGTCAGCAGCTGCAGCATTCAGAGCTATGCCACCCCATCCGCAGATGCCTATGATGCCAATCTTATCTGCATCCACATAGTCCAGCTTTGACAGGAAATCAACTGCAGCCATGAAGTCCTCGGTGTTGATGTCTGGTGAAGCCGTACGACGTGGTTTGCCGCTGCTTTCGCCAGTATATGAAGGGTCGAAGGCAAGAGCCACAAAACCTCTCTCTGCCATCCTCATGGCATAGAGACCACTTGACTGCTCCTTGGTGGCGCCAAACGGACCGCTCACTGCTATAGCCGCCATTTTGCCATCAGTTTTCTTGGGGGTATAGAGGTCTGCTGCCAGGGTCAGTCCATACTGTGTCTCAAACGTCACCTTCTGGTGGTTCACTTTCTCACTCAGTGGGAACACCTTGTCCCACTCCTTAGATAATGTCATAGTATCCATATAATTTATGTTCCCGTTCTTGTTATTACAATATCCTTTGAGTATTCCGCCCAGCAGTGCCACGGCTATAATTATATTCCTCATATTATTACTTTTTTACCGTTTATTATACACATTCCCTTCGTGGGATTATCCATCCGCTGGCCGCTCATAGAGTAGCAGGCTGCCTCAGTCTTGCTGTCGCCTTTTACACTCTTGATGGCTGTAGGGGCGCTTGCTGACAGTTTTACTGAAATGTTATTGCTGCCAGCCTTGAGGAACGAGCGCAGTTCGCTCTCTGTCATTCCGTCTATCTTGCCCAGACGGGTGTAGCTCCATGAGTTTGAGTCATAGAACATGCAGATATTACTGCCATTGTACAGCACCACATCACCAGCCTCTACGGTTATATGCTCGTCACTTGTTGTCAGGCTTCTGCCCAGTGCACCCCATATTTCGAAATCATTGTCATTGAGAGTTACTGTGACAGGTCCCTGCTTCAGTGCTTCCATCAGTTCCTGCGCAGCCTTGGTATCGGCAAGTGTCATGCTCTCTGTCTGTCCGTCTATCGTAATATACATTTTATTTTCTGCTCTCGCCCCCATGCTCCACATCGTCAGCACGGCGCAGATGAAAGTCATTAGTCCTTTTCTCGTCATTTCAGTATGTTTTTATCAGCCTTACAGACTCTCTTTCAGTATCTCTGTTATGTCCTCCTTCTTCAGGTTCATGTAGCCCGCAGGGTAACAGATGGTGCCCTCTGTGATGCCAGCAATCATGTCGGCATTGGCGCCCAGTTCGCTGATGGTCAGTGGAAGACCAATCTCAAGCATCCATGCCTTCAGAGCCTGCAGACCTGCCTCGGCTATCTGTTGGTCAGTCATACCCTCGCCGCTGATGTTCCACACGTTCTTGGCAAAGCGCACAAACTTAGGCAGACCATACTTCATGGCGCGCTGGTAGTAGGCCATAGACACTGAAGCCAGAGCATAGCCGTGAGGAGCATGAGTCCAGGCACCCACACTGTGACCTATCATGTGCACCATCCAGTCCTGCTGCTTGCCCAGTCCTATGAGCGTGTTCAGCGCCCATGTGGCAGTCC
The DNA here is from genome assembly GCA_002353585.1 of Prevotellaceae bacterium UBA2738. Lineage (GTDB taxonomy): Bacteria > Bacteroidota > Bacteroidia > Bacteroidales > Bacteroidaceae > Prevotella. Next base: position 15,974 of record DEJW01000042.1, on the reverse strand, counting down.
ACATGATGTTTGAGCGCGCCTCGTAGTCCTGCGGATTCTTCACTGCTATGCGACTGCTATTAATCACTGAGCGCATCAGTCCCTCAGCCAGATAGTCGCTGGTGTTATCGTCCAGGTCAGAGAAATACTGCTCCATGATGTGGTTCATTATGTCATATATGCCAGCCTTCATCTGATTCTCTGGCACCGTCATGGTAAACTCTGGGTTGAGTATAGAAAACTTAGGCATCAGGCGACTGTCAAACACATGTCCCACCTTGAAGGTGTGCTCGGCATCTGTTATCACGGTGCCTGCATTCATCTCCGAACCTGTGCCTGCCATGGTCAGTATGCAGCCTACAGGCAACAGCTTCTGTCCCTCGACAGGGTTCTGCTGCTTCAGCCAGAACTGATCCCAGTAGTCGCCCTCATAAAACACTGATGCTGCCACAGCCTTAGAGTAGTCGCACACGCTGCCACCACCCAGTGCCAGTATCAGGTCCACCCCGTTCTCGCGGGCTATCTTCACGCCTTCGTTCAACTTCTCTAATGTAGGGTTAGTCATCACTCCAGGGTTCTCCACTATGGTCTTGCCAGCCTCTTTGAGTATAGCCACCACCTGGTCATATATGCCGTTGCGCTTCACACTGCCACTACCATAGTTGAGCAGCACCTTAGCGCCATAGTTCTTCAACTCGTCCTTGAGATAGTTCAAAGACTCTTTGCCAAAATAAAGTTTGGTAGGATTGTAATAAGAAAAATTTCCTTGCATGGTTTATAAGTTTTAATGGTTTAATAGTTCAATAGTTCAAGTCGCGCTTTGCGCTGGTTTTCGTTGCGAAGCTTTGTTGTTCCCTGTTGTCCTTGTTGTCTTTTATTCCTGCTGCAAAATTACGATGATTTTCCGATACGATTGTTTCACAAATTGCGTCACGATTTTCACTTTTTGCCGAAATCGTTTGCTTATTATTAAAATAATGTGTAATTTCGCAACAAATTACAGTATGATGAAGACCGATTTTCGATACTCTACCGATTTTTACGGCATCAGCGCCCCAGAGCTCAAGCAAACCTGCCTGCATCTGCTCTGCACGGCAGGGGAGGGTAGTTTCGTGTTCAACGAACGCTGCTACCACATAGTCAAGAACGACCTCGTGGTCATCCCCACACCCTCCAGGGTGAAGGGTCTGGCAGCCCATGCCGATATGCAGGTGGAATGGTTTGCTGCCGATTATAAGTTTCTGCAAAACCAGCTGCCCAGCAACAACTACAGCATCGGAGGCAGCATCTCGCTCAACCAAGACCCCATCATCCGTCTGACAGACGAGCAGATGCAACAGCTGCTCTGTGATTTCCATCGCCTCCGCGACCGTATGCAGCACCGTCATCTGCAGTTCTATCGCGAACTCATGGGCAGCCTCTGCCTCACCATGATGTATGACATCTTCGAGGTTCATGCCCAGCGTGATGCCACAGACTCGCACACCGACCGCACAGCCTACATAGTCAAGCAGCTCATGGCACTGCTCTCCACAGGCATCAGCCGTACAGAGCGCAACGTGAGTTACTATGCCGAGCGCCTCAATGTGTCGCCCAAATACCTCTCAGCCACCATCAAGCGAGTGACAGGTCACAGCGTCACATCATACATAGACCGCCACACCGTCCACATACTCAAAGACTACCTCAACGACGAACGCCTGTCGCTCACCCAGATAGCCGATGCCATGCACTTCGCCTCCCTCTCTTATTTCAGCCGCTATTGCACCAAGCACCTTGGGCTCTCGCCCAGTGAATACAGGCAGAGCCTGCAGCCAAGGTAAGATCATTCCTTTAATTCTTATAAATATGAGCAAACTTGACGATTTTTTCCAGAATACATATGAAAAGAGTGGGGCGATGAGCCTTGATGCCGAGATACACTCCTGTCCCGAACTCATGGAGCGAGTGCAGCAGCTGGGCTTTCTGCCCCTGCTCGACAGTTGCGTGCCAGGCTTCTGTGCCGAGGGCATGATGGCAGAGGAATGCCGCTTCACCCAGTTTGCCGACGGCTCGTGGGAATGGCCGCTGTGGGAATGGAAAGGCTCAGTAATCAGGGAAGGCAACTGCGTCTATGGCAAATTCTTTGCAGGCAAGGCTGGCTTCATCAGCCTCGAGTGGTGGCAGGACTTCTGCAACTGGCGTCGCAGTCAGCATCCGTTGCCTGAGGAGGACAGTGTGGAAGACACTATCCTCTCCACCCTGCAGTTTGGTGGCAGCATGATAGCCCGTGAACTGCGCTCCGCCTGCGGACTCACAGGTCCCAAGATGCGTTCACGCTTCGATGCTATGGTCAACAGACTGCAGATGGGGTGCCATATAATAACCGAAGATTTTGTCTATCCCACCGATAAGCACGGCCGTGAGTACGGTTTCGGATGGTCACTCCTCACCACCCCCGAAACCCTCTTAGGCGAAGAAGCCTGTCAGTGTGAGCGCACTCCAGAGGAATCCTACGAACGCATGCATCAGCACCTCTCAGCCCTCCTGCCATCCGCCACTGACAAGCAGATAATCAAACTGCTGAAATAGAACTCCCGTTTGGATATTTCTGTATTGTAGTAAGTCCTCGCCAGTAATATTCATATATGAGTTAAACTCACATAGCAGGCCTATGGTCTCTAACTTCTCTAACTTCTCAAATATATCTTTTTAAGTATTCGGCAGTATAGCCTTTGCCTTGCTTGACAATATCTTCGGGAGTGCCTTGTGCCACGATGTAGCCTCCGTCGTTGCCACCCTCTGGTCCGAGGTCGATGATGTGGTCGGCACACTTGATGACATCCATGTTATGCTCCACGATGAGTATGGTATGACCACGTTCGATGAGACGGTCGAAGGAGCGCAGCAGCAGGCGGATATCATGAAAATGAAGTCCTGTGGTAGGCTCATCAAATATAAATAAGGTGGGCGACTGGCGTTCCTGAGCCAGATAGTAGGCGAGTTTGACACGCTGGTTCTCACCACCTGAGAGGGTAGAGGAGCTCTGACCCAGTTGCACATAGCCCAGTCCCACATCGGCGAGGGGTTGGAGGGAAGAGACGATGTTTTTCTCATCGCAGAAGAACTCGAGTGCCTCGTCAACGGTCATGTTGAGCACATCGTCGATGTTCTTGCCCTTATAGGTAACCTCGAGCACCTGTGGCTTGAAACGCTTGCCGTGACAAGACTCGCAGGTGAGGGTGAGGTCTGCCATAAACTGCATCTCGACGGTCACCACGCCAGCACCCTTACATTCCTCGCATCTGCCTCCGTCGGCATTGAAGGAGAAGTGGGCTGGGGTGATGTTCATCTGACGAGCCAGCTGCTGACTGGCAAAGAGCTGGCGAATGGAGTCGTAAGCCTTGACGTATGTAGCAGGATTGGAGCGGGTGCTCTTGCCTATGGGGTTCTGGTCGATCATCTCCACATGAGTGATGTGGCGCAGACTGCCCTTGCCGAGGTTGCTCTTGACGTATGGATGGACTATGCCTTTGATGAGCGATGACTTACCTGAACCGCTGACGCCAGTGACTACGGTCATAACGTTGAGGGGTATCTCGACGTCAATATCCTTGAGGTTGTGGAGGTGGCACTTATGAAGGGTGAAGGAGAGGTTCCACGGACGACGCGACTGAGGCACAGGGATGGTCTCCTCGCCAGAGAGGTACTTAGCCGTATAGCCATTGGTTACTATCTCGCCACCCAGACGACCTGCGTCAGGACCTATCTCGATGAGGTGGTCGGCAGCTCGCAGAATCTCCTCGTCGTGCTCCACTATAACCACCGTATTGCCTATGTCACGAAGTTTGCGCAATATAGTGATAAGGCGCTGGGTATCACGACTATGGAGTCCGATGGAAGGCTCGTCGAGAATGTATAGCGAACCCACGAGCGGCGAACCGATAGAGGTGGTGAGGTTGATGCGCTGGCTCTCGCCACCAGAGAGGCTGTTGGAGAGGCGGTTGAGGGTAAGATAGCCCAGACCCACCTCGAGAAGGTATTGCAGACGGCTGGTAATCTCGGTAAGCAGTCGCTTGGAGGCTTTCTGCTCATGCTCGTTGAGGCTGAGCTCAGCAAACCACGTGACGAGGTCGCTGACAGGCATGCTGACGAGTTGGGTGATGGTCTTGCCACCCACCTGAACGTAGTTTGCCTCCTTACGCAGACGGGCTCCATGACAGTCAGGACAGACGGTCTTGCCACGATAGCGTGCCAGGAGCACACGATATTGTATCTTATACTGGTTCTCCCTCACCATCTTAAAGAAATCGTCGATGCTCACACGTTCGTAAGGGTCGGTGTTGGCGTCGCAGGGCAGTCCATGCCACAGCCATCCGCGATGCTCCTCGCTCAGTTCGTTGTAAGGGGTGAAGATAGGGAAATTGTCTATCTGGGCACGACGTATGAAGTAGCGTTTCCACTCGCCCAGTTTCTCGCCATGCCAGCATGCCACACAACCGTCATAGACGCTGAGGGTGGGGTCGGGGATGACGAGATTCTCGTCGATGCCGATGATGCTGCCGTAGCCCTCGCATGTGGGACAGATGCCCACGGGAGAGTTGAACGAGAAGAGGTTGTCGGTAGGTTCCTCGAAGGTCATTCCGTCAGCCTCCATGAGAGACGAGAACGGAATGTTCTGGTTGGGCTCGCCGATAAAGAAGAGGTTGCACTTGCCGTTGCCCTCATAGAAAGCCGTCTCGGCAGAGTCGAGCAAGCGTGAGACGGTGACAGGTGTGTCGTCTGCCTTCAGACGGTCGATGAGCAGGAAGTATTCTCCCTTGGCAGGTTTGTCGTTGGCAAGGAGGTCTTCGATGTTGATAATCTCATAGGCATTCTCAGCCTCGCTGACGGAAACGACACGTGAATAGCCTTGCTGTATCTTCATCTGCAGGTGGTCGGCAAGGCTTCGTCCCTTAGGAACGTCGAGTGGCGAGAGCAGCATGAACTTAGTGCCAGCCTCATGCTGGAGCATACATTCCACAAGGTCTTCGGGGGTGTGCTTCTTCACCTCAGTACCAGAGATGGGCGAGATGGTCTTGCCTATGCGGGCGAAGAGCATTCGCATAAACTCATATATCTCGGTAGAGGTGCCAACGGTGGAGCGTGGATTGCGGGCTATCACCTTCTGTTCTATGGCTATGGCAGGGGGCAGTCCCTTGATGTAGTCGCACTCGGGCTTCTTCATCCTGCCAAGAAACTGACGGGCATAAGCCGACAGGCTCTCCACATAGCGGCGCTGCCCCTCGGCGTAGAGGGTGTCGAAGGCAAGCGACGACTTGCCCGAACCGCTGACGCCAGCTATGGCGACGAGCTTGTTGCGTGGTATCTTGACTGAGATATTCTTGAGGTTGTTTACCCTCGCACCTTTTATTTCTATATACTGCTGCTCCATGATTTTGCCTTGCAAAGTTACTGCTAATTCAGAAGGCGGCTACGCCGTACAGCCAGTCGTAGATGCAGGAGCATACACCGAAGAGGGCTATGCCCAGGGTGCATACGGCAAGTGCCGCCTTGGTGCTGAAGGCGGTATGGAAGTGGGGGAGCGGTGTGTCGGTCTGCTTGATGTACATAGCCTTGACTATGAGCAGATAGTAGTACAGGCTCACCACGGTGTTGACCAGGGCGATGAATACGACCAGATAGGCATGGAACGACCCCTGCCCGGCAGCAGCCATGAAGACGAAAAACTTGGAAAACATGCCTGCAAAGGGGGGAATGCCCGCCAGCGAGAACAGGGCAAGCGTCATGAGGAGCGCAAGCCTGGGGTTGGTCTGGTAGAGTCCGTCGTAGCAGGAAATCTGCGTCGTGCCTCCGCCCGTCTGCTCAACTGCACTGATGACCGTGAATACAGCCATGTTGGCAACGACATATACCAGTATGTAGTACATGAGCGAAGCCATGCCCGTCTGTGAGCCGCCGACTACCGCCAGCATGATGTAGCCAGCCTGTGATATGGAGCTGAACGCCATGAAGCGCTTGAGCTCTGACTGGCGTATGGCGAAGAGGTTGGCAATGGTGATGCTCAGCGTGATGAGCACGTAGAGCATGTATTCCCAGTATTCCGCCAGAGGGGCAAAAGCCCTCACCAGTATATACATGGCAGCAAAGGCGGCAGCACCCTTGGAGCATACCGACAGGTAGCCGGTGACGGGCGTAGGCGCCCCCTCGTAGGTGTCGGCAGTCCAGAAGTGGAAGGGAAACAGCGACAGCTTGAAGCCCAGTCCGCTGAAGAAGAACACCAGCCCCATGATGCTGAGGGGAGTGATGCCCCCGCATGGCTGAGCAGCACCGAGCATGGCGTCTGCCACATCGTTGAAATAGAGCGTGCCCGTGGCGGCATATACGAACGAGATGCCGTAAAGCATCACACCGCTGGAGAATGTAGCCACCAGAATGTACTTGGCAGCCGCCTCGGCACTCTTCCTCTTCCACTTGTCTAAAGCCACAAGGCAAGCCATAGGCACTGAGGCGGTCTCCAGTCCGAGGAAGAACAGCAGGAACGAGCCGCTGCTGACCATGACATACATGCCCAGCAGGGTAGAGAGCACCAGCAGGTGGAACTCGCCAGCATACCTTTCCGCCTCACGCTCCAGCCAGGGCTGAGCCATGACGACCACAATGAGCGTGCCGCACGTCAGGATGAGTTTCATTACCTGCGCCGCCTTCGTTGCCGCATACATGCCGCCGAAAGCCTCGGCAGGCCCTGCGGCGGTCAGCATGACGGCCTGGCAGAGAAGCAGCGTTGTGGTCATTCCGCCCACCACCCTGAGCCTGCGCCCGCTTTTGTTCGCAAGACAGAAGTCGGCGAAGAACACCACTATCAATTCGAGCACCAGAAGGGCCTCAGGCCACATATTCAGGAATTGTCCGTAATTCATATCTCTTTTATAAACTCCTTGTTTTTTGTTATATGATGTTGGCGATAATAGGTCCTACGGCATCAGAGATGACGTTGCTTGCCCACAGGGGAAACAGTCCGAGCCCCGCCACGCACGCTATCAAGCAGATGACAGCGACGCGCTCGTCCCATGTGGCATCGGTAAGCTCCAGATAGTGCGGATTCCTTACCTCGCCATAGAGTATCTTGCCTACGACACGCAGTATATAGACAGCCGTGACTACAATCGACGTGCAGGCGATGATGGTGGCGGCACGATGGAAGGTGTCGGGATTCTCGAATGAGCCTGTAAAGATGGTCATCTCGGCAATGAAACCAGAGAAGCCAGGCAGCCCGAGGTTGGCAAGACCCGCAATGACGTAGCCTACAGAGAGGAACGGCATAATCCTCATTAGTCCGTCCAGATTGCGTATGTCACGTGTGTGCGTACGACCGTAAATCATGCCGATGAGGGCAAAGAAGAGGGCAGTCATCAGTCCGTGGGAGAGCATCTGCAGTATGGCACCCGTGCATGATGTCTTGGTCATCATCAGCAGGGCGAAGAGCACCAGTCCGCAGTGGCTCACGGAGGAGTAGGCGTTGATGTACTTCAGGTCTGTCTGCACGCAGGCAGAGAAGGCGCCATATACCACCGAGATGGTGGTGAGGATAAGGAATATCCACGCCTGCTCGTTGGCAGCGTCGGGCAGCAGATACATTGCCACGCGGAAGCAGCCGTAGCCTCCCAGCTTCATCAGCACGCCGGCGTGGAGCATGGACACGGCGGTAGGTGCCGAGGCATGGCCGTCGGGCGACCATGTGTGGAAGGGAAACAAGGCTCCCAGCACGCCAAAGCCTATGAAGATGAAGGGGAAGAACACCTTCTGTATGTCAACTGGAATATTGTGCATGGCAGCAATCTCGTTGACGTTCATTGTGGTGGCGCCGCTGAAGTAGTAGATGCCCAGTATGCCGAGAATCAGGAGTGCCGAGCCTCCCATCAGCATCAGCGTCAGCTTCATGGCAGCATACTCCTTGTTGCCCGATCCCCACACGCCTATCAGCAGATACATGGGGATGAGTGCCACCTCGTAGAACATGAACATGGTGAACATATCGGTGCAGATGAAGAAGCCATACACACCCGTAGAGAGCAGGGTGAACCACAGGAAATACTCCTTGGTCATGGGCTTCAGCTGCCAAGAGGCAAAGGTACCCGTAAAGACGATGATGCTCGATAGGAGTAGCATGACGACAGAGATGCCATCGACACCAACACTGTAGGCAATATTGAGAGGCTCGAACCAAGGCGTTGAAGCCGTCAACAGCATTGCGTCAGCGTTGCCAGCCGCACGCTGCTGCACGAAATATATGGTCAGCCACACTGACAGTGCCAGCAGACATGAGGCGCCAGCCACCATCACACCGCGCACCTGATTGAGCGACTTTGCCAGCCAGAGACCGACAAGCATCAGTGCGGGTATTACTACGAATAATGTTAATATACTCATTACTAATTTATATTGAAAGCAATATTAATGTCAGCGCCACGGTGCCCGTAATAAACCAGACGGCATACTGGCGTACGTCGCCACTCTGCCAGGGGCGCATTGACTCTCCCGCCTCGTTAGCACTCCATGCCATGAAGTTGAACGTGCCATCGACAATGTGGCGGTCGAACCATGCTATAGGCGTAGAGACACAACGGAAGATAATGCGATGCGTGACATACTGCCAAATCTCGTCCTGATAGAAACGCTTATAGGCTGCACGGTGCAACTTGGGGAACGTCTTGTACAGGCGGTCGGCAATGGGCTGGCTCTCACCCTTATAGATATAGGTTGCCAGACAGATGCTCAGAATGGCAATAATCGTAGAGGTAGCAGCAATCTGCGTGTCGAAGTGTATAGTGTAGTTGGTGCCCTCGGCGCTGACAAACTGACCGAAAGAACCACCCAACCCTGCAAAACCGGCAATAGTGGAATAGATACCTACAACCATCGTGATGACACAGAGCACAATAAGAGGAATAGTCATCGTAGCAGGAGCCTCATGGGGAGTATGGTGCTCGTGAGCCGCAGTGTTGACCTCTGGTCGACCCTGCTCACGCTCTGAAGAAACTAAGCTTGCTTGGTTCTCCTCTCGCTTACTCGCAGCGTTTTCAGTACCCCAGAAGATACCGTAGTACAGGCGGAACATATAGAAGGCTGTCATGGCAGCAATACCTGTCATAATCCAACCAACCACAGGGCTGTAGGCAAAGCAGGCTGTGATAATCTCATCCTTCGAGCTGAAGCCCGAGAAGAAAGGAATACCAGCTATGGCAAGGCAGCTGATGAGGAAGGTGACGTTGGTAATGGGCATATACTTGCGCAGCCCCCCCATCATAGCCATCTCGTTAGAGTGTACGGCATGGATGATGCAACCGGCACCGAGGAACAGGCAAGCCTTGAACATGGCGTGAGTGAACAGGTGGAACATACCAGCCATGAAGCCCAGTTGGGCGTGATTGTCGAGTGCGCCTGTATGGCCAGGCAGCGAAACGCCCAGTGCCACCATCATGAAGGCAATCTGCGAGATGGTTGAGAAGGCAAGCACACGCTTTATATCGCTCTGGGCACAAGCCACGGCAGCAGCATAGAAAGCGGTGAAGACACCCACCCATACTATAATGGACATCTGAGGCTGTGCGTACTCAACCCAGAGGGGGAACATACGGGCTATCTGGAACACACCGGCTACCACCATCGTAGCAGCGTGGATGAGTGCAGAAACAGGCGTAGGACCCTCCATGGCATCGGGCAGCCAGATGTGCAGTGGGAACATTGCCGACTTACCCGCACCACCAATGAACATCAGCACCAGGGCGGTAGGCAGGATGAAAGCACCAGCCGCCATAGCCTTGGCAGCATTGCCGGCAATGAATGGGGTAGTGCCGTCGCCCATGACGATGTTGCCAGCAAACGAGAAGCTGAAGGAATCGGTATAGTAGCCAAACAGCAGGATACCGATGAGGAAGAACATATCGGCAAAGCGCGTCACGATGAATGCCTTCTTAGAGGCTGCTATGGCGGGCTTCAACTGATAATAGAATCCAATCAGCAGATAGGAACTGACACCCACGAGTTCCCAGAAGGTGTACATCTGGAAGATGTTGGTGGCAACAACCAGTCCGAGCATGGACATGGTGAAGAGGCTCAGGAAGGCATAGTAGCGCTGGAATCCCCTTTCGCCGTGCATGTAGCCGAAGGAATAGATGTGGACCATCAGCGACACGGTGGAGATGACGATTAGCATCATTACCGAGATGGGGTCCAGCAGGATACCCATGTCGAAATGCAGCCTGCCCAATGGCAGCCAGGTGAAGTTATATGGAACGATGGTGGCATATGTGCCATCAGCCAGACGGTCAGCACCGAAATAGCTGAAAGCCGTCAGGTAAGAGAGCACGGTGACCAGTCCCAGTGACGTGGTGCCGATAAGACCAGCCGTCTTATGCGACATTTTCATGCCAGCCAGCGCAAGAACCACGAAGGACAGCGCAGGCAGCAGAAGGATTAGAAATGAATAACTATAAATTGTATCCATACCCATTTACCATTTCATATTCTTAATACTGTCAACGGTATCGCTCTTGAAGTTGCGATAGACATTGATGATGATAGCAATAGCCACAGCTGACTCAGCGGCTGCCACACCAATGACGAAAAGGGTCATGAACATACCCTCCATGCCGTTGGGGTAGAGCAGACGGTTGATGGCAGCGAAATTGATATCAACGGCGTTGAGCACCAGCTCGACAGAAATGAGCATGGCGATGAGGTTGCGACGAGTCACAAAGCCATAGACGCCGATGAAGAACAACAGGGCGCTTAGCGCGAAATAACATTCTACTGGTATCATGGCTTACTCCTCCTTCTTTTCTTTACGTGCAACAACCAGACCACCGATGATGCAGGCCAGCAGGAACAGCGAAATGAACTCGAAGGCGAGCACATACTGATACTTGCCGGCACCGACGAGGGCCGTACCAATCTCTTTCATAGGAACCTCCACATTGGTGGGAGCAATGGTGTAGAAACCTGTCTTCAACAGAATCAGGCTGACCACCACCAGACCGGCAAGGGCTGCCAGGCTGCCAGAAATCATCTTACTGGACTTGACACGCTCCTCCAGACCCTGCAGGGTGCGCTTGCTGACCAGCTGGATGGAGAAGACATAAATCATCGTAACACCTCCGGCATATACTGATATTTGAGCAGCGCCAAGGAATGTGTAATCGAGTAGGAAATATATGCCTGCCACACCGAAGAGCACGAACAACAGGAATGTTGCGGCTCGCATGATTCTCGTTGTGGTAACGCACAGCAAGGCTGATGCAAGGATAACCACTGCAAGAATGATAAACATGATAGTATTACCCATAACGCGTTACTTCGTTTTAGTATTAAACTTACCGACTTCCCACGCTGCACCGCCATTCTGCAGGTTAGGCAGCGAACCGCCCTGATAGACCTCCTTGTCAAGATGGAGCACCAGACGAGAGCGGTCGAACACGGCATTCTCGAAATCGTTTGTAAACTCTATGGCGTCGAAGTTGCAGGCGTT
>DEJW01000042.1:0-4474 GCA_002353585.1 Prevotellaceae bacterium UBA2738 | reverse complement strand
CGCCAAGGTCGTACTGATAGTCGTCGAGCACCTTCTTCTTTTTCCCCGTCTCGGGGTCCTCAGCCATGTGACTCAGTATTTTGATGGTTCCGTTAGGGCAAGACTTCTCACACAGCGTGCAAGCCGTACACCTGTACGAGCCATCCTCATTACGCTTGAAAACCAGACGACCGCGATGGCGCTGAGCCACGTGGAGGGTGGTCTTGCGGTTTTCAGGGTACTGCTCTGTGGACTTGTTGGTGAAGAAATCCTTGAAGTATTCCTTCCAGGTGGTCCTCATGCCAATGGCAAGAGTCTTCAAGCCGTGCTTGATTTCTCCAAAATATGTTTTGTTATCTTCCATTGCTACACCTTATTTAATATATAGGCCCAGTGCCACCACTACGGTCATAATAACCAGATTGATGAGTGCCAACGGCATCAGGTATTTCCACTCCAGCTTCAGAATCTGGTCGATACGCAGACGGGGAAACGTCCACTTGACCCACATCAGAATCCAAATCAGGAAGAAGGTCTTACCCATAAACCATACAATGCCTGGGATGTAGTTCATCAGGTTGTCGAAAGCCTCGACGCCAATGTTGACTGGAGCCCAGCCGCCCATAAATACCGTAGCGGCAATACCGGCAATGATGAACAGGTTGAGGAACTCAGCGAGATAGAAGAAGCCGAAACCCATGCCTGAATACTCCGTATGGTGACCAGCCGTCAGCTCACTCTCGGCCTCAGCCATGTCGAACGGACCACGGTTGGCCTCAGCATTACCGGCAATGAGGAACACGAAGAAGGCTATGATGGCAGGGATATGCCCCTGAAAGACGAGCCACTTCCAGGGACCTGTCTGTGCCTCGACAATACCACTCATCTGCATGGTGCCAGTCAGTATGACAGCGGTAATCAGGCAGAGGCAGAGCGACATCTCATAGGAAATCATCTGCACGGCACCACGCATGGCGGACACCACAGAATACTTGTTGTTGGAGCTCCAGCCAGCCAGGAATATGCCCACCACACCGATAGAAGAAATGGCAGTGAGCAGGAATACGCCGACATTGAAGTCAAGCACCGTAGCGCCGTTGTTCCATGGCAGGAACGAGAAGGCACCCACAGAACCGATAATGACCAGCATAGGAGCTATGGCATAGAGCAGTTTGTCGGCACGGTCAACGAAGAAAATCTCCTTGACGAGCATCTTCAGCACGTCGGCAAAGACCTGCAGCAAGCCCCAGTAGCCTACACGCATCGGACCCAGACGGCACTGGAAATAGGCACACACCTTACGCTCCATGAATATCAGTATCATGGCTATCAGTGCATATCCCACCAGGATGCCAGCCCCCACCAGCACACATTCTATCAATATTGCCAACCAGTCAGGACAGCCTATCGTGGTCCTGAGCAGCTGGTCAAACCATTGTGTAAATATACTAAAATCAAACATAGTTATCTGTCAATATCAGGAATTACAACGTCAATAGCAGCACAGGTGGCTATCAGGTCGGCTATCTTCTGGCCTCGCAGCATGGGGTCGAAAGCGCCAACCAGCGAGAGTCCCATCGGGCGCATCTTCATGCGGTAGGGGCTCTTGTCGCCACGGGAGTCGAGATAGACGCCAAACTCGCCAGCCACGCCCTCTACGGAGTAGTACCACTGTCCCTCGGGGCACTTGATGACTGGCTTCTGCTTCACATAGAAAGCACCCTCAGGAATGTTGTCGATGAGCTGCTCGATGATGTTCAGGCTCTGGTACATCTCATTGATGTGTACGAGGTAGCGGTCCATAGAGTCACAGCCGCTAAGCGTGCACTGCTCCCATTCCACCTTGTCGTACATGTCATACGGGTGGTTCTTGCGCACATCGTTCTTCCATCCCGAAGCACGTCCGGCAGGCCCTGTGACGGCATAGTTGATGCAGTCCTCCAGTGACATCGTGCCACATTTCTCCAGACGGTTGTGGGTGATGACATTGTTGCCAAACACATCCATGTACTCCTGAATGGTGGGACGCAGATACTTCACCAAATCCTTCACGTTCTTCACGAAGTCTGTATCTATGTCAGCCTGAAGACCGCCGATACGGTAGTAGTTCTGAATCAGTCGGCCGCCGGTAGTCTCCTCCATTACGTTCAGTACGTGTTCACGGTCACGCATACCATAGAGCATGCCTGTCAGCGCACCCAGGTCCTGTGCCACGCAGGAAGTATAGAGCAGGTGTGAGTCCAGGCGTTGCAATTCGTCCATGATGGTGCGGATATACCTGATGCGGTCTGTCAGCTCAATGCCCATCGCCTCCTCTATGACACCTACCAGGGCGTGGCGATGCTGCATGGCACCCAGATAGTTCAGGCGGTCGGTCAAAGCCAGCGTCTGTGGATAGGTCATGCCCTCCCACATCTTCTCGATGGCACGGTGGATATAGCCCAGATGCGGATAGACGCGCTTCACGGTCTCGCCGTCCAGCACGGTCTGTAGGCGCAGCACGCCGTGGGTGGCGGGGTGCTGGGGACCTATGTTGATGACGTAGTCGTCGGCATCGAAGAGCGGGTTTTGCTTCGACTGCAGATGGCCGTACTTGTCAATGTAGAATTCCATGCCGTAGTCGGGCTCACGGTCGTCTTCCAGCGTGTATTTGTCGTCATACTGCCAGTCCTTGCGGAAGGGATAGCCCTTGAAGTCGTTGCGCAGGAACAGACGGCGCATGTCGGGATGACCGAGGAACACTATGCCGTAGAAGTCGTAAACCTCACGCTCCAGCAGGTCGGCAGCGCGCCAGATGTGGCTGACGGTAGGCAGGTATGCCAGCTGCTGCCCCTCCATGTCGCTGACGCCGTTGCTCCGCATACCGTCGCCGCATATCTGCGTCCTTGCCATCATCTTGACGGCGCAGCGCTGGTGGCTCTCCGTATTCTCCAGTATATAGACGCAGCCCAGTCCGCCCTTTCCGTCCGATTCATCGTAGGGGAAGTCCTCGCCGACGATGGTGACCAGATAGTCGTAGTGGCTCTTGTCCCTCAGTTCCTGCATCTGCTGCTGGAACTTGTCAAACTCTATTTCGAGAAAGTCTAATTTCATGCTTTCGCCTCCTCTCTGTCAGCTGTTTGGCTGCCGTCCTTCGGCTCTTCGGTGAAATCCTTGGGCACGTCGGTCACTATAATAGCTTCGCGACGATGGTCGCCCAGCTTGTTGCGGAACGTCAGTTCCTCGTTTGACACTCCCAGCGCAGCCTCTTCCTTGGTCTGCTTGTGGTTGGCACCGCCGAGGAATTTCTCAATCTTCACCTTGCGCTGCAACTGCATCATGCCATACATGATTGCCTCGGGGCGCGGAGGACAGCCGGGGATGAACACATCGACGGGCACTATCTCCTCGATGCCCTTCACTACGTGGTAGCTTGACTTAAAGGGACCGCCACTGATGGCGCAGCCACCCACGGCAATGACGTACTTGGGCTCAGCCATCTCGTCATACAGGCGCTTCAGTGCCGGAGCCATCTTGTGGGTGATGGTGCCAGCACACATAATCAGGTCAGCCTGGCGCGGTGAGTTGCGCGTCACCTCGAAACCGAATCGGGCAAAGTCGTAGCGGGCACAGCCGCATGCCATGAACTCGATGCCGCAGCACGAGGTGGCGAAGGTCAGCGACCAAAGCGAATTGCTGCGCCCCCAGTTGATGAGTTGGTCCAGGGAGCCTGTCACCACGTTGACGCCACCCTCATGTAGCTCGTCAACAATCTTCTCCAGCGAGTCGTTGTCATTCCACTCCTCGTAGGGTATGCTCTTGATATGGGGTCTGGGGATACTTACTTCCATTCCAAGTCTCCTTTCCGCCAAGCGTATGCCAGGCCTAACACCAATACTATCAGGAAGAAACCGATGCTCAGCAGAGCCATTGTGCCAAACTCCTTCACTACCACAGCCCATGGATACAGAAACACGGTCTCTATATCAAACATGAGAAACAAGATGGCAAAAAGATAGAACCCCACCGACACGGGCAGCCACGAACTGCCTCGCGTGGGTATTCCGCTCTCATACGGCTCACCTTTCACCTTAGCATAGGAGCGCGGACCTATCAGTTTGGCTATCACGTAAGCCGCCACCACCAATGTCAAGGCCGTCACTATTACGGTGATTAACAATGCAAAATTCATAAAATCTATATATTACAATATTGTATGCTCTTTCAAAAGCGACTGCAAAGGTACTGCTTTAAATTAGATTGTGCAAGACTATCACGTAACAAAATTTCAAAAAAAGATGGGGTATGCCCGTATCTTGCGGCATACCCCATCAATCGGTGAATGGATAAATAGTTGTTGTATTTACCTATTTATTATCTTTATCGTCTTGCCGTCTGCACCTGTATAGGTGCCAGAAGCACCGGCCAAGCGGTAAAGTGCATCATAGGTGTACTGATGGCTCATCTGCCCGCCTGCCTTGCCGCTCTGCGGTACTGATGCACCGTTCGCTACGCT
>DEJW01000015.1:55532-55782 GCA_002353585.1 Prevotellaceae bacterium UBA2738 | reverse complement strand
ATAAGTTGTTTTGGTTGTCTTTAGTTATAGGGTCCCCAAGGGAGGTGTTAGGGAGGTTAAAGGGAGGTTAAAGGGAGGTGTTAGGGAGGTGTGAGCACCCCTACCTCCCTATGCTCAGCCCAGTGTTCATGCGGGATGAGCGCATATTAGGGAGGTGTCTCACGAAAAACTCCAAGTTTTTCGTGAAAATAAAAATTAAGAAGTAAAAAGTACCCATTTCATCGCGAAAAGGTAAAAGCAATGCTTTTAG
>DEJW01000015.1:0-55512 GCA_002353585.1 Prevotellaceae bacterium UBA2738 | reverse complement strand
TAATGCTTCTGCATGCAGAGGTAGCCCTTCTGCAACTGGAGGCACAGCCATAAAATAATTGTGTTCATGATTTAACAAAAACAGAAAAGAACCCTTTTTGAAAGTTTGGCACTGCGTGCCTTTGTCCTGCTGTCGCCAAGAATCTGATTGTAAGTCTATCTTACATCATATTCTTACCCCACATCATGACACATCTGATGGATGTAGAAACTTTCAAAAAGCAAAAACATCGACTTTTTTTCAAAGTCTGAAAAACAGAACTCGCAACGCGAGTAACGTAAACTTTAACGTTAACGGGAACACCCCTTGACCATAGTTTTCGTTTTCGTAGTGGCATAGCCACGTTTCGTACTCGCTCCGCGAGTAATGGTTTTTATTGTTTTTGCCTGACAAGGGTGTAACCTGACGTTAGGAAGGTGCAGGAATACAAGGAATATGGGCTTAGGAGCTTGCTCATATAGAACATATAACTTGGAGTCCAGCGAAAGTCTGAAAGACTCACAGTCTTGTTAGGGGTTATTAATGTTTTTGTTAAACGATATAAGTTGTTAATAGTTGTTCTGGTTGTCTTTTTAAATACTTTGCGTCACTTTTTTTATTCATTATACTGAAAAAAAGTGCCAAAAAACTTTGCTATTACATTAAAAATAAGTAACTTTGCACCAAATTCGCATTTACGTGTGCGCTATATATATTAAAAATGTACGTGAAATAAGCGCTTTCTATGCAGTGATAACTGAGTAAAGACAAAGAGAGAATAAGAAATATGGCAGTAGAAGCAACAGCACCACGATATGACCAGATATTGGTCAATGTGCCACATATCGAACTGAAGAAGTTTAAGGCAATAGTGAAAGCCCTCGGCTTCACTATCGAGAAGCGTAGCGACCTCGATATTGCTATAGCAGAGGCTGAAGCAGGTAAGGTCAAAAAATGCTCCTCGCTGGACGAACTGATAAATGCAGTAGGTTGATATGTATGAGGTGTACTATACTCGCAGATTCCTTTCTGCAGCAAAAAGGTGCAAGAAACAAGGTAGAGACCTCACACTATTGTGGGATACCGTAAAACTCCTAATGGAGGAGGGAAAACTGCCAGACTATTATAATCCCCATATGCTACACGATGAATATGCAGGCTATTGGGAATGTCACATAGAAGACGACTGGCTGTTGGTCTGGAAGCAGAACGACAGGAAATTAACGCTCGTCCTCACCAACACAGGTTCACATGAGGAATTGTTCCGCAAGAAGTTTACAGTCGTTTCCATATAATCCCCTCCGTGTCCATCCGTGAGATTCGTGGTCAGAGAAAAATAGACAGAGTAAAACAAGAGAGAGAATAAGAAATATGAGCCCAGTATTTCACAGAGAAAAAGGATATGTATTCAAGGTCTATTCAAATGAAGAAGAACGGAAGCATATACATGTTCTCAACGCTGACAAAGAAGCAAAATTCTGGCTCGAGCCAAATATAGAACTTGAAACGAACTTTGGGTTTACAACTAAAGAGATAAAAGAAATAAAAGATATTATCATCCAGAATGCAGACGATCTCAAGTATAAATACGCTATTCATGTCGGTAGGCGTGCTCATGATTAACGCCCAGGGCATTATGCTTACTGTAGATGGGAATGACTATTTCCTTTCCTACAATCGCGTACCTTGGATGAAAGATGCTCCTATAAGCAGCGTGCTCAACGTGCAGCGTGAAGGGCAGTCAGCTATAACATGGCCTGACTTGGATGTAGATCTTGAGATAGAAAGCTTGAAACACCCAGAGCGCTATCCCCTGATAATGAAAAGGGAAGCCAACGAGGTAATATAACATAACCCCCTCCGTGTCAATCCGTGAAATCCGTGGTCGCAGAGAAAAGATAAAGAGCAAACAAGAGAGAAAATAAAGAATATGGCAGTAGCAATAAAGAATCGCTCACGTAGCGAAATTATCGAGGCTTTCCGTGAATCCATTCGCAAGAAGAACGAATGCATGACCCGTTTGAGCGAAATCATAAAGGATATACGCAAAGAAGAGCAAGGAGGTCTTGCCCTCGGCTTCACTATCGAGAAGCGTAGCGACCTCGATATTGCTATAGCAGAGGCTGAAGCAGGTAAGGTCAAAAAATGCTCCTCGCTGGACGAACTGATAAATGCTGTCGGCTGATAATGAAAAGGGAAGCCAACAAGGTAATATAACATAATCCCCCTCCGTGTCCATCCGTGAAATCCGTGGTCAGGATAAAACAAGGATAACCCGAAAAGGAAAAAACGGACAGAAAAATGACCCCCAAAATGGTGAAAATAGCGATTTCACCGATGCTAAAATCAATCGGGCAATAAATAAATGCATTAAAATGCCGATGTCATCGGCATGAAAGATGACAATCAAAAATTGCCGTTGAAATGGCGGAAAGAAATAACGTAAAACATATAAGAAATTACTAACAACACTAACTACAGATAACTACAATTAGTCGATAGGAAAAAAGATAACGATAATAAAAATAAAATCACAATGAAACAAAAAATCAAACAATTACAATCATTCTTCCTTGTACTCATGATGCTCATCATGGGGACTGCAGGGGCGTGGGGAGCTGACAATTGTACTATTACAATTGGTAACAGTAGCGATCCCGACTATACAGCAAGCTTTACGTCAAGTTCTACGAATGCCAATGTTACAGCATCGGCAATGGCGTTTTCACACGGAAGTAGTACGACCACTAGTAATTCGACGCAAACAGGTGCTACCGCTCCATATTCAGTAAAGTTTAAACCATCAGCAAATATTGCTAATCAGTCGGATTACAGTGATAACTATTCTGCCTATGCACAATTTACTGTAGCATCAGGATATACTTTTACTCCAAGTTCTATTAGTGCAACCATAGTGCCAGAATGGACTGGTTACAAATATCAGGCTATTCTGACCGATGGCGTTACTACATATACTTCAAACGAGGTTAGTTCAACAGAAAGAACTTCATCGACCTTTACATTTTCAAGTCTATCTGGTACAGCGTTAACAGGTACGGTAACTATTAGAATAAGGTTTAAAAATCCGACATCCACGTTTAATGCTAAATCTTTTGTAGTAAACCTGCCAATAACCATAACAGGTGAGGTTGCAGCTTCTGGCGGCGCCTCCCCAGTCGCTGTCACAAGCGTATCACTTGACCAAACATCTAAGACGATAGGTGTGGGAGACAGCTTCACGTTGACTCCTACCATATCACCTTCCAACGCTACAGACAAGACTGTATCATGGACATCAAGCGCTACGAGCAAGGCAGAAGTAACTTCTGCTGGTGTAGTATCAGGTGTAGCCGCAGGTAGCGCTACTATCACTGTTACTACCACTGACGGTAGCAAAACAGCTACATGTGATGTAACAGTAAAGGCAAAGCACTCAGTAACGTACGCCCAAAATGGTGGTACGGGTACTGCTCCTACTCAGGCCAATGTGATGGAAACAGGAACATTCACTGTAGCTTCAGGCTCTGCTCTTACAAAGACAGGCTACACCTTTGCTGGATGGAACGATGGAGTCAACGACTATGCAGTAGGTGATACTTATACTATGAGCACGAGCGATGTAACGCTCACTGCTCAGTGGACCCTCAATCCTCCTACGTTCTCTCCTGCATCAGGTAGCTTGACGGCTGGAGAATATGTTACTATAAATGGTATAGCGAATAGTAATTTGAAAGCAGCATGGGCAGATGCTGCATATACAGCAGAAGACCTCAAAGCTTTTGAAACATTGGATTTCAATAATCAGGGGCAATTCCTTGCAACTTCATCAGGTACAGGCACACGAGTGCTAAGTGTGATAGCTTATGATGGCACTCTGTATTCTGATGTGGTTACTGGCACCTATAGTGTTACTGCTGGCCCTGCAACTATCACGGCAAGTCCTGCCACTGTATCAATATCAGGAACTAATTCGCAGAATGTCACCCTGACATCTAATTCTGCGGGGGAATATTCTATAACAACATCACCTAATTCTTCTATTGCAACAGCTACAATTGATGGAAGTACCCTTACAGTCACAGGTGTTGCAGCAGGTAACACTTCTGTAACCGTAACTCAGGCTGCACATGGAAACTTTACTGCCACGACAAAGACTATCAACATAACCGTAACAGGGGCAGGCACACAAATTGTGGTGTTGGAAGCATACGGTGAGAAGGTTTCAGCGGGTGACGCATTTACAGGTAAAACGGTCGATTTAACATCTTGTGCCTTCTCTAATAAGGAGACTTATTCAACAACGAACCACTCATCACATACTGCAAACACAAGTGGAGAAGATGTTTATCGTTCTGGTAGTCAATCTACCATTACTCTTACGTTAGGTTCTACTAGCGCAAGCAGCATTGTGGTTGGCGCAAAGTCTTCTTCTTCTACTGCCCGTACATTGTCATCTATTCAGGTATTAACGGCTGGTGGCTCTAGTTGGGAAACATTGTCATCATCTACCTATTCCGTAAGCAATAATATCGCTGGTTCAACAGTGAATACAAGTACTATTTCAGGTCTAAATATAGCACAAGGTAGTAAGGTAAAATTGACATATAATAGTGGTGTGTTGTTTTACTTTTTTGAAGTAACACCAGTTAGTGGAGGAGCAAGTACTGATGCTACTCTGAAGACAGTTGTTGTAAATGGTCACACACTGACTGCTGATGGAACATCATATACATATAACATAGGTACAGAGCTATATGCCTCAGGTGCTACGATACCTGTAACCGTTACGCCTAACGATGCCAGTGCTACTATCGTCGGTGGGACAACGGGTGAAAATGTAATCAACGCTACCATAGGAACTCCGCTCAATATCACGGTAAGAGTTGCGGACGGTTCGACCACAAAGGCATACACTGTAAATGTGAACTCTGTGGCAAAAACCGAACTTGGAGGAAATTCCTTTGCAGTGGCAAGTGGTGCCAGTTATTACGAAGGTCAGCAGTTTGCAACAACCAGTGATAAGGTTATAGCTTCTATTTCTACCAACTTCGGTTATGAGAAGATAAGTGCTAATCAGCGTGAGAATTTTGCTGATTCTTACTACGCATACAATCTGGTTACCGATAATGCTAATAGGCAGGATCAAAATGGTGGCGTTCCAACTGATGGAGTATATTATAGATTTGCAACAGCTGCAGGAACAAGTGGTTACTTGCAAGTTGGAATGTTTCTTATGAATGGCAAGAAACTCTACGTGGTTGATGGTGATGGCAATAATGTAACTTACACATACAAGTTTATGAGTGATGCTACCACAGAGTTGATCATGACCGACCAGCAGTTGGCAACAGCAGCAACAGGTTACATACAGTTTGCAATAAGTGCTAACAAGACATACTATGTGTATGCTAACGGCTCAAAACTGTCACTTATGGGTTTCAAATATAGTGAAGTGAGCTCAGATGCTTCAGCAGATTTTACCTTAAAAGAAACTCCTGTTGTTTTCACTAATGATGCCTATACGTACACCGCAACTACAGAAACTGAAGGCACTACGCTTCCAGTAGCAATAACTCCTGCAACAGGTGCTACAGTTACTTCTGTCACTAATGCGACGAAAGTATCAGACAACAATTATACTATCACTGTTCCTTCAGCAGGTTCATCTGCTTCTGCTACTATCACCATTACCGCTCAAGACGGCATAACAACAGAAACCTACACAATACGTGTGGACAAACCTATTGCGTCAACAACTCTATTCAACTTAGAGGTTGGCAACAACATTGGTTCTGATGTTAAGGCTGGTGCAGGTGAAACAGTTGACATTACAACAGACTCACCAAGTTATGCATCTGCACTCACAGGTGGTACAGCTCAGATGGGGCTGACAGATATCGCTACCAAAGAATATACACTTATAAGCAACAAGGACTATTTTAATTTTGGTACCAATGCGGCTTATATGAAGATAGACCTGCAGAGTCCTTTGCAGGTTGGCGATATAATAGAGTTTACTAGCTATGGCAGCAGCGACAAGCAGTTTGCCATAACCACCACGGCTGTACGTTCTACAAATAATTTGACATCTGGCAACAAATACACAGTAACTTCTACGCTTGCTGGAAAAAGTATTATTTACTTCTGGCGTGCTGAGGCTACAAACTCATATATTACCAAGCTCAAGATTACGCGTCCTACGGCTACAACCGACGTTACAGTAAAGATTAACAATACAACTGTAGCAAGGGGTAGCGGTTCTGGTACAGAAGTAGATAGATACATTTACTCTTACGAGATACCTTCTGATTACGCAGGCGGAACAGTACCTGTATCTATTAGCACTACGGGTACTATAAGTGAAACGATAACCTCTGTTACAGCTCCTGCATATGGTTCTACAACTACGAAGGACTTCTCTGTGACAGCTGGTGTTAATATTACTTATTATCAATTGAGCGTTACACGTGCCGCAAGCAGTGACTGCACCATAACAGGGGCAACGGCAAGCTATGCTCCGGCAGGCGAAGTTACAGCATCTGTTTCTGGAACCAATATCGCAGTACTTGTACCTTATGGAAACGGAACGTCTGAGACAACAGTAACTCTTGGCGTAACCGCTCCAACAGGTGCCTCAGTTTCATGGGAAGGTAATACGAATACAGTGTCTCTCCCTGGAGCCGCTGATGAATATGTAACAAAGCAAGTAACCATAACCGCCCAGGATAGAACTACACAGAAGACTTACACTATCAAAGTTACTCGTGGTGAGAATGACAACAGTTATCTGCAGGTTGTAGGTGATGGTCAGGAAATATATCTGCACCAAACCAACTATGATCTGTACAAAACCAGCGGTGGAACAAAGGGAACATGGTTTGGAAGTTCTAATTCCGATAAGTTTAAACAAGAAGCAACCTACGATGGGGTAACAGGCACTTGGTATGAACTTAAGAGTAGTCGTACTCTTACTATTGTTGCGAAAGGCGCTATTGCATATGAAGTGTATGTACAGAATACAGGCGACGGAGCAAGAGAGTATAAAGTTAAATCATCTGGTACTGATAAAGAGAAAACTATAAGTGCAGAGGCTAAGGCTCTTTCCTCTTCTGGTCTGATAAAGACAAATACTGATGGAGAAGAAGGCGAGCAGGTTACAATAACCATCACTGGTCTTACAAGTAACGCTTTATATCCTGTTAAAATAGTATTCTACACCAGAACTGCAGCTAAGAAGGCAGTAACCATGAGCTACTCAGCTCCAGAATGGGATGGAACTGGCGAGCAGCCTGAACTGACGGCAAAGGACGAGGATAATATTGATGTTAGTCCTGTTACTTACGAGTCTGATGACACGAAGGTGGCAACAGTTGCCGATGACGGTACGGTGACAATCCTGCCTACAGCCAATGGTAACGCCATGATATACGCCACATACGCTGGCGATGCCACTCACGAGGCAGCATCTGCATACTTCACTGTTATCAAACAGCAGGGAGCAAAATATAAGCAGACAAAAGATGATAAACAAGGAATTGGTGGT
Organism: Prevotellaceae bacterium UBA2738; assembly: GCA_002353585.1. GTDB lineage: Bacteria > Bacteroidota > Bacteroidia > Bacteroidales > Bacteroidaceae > Prevotella. Next base: position 47,990 of record DEJW01000015.1, on the reverse strand, counting down.
AAAGCTTTCCTATACACCGATGGCTCAACGTATGAAGGAGGCACGAGTGTACCAGCAGGCTATGATATACTTGTTACCGCTACTTATGGTGGTTGGAAATATGGAGATGAACATTCATATTATAAGAGTAAAAAAGAATATAAGGATGCCTGGGGCGCCAGCACTACTGGTAATGTGAGTGACGGTATAGATGGCTATGATTATGCTAGGGTGGGAGCTCAGGATGCCTGCGATGAGGCTAAAGAGACTGAGTCATACTATGGCGGTACGCGATACGGATGGTTCCACCCTGCTGAGATAGACGATGAGGGCAAACTCGTTTCTTATCCATTCACTCTGCCTTGTCGTGGTGCATACATGACATTTGAACCAACCGTAAATGGTATGCTCACGCTTTACCTTCACCAAAATGGTGCATGGAACACATACGACAATGACGGAACAGATGGTGGCTATGCATATAAAAAGGGTAACATCAAATATGGAGAGTTCCGTAAGCACGCCTTCCATATAGTAGATCAAAATGGTGTAAGTGTATCTACATACACTGATTTTGCTACGAACACAAAAGGTAAGGTGGCAGCAAAGAACTACCGTACAGGAGAGAAGTACTACTGCTCTGTTGACGCATTCGGCAATGCTACTGACGAGAGTGAGAACAACATTGCCACATGGAATGAGTTTAAGAACTACTATACATCAAAGGAGCGCGTGGCAATAGCAGCAGCCTGGAGTTCAGGCGTAAAGGGTGCACAGAAGGTTGTAAGACTGGATAATGGCTCCTTCTTTATCACTCATCCTGCTTCTGTAAAATACAGCTTCTACGTAGTTGCAGGCCAGACATACTATGTGTTCTCTAACTTCTCTAAGCTTGGCTTCATGGGTATGAACTTTGTGCCTGATACAGAGAATGAAGTAACTGGTTCGCTCAGTCTCTCAGAGAATGAGAAGTTCAGTTTTGAAGATTTGCAAAAACCATCAGGTAATGTGAGTGTACCACAGTATGCTGAGATAACACTTGATCGTACATTCACAGCTGACAATTGGAACACTATCTGTCTGCCATTCACAATGACAGAAGCAGAGGTGAAAGCTAACTTCGGTGACGATACTGAGTTGCTCGTACTGGATCATGTAGATATGGTAGGAACAAAGGCTGAGGTACATCTGAAGTATCATGAGATACAGTCAATACTTGCAGGCTATCCTTACCTCATCAAACCTTCGCAGGATTGTAACGGTATTGTTGTAAATAACAAGATAGTTGACCCAAATACTGAATTGTTCAAGATAAAGGATGGTAGCTATACATCAAGAGGTGTCGAAGGATTCTGTAATCCTCAGGAAGACCTCGGCCCTGGAAAATATAGAAGCTACCGTTTGAAAGAGGGTGACATCTTCCTGTCAGGTAACAAGTTGTGGGTATCAAAGGGCGCATCATATCTGAAGGGCTATCGTAGCTACTTTGAGATAGCAGAGGGTGCCCCAGTGCCTAATGCGGTTGAGTTCTCTTTCTCTTCTTATGAAGATGACCAAGAGACATCAATCAGCATACTGGAGTTCTCAGACGAGGCTCTTGAGGCTTTCGGCATAACAAGAAACGGTGTATATAACCTGAATGGTCAGAAAGTGGCTGATACTACAGAGAACCTGCCTGCTGGCATGTATATCGTAAATGGTAAGAAAATGTATGTAAAATAAAAACTAAGGAGGAATTTTATAGAAATGAAAAAGATATATGTTGCTCCTTTCGCGGAGTTTGAATACATTGAGACTGAATTTGACTTTATGGAAAACTCTAAAGTCAAACCAATTATTGATGAGGCTGCCGATGATAACCCAAATGACCATGGTTCAGGTATAGGAGGAACAGGTGGAGATGAACTCGACCCTATCATACCAGTAGAAGGAGATTAACTCCACATTATTAATATAACAGGGCTTGCACCATTGCTGGTGCAAGCCTTTTTTTAGTTTCTGCGGTTACTTAGCAAGGGCGCGCGGTTACTTAGCAAGGGCACGCGGGTGCTAAGTAAGGGCATGCGGACACTAAGTAACCGCGCGTCCCTCTTTTTCCTTCATTTATTTTGCTGTATAAAAAAAAGTTAGTACATTTGCAGGCGAGAAGAAAAAGTGAATGAATGAGTACAAAAGAGAAATTGTTAGTACGGTTTAAGTCTCTGCCATCTGATTTTACTTTTGAGGAACTTGACAGGCTTCTGAGAAGTCTGGGGTATGAGAAAGATAATAAGGGTAAGACGTCTGGATCGAGAATAATATACAAGGGTGAAGATGGTGCTCCGATAATGTTACACAAGCCACATCCGGGTAATATCATCAAGAAGTATGCAATGAGACAAATCTATGATGAACTTAAAGGTAAGGGAAAAATAAAATAAGGAGGAAGGATTATGAATACATTGACATATAAAGGTTTTTCTGGTTCTGTAAACTTTTCTGCGGAGGATAATGCGTTCTTCGGCAAGGTAGAGGGTATTGATGGTTTGGTGAACTTCGAGGGAAGTAGTGTGAAGGAATTGATAGACTCTTTTCATGAGGCTGTGGATGATTATATAGACTATTGCAAGAGAAACGGAATAGAGGCACATAAGAGTTATACAGGGTATATGAGAATCCATGTGTCTCCTGACGTGCATAGCAGAGTTGCGGCATTGGCAAAACGGACTGGCGTATCTATCAATACATTTGTCAGTAATGCGCTGGATAGCCAGATTGCGAAGTTGCAACCATAGTTTTGTTTGGAGGTATCGAAAAAAGTTAGTACATTTGCAGGCGAGAACAAAGAAAAAGAGAATATATGAGTTTTTTCACAAGTCCAGAGGTAATACCTTTTATCACATGTTTGATAGTTGCTGCTATCTGTGTTTATGTAATACGTTCGGAAGCAAAGAAACAGCATCTTATAGAATAAGCACTCCACATTATTATATTATAGTAAAGGGCTTGCACCAACACAGGTGCGAGCCTTTTTTCTTGTTTTATTTGGGGATATAAAAAAAAGTTAGTACATTTGCAGGTATGAATAAGATAACGGCAACAGAATTATCACCTCAGTTGTTCTGGGATATAGACAAGTCTCAATACGACGTGGATAAATATCCCGAATGGACAGTGCAGCGCATACTGGAGCGCGGTAGGTTGAGCGACTGGCAACTAATCCTAAACTATTTCGGACTGGACAGGATAGTTGCTATATGCAAGACGCTTCGTACACTTCCACCAGAGGCTCTATCGTATATCTGCTTAATATCAAATACTAATAAAGAGGATTACAGATGTTATCATACCGCACAATCGAACCCCACACTCTGGAACTCCTAAAGAAACTGACAGCTAATCCATTGCTTTGTGAACTGCGATTGGTGGGAGCAGATGAAGCAGAATATAAAAACTGCATTAACTAAGTTATAAGACAATAAAAGTTAGTACATTTGCAGGCGAGAAGAAAGATAGAATGGATATGGAAAGAAAAAATACATACAAACCACGTACACGCAGTGAAATAAGTGCGTGGCTGGAGCGTGCGCGTCAGCGTAAGGATGCATGGGAGAAAAAAATGCAAGAGATATTTGCTTCAGAGGAAAAGCAGAAAAAAGGCTTCTCTGCTGGCATAAACTCCCTGTCGGGTGCATGGAGAAGCAACGGTTTGTATGCAGAGGAGGAAATAAGGCAGATTTATGATGCAAGAACATCAGGAGAAACGAGAACACTGCTAGATTTGTGATGGAAGTTTATTCAAGAGAAATGTCATTTGAAGAATTAAAGGACTGTATACCATTGTCCGAGGCTTTCTCAAAGTTGGAAGAGGAGGTACGCCAAAGTTATAACTCCTGAGATATATCCACATTATTACATAATAGTAAGGGCTTGCACCAACACACGGTGCGAGCCTTTTTTGCTCACCTGCAAATTCCTGTGTCTTACATTTTTTTCATGCAAAGGATTGGCGGTAGGGAAAAACATTTTTATGCTTAGATTTTCCTCCGGATTTTAAAATCTTGTATAAAATTATCCGTGCATATCCGTATAATCCGTGGTTTACAATCTTATCCAAAATCCCTTTAAAATCCAGTCCAAAATATATTTGGACGTTTTATATTTCATTTCGGAGCAAGCTCCTCAAAAATCCATCTAAAATCTGAAGAAAATCCAAAGAACCGTAAGTTATTTTACATTCCGCATGGTCTCTTTGCGTAAGCTCCGAAGGAGCGGCTTGGCGAGAAATAAACAAAGAAATCCGTGTTTATCCGAGCTATCCGTGGTAAAAATCAACACAGGGTTTTACAGGTGACCCCCTTTTTTTGACATCTTTTGTTTGGAGGTATAGAAAAAAGTTAGTACATTTGCAGGAACTATTGACCTAAACAGATGATAATGAGAAGATATAAGGACATGGCGCTGATGGCGCTCATGATGGTATGGGGCGCTGTGCAGATGATGGCGCAGGAAGAGGGCGACTTTACGTTTAACCCTGGGGTGAGATACTCGCAGTGGGTGACGAAGGCTCGCCTGAATAGTTTTTATGCTAATAAGGTTGCGGACGGCTTCGCAGTGTATGACGAGAATGGCAACAAGGTGAAGAACGGCAATACGAAGCTGGACTATGTGCCTGGACTGGTGGCGAAGGCGATAGTGGAGAATGTGCAGTATTATTCGCAGTATCAGTGGGCGCAGTCATGGGCTAAGCCTTTCTTCTATAGCATGGCGGACTACTGCAACAATTACTTTACGTGGTTTACGACAACGGGTGGCAGTCTCGACAACCTGAATGCGGCGAAGGTGCTCTTCGGGCTGTATGAGCTGACCAGTGCTGGCGGTGCGTATGCTTCTGACAAGGTGGCATCAAAGACGAATGGTAATGCGCAGTCGGCATTGTCGAAGGCTATGTCGGGCTTTAAGGACCATAACAATAAATATAAGATAGGTGCTGGAACGAGTGCCTGCAAGGCTGGTCACACGATAGTGGAGGGCGGATGGTGGCATAAGTCGCAGTATCAGGACGAGATGTGGCTGGATGGCTCGTATATGGGACCTGCACTGTTTGCTCAACTGAGAAACTATAACGGCAGCGACATAATAGGCGACGACTGGACGATAGTGTATAGGCAGATACAGGCTCTGTGGGAGATGTGCTGGAATCCAACTGATAAGTTGCTCTACCACGCTTTTGCTGCTGAGGGACATGAGACTTACTCTAAGACATGGGCTGGATATAACCCTACTGCAGGGGTGTACCACTCAGCTTCATACTGGGGCAGGGCAGAGGGATGGTTTCTGCTGGCGCTGGTTGACATATTAGAGCAGATGGAGAAGGCAACGGCAACGGGTTCCGAGCTTGCTCGCCTGAGCACCGACTGGAGCGCAAGAACGCTAACGGGAACTGGAACTGATAATTATAATACTCTTAGGGCACACCTGGCAGAGATGTGCGAGGGTCTGGCCCAGTGGCAGGATGAAGAGACGGGCTGCTGGTATCAGGTGCTGGACGAGGATGATACGTTCTATGCCGACAAATACAATTATAAGAATTTTGCCAAGACATATAACTACCTGGAGTCATCGGCATCGGCTCTGTTTGCGGCTGGCATCATGAAGGCTATCAGACTGGGCTATATATCAGAGGACGACTACGGACCTGTGGCAAGGAAGGCTTATGCAGGACTGGTGAACACATTCATGGCTACTGACGGCAAGGAGGGTGTGCATCTGTACAGTTCTTGCCGTTCGGCGGGTCTGGGTACCTGGTCTGTACGTGACGGCTCTAAGTCATACTACCTGCTGGGTAATGATGTAGTGGTGGTGACTAAGGATGAGCAGCAGACCGAGGGCAAGGTGCTGGGTGCATTCATACTGGCTGCTACGGAGTATGAGAAACTGTATCAGGACAACACCGTGCTGCTGGAGAAAGATCTCGCTCCTAAGTATGATATAAAGAAGGGAGAGACGATAGAGTGCACTGCATCAGGCAGTGGCTCGGCGATAACATACCAGTGGTATATAAACGGTGTGGCGATAGAAGGGGAAACAGACAGCGAGACTGCCCCTCAACAGCCAGGCAATTATTACTGCACTGCGACTGCTGACGGAAAGACGGTTCAGTCATCCATAGCCAATGTGATAGTGGATGGTGAGACGGGGATAGTGAACGTTAACGGGAACGAAAACGCTAACGGGAACTCTAACCTCTATAACCTTGCTGGCCAGAGGGTAGGAAGTGGCTACCGAGGCATGAGGGTACAAAAAGGCAGAAAAATGGTAGAATAAGGAAAATGCCAGATATTAAGAGACTTGCAGATGGTATTTATCTGCAAGTTTTTTATGTTTTTTGGGGGGAAAATAGAAAAAATCTTTGTACCTTTGCATCCGCTAAATTTGAAACTATAATTATAATACTTAAAATGATACAAAAATCAAATCAAAAAGTGCTATCGCTCCTTATGCTCTTCATGCTCGCCTTGACAGGCTCGATGGAGGTGAAGGCGCAGGAAACAAGTGACTTTACCTTTAATAGTGGCGTGCGCTACTCGCAGTGGGTTACGAAGTCACGCATGAACTCATTTTACAGGAATACTAAAGCTGATGGTTTTGCCGTGTATGATGCCGGGGGCAACAAGACGGCGGATGGTAATACTGCGTTTGACTATGTGCCTGGACTGGTGGCTAAGGCGATAGTAGAGAATGTGCAATACTACTCACAGTATCAGTGGGCACAGTCATGGACTATGCCTTTCTTCTATAGCATGGCGGATTATTGTAATACTTATTATGGTAGCGCTCCGACGTCTGGTGGCAGTCTTGATAACTTGAATGCAACGAAGATGTTCTTCGGAATGTATGACTTGACGAAAGCCGGTGGGGCATACGCTTCGAAGAGTATAGCTTCTTCTACTGAGTCTAATGCCCAGACGGCTTTGACAAGAGCAATGTCAGGTTTCGCTGATCATAATACGAAGTATATAATCTCCAATGAAACACCCGCATATGCCGCTGGTCACACGATTGTGGAGGGGGGCTGGTATCACAAGTCAACATACAAAGACGAGATGTGGCTGGATGGCTCGTATATGGGACCTGCACTGTTTGCTCAACTGAGGAACTATAAGGGCAGCGATATTATTGGTAGCGACTGGACTATAGTCTATAGGCAGATAGAGGCTCTGTGGGAGATGTGCTGGAACCCTACGGACAAGTTGCTCTATCATGCTTTTGCTGCTAAGGGATATGAGGATTACTCTAATACTTGGGCAGGCTTCAACCCAACTGGTGGCGTTTATCACTCTGCTTCATACTGGGGACGTGCCTGTGGATGGTATCTGTTAGCGCTGGTTGACATATTAGAGCAGATGGATAAGGCTGGTCGTTCAGGCACGACTGAATATAAAACACTGAAAAGTCACCTGAGTTATTTCTGCGAGGGTCTTGCTGCAAGGCAGGATGCTACCTCTGGCTGCTGGTATCAGTTGCTGGATGAGGATGGAACATTCTCTGCTAACTCGTATAGTGGTAAGAGTTTTTCTACGACTTATAACTACCTTGAATCTTCTGCCTCTGCATTGTTTGCTGCAGGTTTTATGAAGGCTATAAGGTTAGGTTACATTTCGAGTGCTACATACGAGTCTGTAGCAAAGAAGGCTTATGAGGGACTGGTAAACACATTCTTTGCTACTGACGGCAACGAGGGTGTGCACCTGTTTGGTTCATGCCGCTCTGCAGGATTAGGTGGTACAAATAAAAATATGCCACGTGATGGTTCAAAGGCTTATTACCTTCTTGGTGGTGATGTAGCTAAAGTAGCAAAATCAGAGAATGTTACTGAAGGTAAGATTCTCGGTGCTTTCATCTTGGCTGCTACAGAGTATGAGAGACTATATCAGGACAACACCGTACTGTTTGAGAAAGACTTGGCACCATCTTACGAACTTGAGGCAGGCGACAAGATAACGTGCCCTGCATCAGGTAGTGGCGCAAACATCACCTACCAGTGGTATAAGGACGGTGTGGCAGTGGATGGTGAAACGAGTGCTACGATAGTTCCTACGGCGTCGGGCAGCTACTACTGCAAGGCAACATCGGGGTCAACGACTATCACTTCTTCTACTTCACAGGTGAATTTCTTAACGACGTTGTTCTCTACAAATTTCGGTGATGCTAAGTGGGCAAACATAACAGACATTTGTGACTCTAAAAATGCTCCAGATGAAATCCATAATGGGATTACATTTCATTCCTACAACTCCTCAGCCAAAAAATATTCGGTTAGTCAGTCTGATGGTACTATGACATGGTGTAACAATACTATGGCAAATAAATACTGGATAGCCATCCCTGTTACGGGTGTTAATGGAAGTCTGACCATTACTGTAGATAATGGTGATGATAATACGAATTTCAATTATGTGGTAAAAAAAGAAACGACCATTTCTGGAAATCCTGGCGAAGGTAGTAATTCAACATTGGCTAATCCTGCAACAGTTAAAATATCAAATCTGGATGGAACTGATTATGTGGTTTACCTTGGAAGACAAAGTAGCAGTTATACTAAGGTGAAATCTATAAAGATTACGACTCCAACAGGTGGTGGCAGCCAGAAGACTGTTAACACTCTTGCACTCAGCACTGCAAGCGGTTCGGTGGAGATGGGCAATACCCTCGATATATCAGGATATGTCACAGACAAGAACAATACTTCTACCACAGTGACATATACTTCAAACAATACGGGCGTTGCCACGGTATCGGCTGCAGGTGTGATAACCCCTGTCGCTGTAGGCTCTACCACCATCACGGTGGCACAGGAGCAGAGCGCTACATATACTGCCGGCGAGGCAACGTTTACGGTAACGGTAACGTCTGCATCACCTACCACCTACACTGTTTCTTATAATATGAATGGGCACGGTGAGGAGATAGCTGATGTGACTAATGTGACGGCTCTGCCTAACCCATTGCCATCGCCAGAGGCAACGGGATATATCTTCGGTGGATGGTACACCGATTCTGGACTGAACAACGCCGCTACTGCTGGCGCAAGCATTAGTGCTGACACTGAACTCTATGCTAAGTGGACAGAGGAGCCTGCGCCTGCGACAAACTACACTGTCAAGTTCTATAACGGCGACACACAGTTTGGTGAGACTCAAGAGATAGAAGAGGGCAATACCGTCTCTGCTCCTACTACCAATCCTACGAAAGATGGCTACACCTTCAAGGGTTGGACTACCACAGAGGGTGGCACATTAAGAGTGGTGTTCCCTTACCCTGTATATAGCAATGTAAACTTCTACGCTGTGTGGAGTAACACTACCTCAGGTGGAGGTGGAGAAGATGAGACGATATTCTCAGCGATACCAACGAATAAGCTAACTGTAAACAAAAGTACTACGGTTGAAATAACATCAGATAATGCAACCATCACCGGTGGTGAGATGTATGCTTGTAATGCATACACAGGAAGCGATAAAAGAGATATGATAAAAAGCACGAATAACAAGGTGTGTTTCTATTTTGACAATGATAATACATACTTTAAGGTCGAATTAAGTAATAATAAAGTTCTTAAAGTTGGTGATATTATAGAGTGTTCTTCATATTTCAGTGGCACTGGAACTAAAACACTATGGTTATCAACCAATGAAACGAAACCTTCATCTGCTCCAACATCTGTACTTTCAGGAACACTTAGTAGTGGGTCAGCTAACTGGTATAATATATTAACCTATACAGTAGCAAATAATGATGGTATATGTGGGCAGAATACATTCTATATTTATAGTGGTAATAGCAATACCTGCAAAGATTTCACCATCACTCGTGAGGGCCAAGCAGTGGGCAACGACATCACCCTCGATGCTACTACCGACTACGAGAACTTTAATGACTACGTAGGTGAGAACAAGAATGTGACACTGAAACGTAGTTTTACTGAGGGTAAGTGGACTACATTGGTGTTGCCATTTAGCGTAACAACAGAGCAGTTGAATGCTGCATTTACCAATGCTAACGAATGCGAAATAGCAAAGATAAAGAGTATGAACGTGACTCAGGGCAATGGTAGCATTCACTACACCACTGTGAGCAGTATAGAGGCTAACAAACCTGTGCTGGCGAAGATAAAGCCTAATGCGAATGGTGAATATGTGTTCACTGGCGTTACGGTTGAGGCTCCTACATCTGTTGTATCTACTTCAACGGATGGGAACGTAGAGATGCATGGTGTGTATAAGACAACTGGATATACTCAGATAAGTGAGGATGCCTACTTCCTCTCTGGTGGAAAGTTCTATGATTGGAGCTACCTGAATGCAATGTCTCCTTTCTCTGCTTACATATTGCCAGTGGGGGAGAACAAACCGTCAAGTCTCTCTATCAGCATGGAGGAGACGGGGATAGTGAACGTTAACGGGAACGGGAACGTTAACGCCAACGGGAACGTTAACGCCAACGAAAACGAAAGCTATAACCTCGCTGGTCAGAGAGTGACGAAGGAATATAATGGTATAGTAATAATAAAAGGTAAGAAGGTGCTCAAGAGATGAAGAAGGAGTATGTAGAGCCCCTCATAACGTCTGTTACGCAACAGAAGGAGGATGGACGCTTGCTATTCTCCAGTGGTATGGAGGGCTCAATACCAGGTAATAGTATAGAATGTGATTTTATAACAGATAACGATGAAGAAGAAGTATATAACACCAACGACTAAGGTGCACATAGTGATTATGCCACAGATACTGGCTGGCAGTGAGATAGAGCAAGGTGGCTCAGAGGGTGGTGGTCGCCACGGCATGGTCGGTAATAGTATGGAGGCTGATTTTGAGGAATAATCCATACGAGAAGAAAGAATAAAGGAAAGAGCGCTGAACGGATTGTGTTTAGCGCTCTTGCTTGTTAATATGAATAAAGGGGGTTGGTTATTTGCCTTCTTTCTTGCTTGTGAGTTTCTTGTATTCAGCCTTGGCTTTCTCCATCTGCTTGCGGAAGTCAGGGCTATTGTGAAGAGCGGTATAGCTTGCGCCTGCTATGATGCGTGAGGCTTCGATGTCGCTCTGCCAGTGAGCACCCACGATTACACGACTCTCGCCATATTCCAGTCCGCGCTTGCAGAGGGCGTTGGCATTGTCAGGATTGATTTCTGACAGCAATAGTGCTGCGAGCCATCCGCGCATGGAGTGGCCTGAAGGGTAAGAGCCCTCGCCAGCCAGTTCTGCCTCGTCTTCCTCTGCCTGGTAAGTGAGGATATGCTCATGGAATCTTACGAACGGACGCACGCGGTGGTAGTAGGCCTTGATGGGCTTGCGAACGGATGCTGCGGTCTCGATGCCTGAGGTGAAGGCTGTCCATATCTCTGGGGTGTTATCCTTGGAAATCTCGAGTCCGAAGGCTTTGCTGAACTGTGCTGCCAGTCCCTCATAGGTCCAGATGGCATCGAGGCGTGCCTGTGCTGCGCGTTCAGGGTTGAGGCGTTGCTGCTTGCCCCAGAAGTAGCGCATGATGTCGTGAGAGAACTGCTCACTGAGTGTGTCAGGTGGAGCAGGCATAAACTGTATGGGGTCTGGCAACTGCTCTACGGTATAATAAACCTTTATCTTATCCTCTGCATAGAGACTGAAGGAGAGCGAGAGGACGAGGATGAGTGATAGTATCTTTTTCATTGTGTTGTTATTGTGGGGGATTAGTTGTTGTTGGCGAAGCTGAGTCGTTTAGCCTGCTGCATAACCATTTCGGCAAGTTCCAGGTTGGCTGGCTGTGCACCGTTGATATCGTCGAAGAAGCGGTGCAGACCTGCTATGCCGCCTCCTGTCTTAATGATATGCACGATGCAGAGGTTCTGTATGCCGATGGTGTCTGAGAGGATATCGATGTCGTTCGGACCGAGCTGAGAAAGGGCGAGCTGGTAAGCATCGTTGTAGTTGTCGTTGAGCATCTTCTCAACGTCAGCCAGCGTGTTGATGCCCAGGCGTCGGAGTATGGGCAGGAACTTGAGGGCTGAGGAACGGTACAGCTCGGCATTGTTGATAGAGGCGATATACTTGTTGAGTTTATCAAACGGCTGTTGCTGCAAATAGGCATTGAAGGTGTCGCCATCGAGTGGCACATCGCCGAGTTTGCCTTGCTCCATGAGGGCTGTAACGCGACGACGGTGCTCTATGATATCAGCACGTATGCGGCTGAACTCCATATCGGCAAGTTCGAGCATACCAGCCAGTCGGCTGAGGGCACGGTGGTATTCCACAGGTGTCTCGATGTCGAGTTTGTAGCCCAGGTCGTGCTGTATGTCTGACCACACATGCTGCAGGGCTGTGCGCATCTGCAGTTCGAAGGAAATCTCGTTGAGTTCGGGATGCTCGGCATCGTAGTACAGGGAGCGCGGAATGCGACAGATGTAGTGGAGGGAGTTATAGCCGAAACTGTCAAACTGGTGCATCTTACGCTTATCGACGGAGTTAGGCCAGTCGATGTCGAAGTATTTCTCAGCCATGGAGGCTATACGGTCCACATCCTCATTATAGTAGGCAATGATGCGCACGCCGAGTATGTCGGTAATGTCGGTAAGCGACTGGTATTTATGCCCCTTGCGCAGTAGTTTGCCCACGAGTGACTTCTCTGCCTTGATGCGAGAGTCCATCTGGTTGAGCTCAATGTCAACCTCGGATACGAAGTTGTCGAGCTGTTGCATGACGACGTGGCGCAGCAGTATGTATTCGGGCATCTTGAGGCGGTATTCCTCAAGAATCATCTCGTTGTGGAAATCGAGTCCGTAACTTTCCATCTTGTTTATTTTATCTCAAAGAGGTTCATGAAGCCTGTCATGGTGAATACGGAACGTATGCTGGCGTTCATGCCAGTGACGTAAACGTGTACACCTTTTGGTTTTGCGTTCTTGAGTACGTTAAGGAACAGACGCAGACCAGATGAAGAGATATACTCGAGCTTGGTGCAGTCGAGTATGATGTCTTTGCCCTCACTGCTGATCAGTGGCGCGAGGGCGCGCTCTGTCTGTGGTGTGGCAGCGGTGTCCAGTCGTCCTTCAAAATAGGCTACTAAATTGTTGTCTTGTTCTTTGATGGTAGTGTTCATTGCTTTATTGTTTTGAATTTTCGTTATTTCGATATGCCGTTATTTCGATGTTCCGATATTCCGATGTTTCGAGGCTTCTGTTACAGCTTTTTTCTCAGGGTGAGAACGTTCTTGTTGTCTATACGTTCATAATTGATGGAGTCCATTATCTGGCGTATGAGGTGGATGCCCAGTCCACCGATAGGACGCTCTTCAGCCGAGAGGCTGGTGTCAACATCCTTACGTGCTGTAGGGTCAAAGGCTTTGCCGCTATCGGTGATGGTGAACTTCAGTCTCACCTCGTTAGCCTCTGCCTCGATGTTGATATCGCCCTTCTTGCCTACGGGGTAAGCATACTCCATAGCGTTGACTACAGCCTCTTCCATGGCGAGGTTGAGCTGGGTGGTGGTGTAGTCGTCGATGTCGAGGGCTATGCACACCTTTTCAACGAAGGTGGCAAGTTGCGGAATGGTCTCCACATTGTTAGGCAGGGTGATGCTGCGTTGCAGACGCATCTCACGGTGCTGCTTGGTGTATTGTATGGCAAGCATGGTGAGGTCGTCAGTCTGTTCGTTGTCGCCCACAAACTCCTCAACCGCTTCGTGCATCTGGTAGATGATGCCCTCGGAGTAAGATGTGTTGTAGTGGGATTTGATGCGGGCAGCCACGTCGAGCATGCGCTTCTCGCCAAACTGCTCGTGCTGTTCTGCCTCAGCCTCGGTGAGTCCGTCGGTATAGAGGAATATGGCTGTTGGCGGGTCGATGGTGGTTTCCTGAGTGTTGTATCTCCATTCATGCATAAAGCCCAATGGGATGTTGGAGGTGACAGGCAGGAGTGACACCTTATTGTCTTTGGCATCAGGATTGATGAGCATAGGAGGACAGTGACCTGCATTGCTATATCGCAGACGTCCGGTAGGCAGGTCGAGTACTCCGATGAACATGGTGACAAACATGTTGGTCTCGTTCATCTCAGTCATGGCATTGTTGACCTGAGCCATAATCATGCCTGGCATAGCCTCATGAGCCGACACAGAGCGGAAGAGGCTGCGAGTGACAGCCATAACGAGTGAGGCTGGCACTCCCTTGCCGCTTACGTCGCCTATGCAGAAGAAGAGTTTCTCATCGCGAACGTAAAAGTCGTAGAGGTCGCCTCCGACCTCCTTGGCTGGTATCAGCGAACCATAGAGGTCAAGGTCATCGCGTTTGGATATAACGGGACCTTCCTTTGGAAGCATTCCGTGCTGTATGTTGCCTGCTATGCGCAGTTCGCTGCTGTAGTGCTCCTTCTCGGCACTTATCTTAGAGAGGCGCTTGCCGCTCTTTGCCATGCGATAGACGATGAAGCCCATCAGTGTCAGACCTACGAGGAGCATGATGTTGAGGTTCACCAGAACGTTGCGCAATCCCTGGTATATCTCGCGATCAGAACAGATGACAGCCATAGACCATCCTGAGTCGTCCTCCTCGTTGGCGCTGATGTATGACTTATCGTGAGAGAGGTTGATAGGGGTGTAGAACACATAGTAGGTGTCGCCATTATTACCCTCTACCTCACCTTGTCCGCTTTTGCCAGCCAACATATTTCGGTTTATCTGGTGCGACGAGGTGTCCATCACCCCGTCAGTCAGTTGCTGCAGGGTGGTTCGCATGATGTGTGCCTCCTTCGGACCAGCCATAATCTTGCCAGTACGTGAAACGATGAGATTTAAGCTTGAGGCGTAGTTATGACCGTCGTTTATGACCTTAGAGAGCCAGTCGAGCGACACATCGGCAGTGAGCACGGCAACCCTGTTGCCATGCTTATCGCAGATGGGTTGCGAATAAGTGCTCATCATCATCTCGCCACCGCCCTTGTCAAAATAGGGTTCGCTCCAGTGACCCTTGCCCGTCTGCATGGGCACGGCATACCACTCCATGTGGTGATAGTCATACTCGTTGGTGCCGAGTTGTTTGCTGATAATCCTGCCCTCAGGCACACGATAAGAATATGGTGCAAACTGCGCTCCCATCTTCTTATAGTAGTTTGGCTCAAAGGCAACGGCACTGCCCACTATGATTTTGTTGTCATCAAGCAGACGCTGGGTGATGGTTACCATGGAACCAGGTTTGTCGAGGTCGCGCTCCACAGCCCATGCCATCTCGCGCACAGCCACCTCTATCTCGTTCATCACATTCTGAATCTTGAGGCTCTTGATGCGTAGCTCGCCCTGCGCACGGTTCTCTACACTTCGTAGTATGCCTTCCTGAGCATACATATACTGTATTATGCTCGTCACCTCAACGAGTATGGCGGCGATGACGATGAGTGCAATGCTGGCGTTGGAACGCAGACTTTCAGCTGTTATGTTCTTAAAAATTTTCATTTATCAATTCTGTTTAGCGAAGAACCTTGCTACGATGGCTCCGCTGATGTTATGCCATACGCTGAAGATGGCTCCAGGAATGGTGGCGAGAGGATACAGGGCGAAATGAGTGGCAGCAAGACTGCTTGCCAGACCAGAGTTCTGCATGCCCACCTCTATTGATATTGCCTTACGCTTGGCAAGGGGCATGTGCAAGAGTCTGCTGACGATATAGCCAAATGCCAGTCCGCAAAGGTTGTGTAGCATCACCACAAGGACTATGGTAAAGCCTCCTACCATCAGTTTCTGAGAGTTGGCAGATATCACAATAGCCACAGTGAAGGCTATGGCGAGTGAAGATATCGCAGGCAGATAATCAACAGCCTTGGCGGTAAAGACGGGGAACAGTTTTTTGATGATAAAACCGAGGATTATCGGCATAATGACTATCAACAGTATGCTGTAGAACATGCTCACCACATCGACATCAACGCTTTTTCCTGCCAATGCCCATGTGAGCAGAGGTGTGAGCAGTGGTGCCAACAGGGTGGAAACACCCGTTATGCCTACCGACAATGCGAGGTCGCCCTTGGAGAGGTAGGTGATGACGTTTGATGCCGTGCCACCAGGACAGCAGCCTACGAGTATCACACCCAGTGCCAGAGCATCGTCAAGAGCGAATGCTTTGGCAAGCAACCATGCCAGTGCAGGCATTATGCAGAACTGAGCCACATTACCCAACAGCACATCGCGCGGATGGCTGAATACAACGTGGAAGTCATGGGGACTGAGTGTCAGACCCATGCCAAACATTATCACACCCAGCATATAGTTGATGGATGTGGTAGGTATCTTATTGAGCGCATCGGGGAAGAAGAGTGCAGCCACAGCGGTGAGCAACACCAGAATCCCCATGTATTCAGAGATGAATTTGCAGACAGACTTCATTTTACAGGAACATTGAAATAGGTGTCAGGGTGTGGCTCATCCTTCAGGGTGAAGTGCCACCACTCCGTATCTATTGGCTTGAAACCGTGACGCAGCATAGCCTTACGCAGTATCATACGGTTATGAAACTGCTGAGGGGTGATGGTGCGACCAGCAGGCGAATAGGTGCCGATGAAGGTATCGGTATCAGGATTGCCACAGAAGTCGGGATGACTCTCTGGACCGAAGAAGTCGAATGTGCCACCCATATCCACCTCCTTCTCCGTCTTCATATCGAAGAGGGTGAGGTCAACCGTAGAGCCGCGAGTGTGACCGCTCTTCTCGGCTATGTAGCCCTGCACGAAGAGCACCGACTTGTCCAACTCAGGGTAGAAATAAGGCTTCATGATGGTGTCAGACAGGTTAGCTGCCCACCTCACAAAGTGGTCTACTGCCTTCTGCGGACGATAGGCATCATACACCTTCAGTCGGTAGCCCATCTGCTTCACCTCGTCGCTCACGGCGCGCAGGCTGTCAGCAGCTAACTTGGTCAACAATGCCGTAGGGCGCTCATAACCGTCTATGCGCTGACCCACGAAGTTGTAGGTGGAGTAATAGCGAATCTCCAATATGGCGTCAGGCACCACATCGGTCAGGTTCACCAACTGGCTCTGCGCCGTAGCGCAGAAAGTAAGAAGTAAAAAGTAAGAAGTAAAAAGTAGCTTCTTCATGAGTTTGAATAGTTCAATAGTTCAAGAGGTTAACGTTCTTCGCCAAGGCTCAGGCGAGCAGAGCTCGGAACCAGTTAACGTTCTTGCGCTCCAGTCGGTGCTCAGGCGAGCAAGCTCGGAACCCGTTATTTTTCTGCAAAGTTACAAAAAAATACCCGAACAAGCACAAACTTGTCGGGTATTTTTTGTGTTCGTAAAGACTACAGCTTAGTAGCCTCGGTGAAATTATTTACGTAGCACCTTGGTGCTGAGGGTCTGTCCGTCCTTAGTCGTAGCCTTAGCCACATAGAGGCCAGTAGGCAGGGTAGCGAGGTTGCAGAACTGAGACAGTGCCGACTGAGCCACCACTCTGCCGTTAGCGTCATAGACCATGATAGAGGCGATGTCGCCATAGAAGATGATGCCGTTAGAGGTGAAACAGATGTTTGGCTCGCTGGCCTTCACACCATTGATGGCTGTAGGCACATCACCATGATATTCCTCAAAGCCGTTGAGGGTAAGGTCGGTGAGGTAAACATCGTTAGAACCTGTGCTATTGATGCGCACAATGATAGGCTCATTGGTCTGAGGTATGCCATACTCCACGAAGTTGACGGTGAAGACGCGCTGATCGAAGGTGACACTCTCGCCATCATGCCATGAAGACTCGCCAGGACGCTTCCACTGCATCTGGAGGGTAGAGGTCTTGCCACCACCGTAGCAGTTAGAGCGCATCTCGCTGAGGCTTGGTACGCTGAACTCTACATAGCCGCTGCTCTTGGCAATCACGTATGCTCCCTGAGTTGCACCGCCATAGAGGGCACCGATCTTGGTAGGATAGGTACCGCTCTTACCATAGTAGGTAGGCAGTATCTTATTGCCAGTAGCTGCATCGCTGACATACTGAGAGATGCTCTCAGCGAGAGTGGCATCCTGGAAGAGGTAGTCGTTGATGAGCAACTTCTTCTGGTAGTCCTTACCACCCATGCTGGTTATCTCATCCACGTCAGGCAGTGTGCCGTCGTTGACGGGAAGGGTCTGCAGTTCGAAAGCGGGACGCTCCCATCCTGCCTCGTAAGCACCGTAGTCAGGTGCTGCACCATAGTAAGGCAGTGAAACGGTGAAGCTATAGTCGTCGAGCCACTTCTCCGTGTTCTTATAATAATAGTCCTTGAAGACGTCGGCGCAGTAGAAGTTCTCGATAGGTGTGCCCTTATCCTCGAAGATGCTACCCACCTTAGGACGAGCAAACTTCAGAGGCAGTTCGCCATTAGGCTGACGAGCGCTGAGACCGGTTTCGAGGCTGATATCCTCAAACTGGTCGTCGAAGCTTGGCCAGTCCTTGGCGCTGAGGCGCTTGTATTCCTGACCAGTCTTGGGGTCGATACCCTTACCCATGTTGTACTGTGGTGAGAGCCCCATGAGGTCCTGCCAGTTGGTATATTCGGAGTCAGGCCACATATCGCCGAAGCGGTGGTTAGCCTCACCGGGGTTAAAACCGAGACAGTTGCGCAGGTGGAAGACTGTGTTGCCTATCATCTCCACGTCGCAGTTGAAGCGGAAGTTTACCTGCTTATTGTTGAAAGCGGTACAGTTGAGTATCCATGTGCCCTCGTCGTGGTTGTTCTGGTCGAAGCCGTGGTAGAGGTTGTATGCAGCCACGCAGTTGGTGAACACATGGGCGCCGTATGAGCCACCCTTGCCGTCGGCAGAACCACCGCTCTGCTTGTTGCCGCCCTGCTTGAAGCCATTACCATTGACACCTATGCTGCCATCCTCCAGGTAGCCGTTGTAGAGCGCCCAGCAGTTGTCTATAAGACATGGATATACGGCATAGTAGAGATCCCAACCATCATCGCTGTTAGCCCAACAACGGTCGCCATGCCACTCATTACCTGGACCAGGATAGAGTTTGTTAGCAAAACCATCGGCATTGCCTCCATGCGCCTGTACATCATAATTATAATATGAGTCGCAGTTGATAATCTGGTTGTAGCGACCATAGAGGTACTTAGGGTTACGGTTGTTGCCACCATTGCCATCTTTGTCGAAGCCGAGTTGCAAACCAGTATCGCCACAACGATAGAAGTTACAACGTTCTACGACACAGTAGTTTGCCTCGAGTTTCATACCACTGTCGGCTGACTTAGTGATGTCGATATCACGCCAATACCAATAGTCGGCATTAGGGTTCTGAAGTACACCACGGAACTGCTTAGCAGCATCGTCACCCGTGTGGGGCTGCTGAGAGAAGTCGAACACTGGATTAACCGATGGTTTCTTGTCCTTCTCGGTATCGTAACCAAAGACGCAGATGCGGTGGTGACGATTGCCTGAGTGGCGCACATTGATCATATCACTAAGCTGATACGTGCCAGACTTCACCCATAGGGTGTCGCCAACCTCAAGAGCCTCGATAGCGACCTTGAGGTCGTTGACAGCACCACCTGGCTCAATAGTCAGTTGGCGAGCATGGGCTGCTGAAACTGCCAACAGCGCCACGAATAATGATAGTTTCTTCATATTTTAGTTATTGATTACTTTTTTTCCATTAACGATGCTGATGCCTTTATATCCATTGCCGACCTTTTGGCCAGCGAGGTTATAAGACTCACCCCAGCCCTCTCTATGAGAGAGGGAGTTTTCGTTTTCGTTATCGTTAACGTTAACGTTAATGATTCCAGTTGCGGAGTTGCCCTCCTCCATTGGTTCGCCGAAGCCCCCCATCATGTTGGCAGCACGGACTGTAAATTTCCCGTTCCCGTTAGCGTTAACGTTATATTGATTTTCGGTGCCTGCAACGATAGTGACGAAGTCGCCATCCTGCTCTATGAGGAACGCCTTAGCTGGTTCGCCGACAGTCCACGAGAGGCTGTTGCCTGAACGAGTGACGCTGGTAACAGCTATCTGACGACACTCTACATCGGGAGTCCAGTCAGTATAAACATTGCGAAGTTGGTATTTGTCTATCTCGCTTGCCTGCAGTACAGTCTCGTATGTACCACTATCATGAGCCTTGAACGTCAGCACATTGGTTTCAGGCGTGATGTTGTTGCCGTTCTCATCCATCGTGTTGTACTCATAGAACTGCATGTAGTGAGAGTCGTCGGTCGTCTGCATACCTGTTAGCGAAACGCGCTTTGTTTTGTCTTCCTTATTCTTGGGGTCTGTCTGGTTGGTACCGAGACGCAGACGAGCCTGTTCTGTCAACGTAGTATTGATAAACGCCTCCTTTGGCCACCCACGCCATCCACGTCCGAAAATCCATATTGATGACTCGCAGTCGATGGTGCAGTCCATGAAGATAAAGCCATGTCCGCCTGGTTGGTTGAAGTCCTCCACCTGTGTATAGGGAGCTGACAACGTTGCCTCGCCCTGGTGGGTGTATTTATCGTAGGGCTGACGGTCACGGTTGACAAGTTTGCACTTATTGAAGAATACATCGCCATTGCCACAAAGGAAATCCACGGAACCTCGTAAGTCAGACGTTTCCCAATAGAACTGTCCGTCCGCCTTGTGAGCGTAGTAGGTATCTTGATATGACAAGAGACATACGTTCTTACCTATGGTATGATTGCCATCATCATGCCAACAGCAGGCACGGGCAGTACCAGAGATCTTGAAGTCGTTCTCTATAGTGAAGTCCTGAAGATAGCAACCGCTACCCTGATTGACGATAGGTGCAGTGGTGCTGAGATCTTCCTTGGTAGGTTTGATATGTATCAGCACGCCCTTCTCAGTACTACCATCGGCAGGTGCAGGGTTGTTGCCACTGTGACGGGCTCTCTGACCTATCAGCGAAACGTTATCGACCTTGATGGTATCACGTCCCAGCGGGTCATAGCTGCTATAGTTCTTATAGTTATAGTACGTGCCATAGTCATAGTCGCCGTTCTTCATAAAGATGAACTGCCTATTGCCTGAGGTATTAGCATTGACCTGCTTGATGGCAGCACGAAGCTCATCCTTGTTGCCGACTATGATATAGTCATTGACTTGTTGCGCTGTAGCTGTCAGCATCGAACAGAGCGATGCTGACAGTATTAAAGCTTTATTTTTCATCATTCTTTTCACTTCATTTCCTTGGTTGCAATGACAGTACCATCGTTCATGGTCTTAACGACGATATATGCTCCATGCTGTGGCACTGACAAACGAGAGCCAGAAAGAGAGTAATATGCAGTAGAAACTACCTCTTTAACGTTTCCGTTAACATTAACGTTCTCAATGCCTGTAGCTACTGTAGCTTCCTTGGCAATACCGAAGCCACCCATCATGTTGGCAGCGCGCACGGTATAGCTTGCAGATGCGTCGCTGACAGTGTAAGAGGTCTGAGTGCCATCGATGATGTCAACGAACTCGCCACCCTTCTCGATGAGGAATGCCTTAGCTTTCTGGTCGGCTGTCCATGAGAGGTTAGCACCACTGAGCTGACAAGAGGTAACAACAACCTGCTTACAATCCTGGTCGGGTGTCCAGTCAGGGAACACATTACGGAGCTGGAAGCGCTCTATCTCGTTAGGCTTGAGGATAGTCTCCATCGTTTTGCTATCAGCTGCAGTAAAGGTAAGAACATTAGAAGCGGGGCTTACTACATTGCCGTTCTCGTCCATCGTGTTGTACTCATAGAAGGTGAAGGTGCGGCATACACTCTCGCTGTCGTCTTTGCTCTTTACGCCCTTTGTGGTTACACGCAGAGAGTAGTCTATATCGCGAACAATGGCATAGTTGTCTGCTTCCTTACCGCTGGTCTGGTCATTGCCGACACGCTTGGCTGCATCAGCAGACAATACAGTATTCAGGAAGGCAGCCTTAGGCCATGCACGCCATCCACGTCCGAAGTCCCAAGTCTTAGCCTTACAGTCAACATGGCAGTTCATGAAGATATAGCCGTGACCACCGATGCTGTTGTAGTCTTCTTCCCATGTATAAGGTGCAGATATGTGAGTATCACCAGTATAGACACCTTGACCAGGATAACGCTGGATACAACGAATGTCACAACGATTGAAGAATACGTCGCCGCGGCC
This sequence comes from Prevotellaceae bacterium UBA2738, assembly GCA_002353585.1. Taxonomy (GTDB): domain Bacteria; phylum Bacteroidota; class Bacteroidia; order Bacteroidales; family Bacteroidaceae; genus Prevotella. The sequence goes on along the minus strand of DEJW01000015.1, from coordinate 25,904 downwards.
GCAGATGAAGTCAACGGTGCCGATAAACTGTGTATCCTCAAAATAAAGCTGTCCGTAGTTGGTATGCGAATAATAGGTATCCTGACGTGATTCCAACTTCAGCCACTTACCAATGGTGTGGTGACCACGATCGTGAAGAGCAGCTGCCTGACCATCATTACCACTGTAGTCGAAGTTGTTGTGGAAGGTGATATTCTGCAAGTAGGTGCCTGTACTCTGAATCATGATAGGTGCAGTGCGACTTACACTTGACGTAGTAGGAGTGATGGTAATAGTCACGCCTTCGGTGCTCTGACCGATAATAGATACGTTATCAACCTTAAGGGTATCGCGACCATAGTTCTTATTGACCTCGGACTCTGTGTTGACAAAATTGCCGTAGTCGTAAGTGCCATTCTTCAGGAAAATAAAGCGGCGCTGTGCAGAAGGATTCTCGTTGAACTGCTTGATAGTAGCACGGAGAGCCGCAATATTGTCAACTACGGTGTAGTCGCCCACCAATAATGAAGCTTCTGACTGATACTTGGCTTCCACATCCATGTTGCCCATGATGTTGAAAGTATAAGATGGACTTGTTGACAACAGAGTACCATTATTGTACCAACCAGTGAAAACCCAGCCCTCATTTGAAGTCTGAGAAAGGGTGACAGAACTGCCTCGCTCGAAAGTCGTACCAGTTGGCGAAACGCTAACGTTACCACCCTCAGCAGGATTTGCTACTACTGTGAGATTGTGGGTGATGGCCTGTCCGACGGTACCGTATGTAGTACCCTCGATAAACACATCGCCCATGGAAATAGTCTTCTTGCCGTCCATACCGCTGATGGTAACCACCAACTGACATGTCTTGTCACTTGCAACACTACCTTCTAATGTGTACTCTTCGATAGAGCATGTAGGATCAGAAGCTTCACGCTTAGGGGTGAAACTTCCCAGTGACTTGGTGCTACCGTCGCCATTGACCCATGCCACAGAGATAGAACCCTTGTCAGTCTTCCAACGGGCAGCTTTCAGTCCCACCTTAGTCGGAGTAAATGTTATACCCTCTTTTGGTGTAATAGAGAACTTAATAGCATTGTCACCACTCTTCGATGCTTTGAAGAATGTCTGAGTGTAACCGTCAGAGGTTACACCAGTCTTGTCACTTGAACTCTCTGCAGTAATCGTAATGCCACTGCCTACGGTCATAGCTCCAGGTGTAATAAACTGACTCTGGTTCTCAGGCGAGCATACGCCAGTTTCCAGATTACCCGTTGTCAAAGCCCAACTCACTTTTACAAGGTCATTGTTTGCCGTTTGTGCAAACGTAGCAACGATGGCTGCAAGAGCCATCATTGCTGTCGTAAAAAACTTTCGCATGATTGTAATCAGTATTGTATATTCTTTATTTTACAGTGAAGCGTACGGAACGCGTAGCACCACCAAACTGCAGGCGAGCGATATATACGCCCTTTTGCAGCTGTCCGCTGACAGGGATGCTGTACTGACCGCCCTCAGTAGCAAGTATCGTAGCAACATTGGCTGCGAGGATGCCCTGTGGGGTGTAGAGGTCGAGAACAGCCTTGCCATTGGCAGGAACAGTAAACTGCAAGTTGCCGTGAGCAACGCAGAGTGAGAGTTCCTTGTCATTGGTGAGGATAACCTGTGTGCCGGTAGCCTGAGCAGGAGCGTACTCGTAAGGACCGAGGTCACGTGCAGCGCCGTAGATAGGCTGCCAGAGATATGGGAACTCATCCTGCATATCGCTCTTGAGGTCGAGACCCTTGTCAAGGAACGTAGTAGCGGTGCTCTTAAGACGTGCAAAGCGTGTAGGCAGACTGCCGTCGGCAGCACGTGGTGCCTTAGCATCGTCCTCAGAAAGACTTACGTAGTCGTCCTTAGAGAAACTGTTTGCTGTGATAGCATTATTCTTCCACGCATTCTTAGTCTTATTGGTGAGCAGGGCATTGTTGCTTTCTGTGAAAGTGCCCTTTATCTCAATGTTGCCGAAGCATACATTATTATAGAACTGGAAGTTGTTGGCATCGTTACAGTCTTCAAACATGAAGTCGTAACCGCAACCGAAAGCGAGGCAATTGACGAGTTTGATGCCTCCCTTGTGAGAGTTCTCATCGAAACCCTTAACAGAACCTGTCTTGTCGCAGTTGAAGGCTACGCAGCGCCATGCCTCATGAACGCCCTTGGAAGAACCGCCGGAGCCATTACCTCCGAGTTTGATACCATTACCATTACCCTGGAAAGAGCCACTGGCGCTAACCCATCCGAAGAGGTTGGCACGACCAGAGCCCCATGCCCAGCACTCGATGAGTTTAACAGCGTAGTCGGTCTCATAGAGGTCCCATGCGTCATCGGCATTGTCCCATGCACGGCAACGGATGAAGCGGTTGCCTATACCATTGTGCATCTTGCAAGCGAAACCATCGGCGTCAGAACCGTAGTTGTCAGAATCGCAGTTGAGGTAAGAGTCACAGTCAATGACATCGTTATATGCACAATAAGAGCCGTCGTTGCTGCTTATGCCTGGATGTGAGTCCTCGAACTTATGACCGAAGCCGAGTTGAAGACCTGTATCGTCGTTGTAGCTGAAGGTACAACGCTCTATCTTGTTGTGTGAGCCTTCGACCTTTATGCCATTGTCGCCTGCCTGAGTGATATGCAGGCCGTAGATGTGCCAATAATCACCCTCGAGCTGTATGCCGCCGTAGGTAGATGACTTGTTGGTGCCCTTAGGCTGATCCTTGAAGTTGAGGACTGGATACTCGCCTGGGAAAGTCTTGATAGTAAACCAATGGTCTGCATCGCCCTTCTTGTCAATAAGAATCTTGTTGGTCTTGAGGAGTTTGCCGTCAGACATCTTGTCGCGCCATGCACTTGGGTAATATGTACCGCCACGTACGTAGATAGAGTCACCAGGCTGTGCCATATCTATAGCCTTCTGCAGGTTGTAGTAAGGAGACTCCCATGAACCATCGCCACTATCATCTGGTGCCCATGGTGCTACGTAGATACAGTGCTCTACACTATGAGGACCTGTCCAAGGTATCTCTGGCTGTGGGTCGGGGTTGGTGGGCTCGTCTTCACCGCCTCCACCACCTTCACTGCTACCAGAAGAGCCGAGTGAGATGGTCAGATCATCAACGTAGATAGTGGCACTCATACATGTGAAACGGATGAGAACCTGTGTATCATCTTCGGCTGAGTTAGCATTGAAACTGCTATTGGCATAAGGGGTAGAAGATGAAACGGTAACTTCACCGAGTTTGGTCCAGTTGCTTCCTCCATCAGTGGATTTCTCCACTACGAGTTTCTTGCCGCTGCCTGAAGCACGGTGATAGAAAGAGATAGTGCCAGGACGGTCGAGTGCGGGGGTTATGGCATAACCATTAGCATTCATGGTAAGGCGCATAGAGCTGTTGTCGTTCTTACCATATACTCCTTTTATCTTCCAATCGCCAGAAGACAGGGTTACGGTCGTCTCACTTGACGGAGCAGAGGTAGGTAGCCCCGACTGGAAGTCCTCAGTAAACGATGCTGCCTGCGCCATGATGACGCAGAGTATCAGTGCTAATAAAGTAGAAATTCTTTGCATATAATAAATTTCTAAGGTAAAGAGACATTTAGAGCCCCTTGGTTAAAAAGGGTAACTCTAAACGTCTTCAAAATATATTACTAACTATTTATTTCACAATAGCTTTAGCGGAACCAACGAAGCCGTTGGTACCCTGTACCTTTACGATAACGAGGCCATTAGCACCAGCAGGGATGCGGATTGCTGTGGTAGCACCATTGAAAGAGTGCTGACCGAGCAGCTTGCCTGTTGCGTCGAAGAGGTTGAGAGTATAGTCGCGAGCCTTTGCAGGATCGTTGACGGTTACGAAGAGCAGACCGTTCTGAGCCTGGAAGAGGCTGATGCTCTTGTCCTGTGACTCTTGCTGAACGAGCTTTACATCGGTGTAAGAAGCACCAAACTCGAATGCACCGAGGTCAGGAGCTGCGCCTTCAAACTCGATACCGTTGATAGCTATGCCACGATAGGTTGTAGCAGGAACATCCGCACCCTGATCGATGAGAAGCTGCTCAGAAGTCATTGTGGTACCGTCATACATCTTATGAGAAGCACCAGCCTTGATATGAGCGAAGGTCGTCTCAGGTATGTTGCCGTCCTCGTCACGTGGACCGATGAGTTCCTCGTGGTTTGTTACGCTCTCGAAGAAGTCTGGGTGTGCCCTCTGGAACTCACAGTTGGTGATGGTCATGCCAGTGAGAGTCTCGTCAACCTCGAAGCGGCCATAAGCACCCTGCTTACCATACTCGCCTGGCTTAGGCAGACCAGTGTTCTTATCGCGCTTATCGGTAGCATCGTTCTCGTTGATAGCAATACAGTTGGTGAGGCGAACCTCATGACCGCTTGCGATAGCCTCATAGATACGGTAGCTGTAGCTCTTAGCGTCGATAGAGGTGAGGGTCATACCAGTACAGTTGTTCATGATGATGTCACCTGCGTTGTGGTTCTGGTCGAAGCTCTTAGACTTGTTGCAGATAGAGAGACAACGGTTGAGGTAAACGTTCATGGCACCCTGATCAGAACCCATCTTGATACCATTACCATTACCCTTTGGTGCTACAGTGTTGAGGTCAAGGAAGCCATTCTTGTAAGAGATACAGTTCTCGAGGATGATGGTCATATTGTCGCCAAAGTTACCATCCTTCTTGTAGAATACGTCCCAACCATCATCAGAGTTAGCCCATGCACGGCAACCATAGAAGTAGTTGTTGTCACCTACAGAGATCTTTGGTGCGAAACCGTCAGCATCGCCCTCGTCCTCGTCGCAGTTGAGGTATGAGTCACAGTTGATGATCTTGTTGTCAGAACCGAGGTTCTTAATCTGCAGACCGGTATCACCATTCTTGTAGAAGTTACAGAGCTCGATGATATTGTCGTGACCGTCCTGAGTGCGGTTTACTACGTCAGCGCTTGTACCACCTGTAGGTTTGTTGCGCTCGATGAGCAGACCATTATCAGAAGCATTGCAGATATCGATGTTCTTGAAGTGCCAGTATGAACTGGTGAGACGAATACCCTGGTAAGGGTTGTTAGAGTGAGCATGGTAAGGCATGCCTGAGAAATCGAGTACTGCCTGTCCCTGATAACCCCAAAGTTCGATGAGCTTGTCGGGTTCGCCGTTGGTCTCGTCGATATTGATACGCTTGTCATATACGTATGTACCAGCCTTCATCCAGATACGGTCGCCAGGCTGAGCAATAGCAACAGCCTTCTGCAGATCGAAGAATGGAGCTGTCTCTGAACCGTCGGCAGTAGCGTCGTTGCCGTCAGGAGAACACCAAATTACCTCACCCTTGATGTCATCAGGAGTCTCTGGCACAGCATCGGTAACAAATTCCCTTTCCTCGCCATATACGGTACCTTTGGCTGTGATAGCGTAAGCACGAACATAGTATGTAGCAGACTCGTCGAGAGATACGGTAGTAGAGAACTTGTAAGAAGCCTTTGCCATTGCCACGCGTGTCTCAGAGTCATAGGTAAGACCAGAGGTCTTGCTGTATATGACACCTACCTCGGTAAGTTCCATACCGCCGTCGTCAGTTACGATACCGCCGAGACGATACTTCTTACCGCTCTTTGTTACATCGCTTGTAGCTACCACTGCAGGTGTAGCCTCCGCAGTCGTGAAGCTCATAACGTCGCCATAAGCATAGCCTGCGTTAGAGAGAACATAAGCACGATAATATACAGTCTGCTCTGCCTTCAAACCAGTGATGAGGAGAGAGAACTCAGTAAGGTTCTTAACATCCTCTACCTCTACTGTATTGTCAGCAAGTGTTGGGTTAGGATTAACGCTCCACACGAAGCCTGCCTCAGTGATAGGCTGGTCGCCAGCGTCAACAATCTGTGCAGCAACCTCAGCAGCATTCTTTGTGATGTTGGTAGCACCGCCGGTAGCTACTGTAGCAGGAGTACCGAATGCCTGTGCATAAACAATGAAGTTGTCGATATCGGCATCACCGCTTGCCTCATTGGCAATCTTGACACGGTTGACATTGAGACTCTCAACAGTTACCGTGCAGAGTGCACCGTCAGTACCACCGCTGATAGTTGCTTCAGTCCAGGTGTTACCACCGTCAGTAGAGGTGTAAGCCTTACAGCTCTTACGCATCTGGTTCCATGTGAACTTCTTTACACCACTGTTGAGTATAGGAGTGATTACGTAAGTGCCGTTCTTTGGAAGACGCAGGTTAGCGGTAGAACCGTCAACGTTGTAGGTAGCATTGGTTGAAACGTATGAGTTGTAGTATATCCACTCGCCACCGAAAGCCTGGAAGGTCAGCTCTGTACCAGCATCTTTACCTTCTACGCCAGGATAGGTAGTCTGGTCTTCGAAGTCCTGTATGAAGTAGCGGCCTTCCGCGTCAATGGTCTGCTGCTGCTCACCAGCCTCGGTCTTGAAGCTCTTGATAGGACCGTAAGCCTGAGTGTCGCCATACTTAGCGTATGCACGATAGTAGTATGTCTTGCCCTCAGCAAGTTCGCTGAGTGTTGCGCTGAAGCTGGCACCTACAGTTGCGGCGGTTACGTTGTCACTGAGTGTCGGTTCCTTGTTGGTGTTGCTCCATACGAAGCCCACCTCAGTAACAGTCTGCTCCTGCTTGGTAATAGTACCGCTGATGGTAGCGCTTACCTTAGTGATATCAGCAGCATCGCCAGTGCTTACTGTCACTGGAGTGTCAAAAGTCTGTGCATAGACAGCAAGGTTGTCGATATCGGCATCCTTAGAATTCTCGTTAGTAACTTTAATGCGGTTTACTGTCTCGCTATTGATAGTAGCTGTTACGTTCTTACCGCTTGTGGTAGTCTCAGCTGCTGCCCATGTAGAGCCACCATCAGCAGAGGTATATACCTTTACAGTAGCACGACCGATATAGAATGTAACCTTGCTGACACCATTGCTAAGAACTGGAGTAACGACATACGAACCATTCTTAGGCAGACGGAGGTTCATACCTGCACCACCGTAGGTGTAGCTGGCGTTAGTTGACTGATAAGAGCCCATAAAGAGCCACTCTCCCTGACCTGCAACGTTGAACGCTGTCTCTGTCTCTGGTTTTGTTTCAGGGAATGTTGACTGGTCTTCAAAATCCTGCAGGAAATAGAGACCGTCACCTCCAACAGCCCACGTAGATAATACGGAGCTCAGAAGCATAAGCATCATTGATGCCCTTTTCATTAGTTTCTGTTTCATGTTAGTAATTGTAATTTTGGTTTAGTTAGTTGATTAATATATGATTTGACCTTGTGCGTTGTAGCTATTACCACCCTTAACGATATAGAAGCGACCGCTCTTGATAACCTTCAGAGGTTTGAGGCTTGAGGTTTGAGATTTGAGGTTGTCGCTAACGATATTGATAGCAGTTGCTGATGCAGGAACATACTCGTAAGGACCGAGGTCGCGAGCGTCACCATTTACCTCATGCTTGAGGAAAGGATAATCAGCGATAATCTCACGCAGTGGGTCGAATGTAGCGCCAGAAGGAATGTCGTATGTTGCGCTACCTGCACCAATCAGCTGGCTGTCTGAAGCGAGACGACCAAACTTACGTGGGTAAGAGCCATCTAATGAACGTGGCTTCAGAGCATCATCCTCGTCGAGTGACAGGTAGTCATCCTTTGATGCACCCTCCAGGAGGTGGTTGCTCCAACCATTCTTTGATGCAGCAGCGTTTACTGCGTTATAGTCATCAGAACCTACACATATCTCCTGTCTGCCAAGGCATACATTATTATAGAAGAAGGTGTTGGCCTGGCTACCACCGCTCTCGAACATAAAGTCATAACCATTGTCGAAAGCAAGACAGCCGATGAGGATATGACCACCCTGGTGGCTGTTGCAGTCGAAGCCCTTTACAGAACCGCTCTTGTCGCAACCGAAGGCGATGCAGTCGTATGCATAGTGGATGCCCTTAGAGCTACCGCCAGTACCATTACCACCAAGCTTGATGCCGTTACCGTTACCAGAGAATGAAGCTGAAGTGTCAAGGTAGTCCTTAACCCAAAGATGATCCTCGGCATTACCAGACTCCCATGCCCAGCACTGAGCAAGAACTACAGGATAGTCGGTCTCATAGAGGTCCCATGCGTCATCACTGTTGCGCCATGCACGGCAGCGGATGAAGCGGTTGCCCTTACCGTTGTGCATCTTACAAGCGAAGCCGTCGGCATCAGAGCCGTAGTTGGCATCACAGTCACAGTTGTGGTGTGAGTCGCAGTCGATGATGTCATTGTAAGAACAATAGTTACCGTCATTGCTGCTTACGCCTGGGTGAGTGTCTTCAAACTTATGACCGAAGCCAAGCTGTATGCCAGTATCGAGGTTATATGAGAACTCGCAACGCTCGATGCGGTTATGTGAACCTTCAAGCTTAATGGCATTATCGGCAGCGTGCATCATGTGAATACCGAAGATGATGTGGTAGTCACCTGAAAGAAGAATACCGCGGTCACCTACGTTACCAGTCTTGCGGTTACAGTCAATAAGCTGCTGCTCAAAGTCGAATACTGGCTTCTCGCCATCAGCGCAACGTATCACGATAGGCTTAGCAGCTGTACCAATCTTGTTCATACGAACGGTGAGTTTGCCATCAGTGCCATACTTGCTGATCTTATATGTACCACCCTTACAGATGATGTGGTCACCAGGCTCTGCAGCAGCATAAGCCACTGCGATATTGTACCAAGGCTTTGCCTCTGAACCGTCACCAGTGTTATCATTACCTGTAGGAGAGATGTAGTATGTCTTACCTGTTGCAGCAGGGATAGGCTTTACAGGAACCCATACGCCCTCGGTGATGTACGTTGGGTCGTCAGGGTCAGTAGTGCTACCACCATCAGAGAATGTAATGGTGAAGGAATTCATGAATACATTGTTATCACCCTGCACGCGGAACTTCACGCCTGTGAGTTCGTCAGTGCCAGTCTTCTTGCCGTATGTAGCGAAAGTAGAAGAACTGCTTTTGATGACAAATGTCTCCACGTCTGTCCATGTAGAACCATTGTCAGTAGAATAGCTAATCTTGACGTTCTTGTTACTACCACCAGCACGATAGCCGAAACCTATCTTGGCAACATTGTCGAAAGCTGGAGTGATAACAGTACTGCTGGTGTTAGAGAACGATAAGCACTTTACGCTGTTGCTGTTCTTATACTGCACACCAGAGAAAGACCATGTACCAGATGGGAGTTCCTTCGTACCATTGAGTGTCTCGTTCAAAGTAAGTGAAGAGAAGTCCTCCGTTACTTTGTCGGCAGCACTGATGCCCATTGAGAGCACCAGTGCGACCATTGAATATATGAAGCGTTTCATTGTCATCTACATATTATATATAATGTGTGAAAGTTTTAGAGCTTTCTGCCAAGGATGTCGTAGCGAACACCATTCTTGAGTACTACGATGCGACCACCACTGACAACTTTAACGGGAACGTTAACGTTAAGGTTAGCGTTTTCGTTAACATTGCTGATAGCAGACTCTGTCAGTGGTACGCGGATGTACTGGTCATATACGCGAGCACCGCCGCTTGACTTAGTATTGAGAATTTCTATAGTGCGGATGTTCTTAGCTTCGTCCTCTGTGAGACCTGCGTTACCGATAACATCCCACTCGCAGTAGGTGCCCTTGGTCATGCCAGTGATGCTGTTCTGACCAGAAGTGTTGTCAGCATTAGTCCACTTGATGGTGTAGTCACGACCACCTGTGAAGTGGAGGTTGATCTTGAGCTGAAGCACACCGTCAGTGAAGTGCCAGCGGATACCACCGCCGCTCTTTGCCATATCGATACCACCCTGTGTGCAACCTGCTGGGATGCTACCATCCTTAGGCTCTGTGTATTCTGGGTCATAGACAGTAGCCTCACCAATGAGTTCCATTACGCCCTGGAGGTCAGCTGGCAGTGCATCCCATGCATCCTGGAAATGATACCAGTCGCCAGTGAGCACCTTGAAAGGAGTAACGACCTTGATGCTACCAGTAGTTGAGCGAGGCTTAACGGGGCTTGTCGCGTCAGCAGAAGCAGTAACTGTGAATGTACCGCCAGCTGTTGGTGTGCCGCTGATGGTCATAGTGTTGCCTTCAACACTCCATGTCAGACCAGCAGGAAGGTTGGTCACAACACCGCTTGTTGCTACGTCGCTCCACTCATATACGATAGGCTCGATAGCAGAACCTGCGATAACCTCCTGTGAAGAGTTTGCAGTCTTACAAGTCAGCTCAATAGGTTGAGGTCTCTCAAACTCGTATGGCACGCCAGGAAGTTCGAATGCACCGAACTCTGGTGCTGCATCGTTGTAACCGATATAGATATCGTCAGCAGTAACAAGCTCCACGCCTGCAGCTTCTGCCTCTGCCTGAGTCATCTTACGTGTAGGAGTGTAACCTATGATAGGCATACCCTTGTCCTTGAATACAGTGCTTGTTTCCTTCAGACGTGCGAAACCGTTGTTAGGCAGTGAACCGTCTGCCTCACGCTCTGCCTGGAAGTCAGCAACAGAGAGTGACTGGAACTCGCCGCTGTAGTCCTTTGTCTTAATCTTCTTATCCTTGATTGGCTCGCAACCGTCAATAGTTGTCCATGAGTTGTAATCTGTGTTGTGCTCAGGACCGCTTGAGAGGAACTCGTGGTTGTTAGTTTTTGCTCCCCAACCTATACAGTTGTGGATATCCATAAGTCCATACTTGAACTCTGTAGAGAAACGATAGTTGAAGTCATTGCCCCATCCTACACAGTTAAGGATATACATTCCCTCGTATGCATTGTTCTGGTCAAAACCTTTCTTGAGGTTACCGAAAGCAACACAGTTGGTAACAACGTGAGCACCAGTTGACTGAGCGAAAGCTGCACCGCCAGAGGTACCACCGCCACCGAGCTTGAAGCCGTTACCGTTACCTACGTCTCTACCATCCTTAGTACGACCTGCGTTGTATGCCCAACAAGAGTCGATTACTACTGGGTGATAAACCATGTAGAGGTCCCAGTTGTCATCAGAGTTTGTCCATGCACGACATCCGTGGAACTCTGTGCCAGGTCCAGGGAACAACTTACATGCGAAACCGTCAGCATCGCCGTAGTCGTCAGAACCGTTATATGTTCTTGCGTCAGCATTCTCGTATGAGTCACAGTTGATTACCTTATTGTAGCGGCAATATGTGTAGCCAGGGTTGAACTGTGGCTGACCGCTGATAGGGAATGACTTTGTCTCCTCAATGGTGAAGTCCTTGAACATACCAATCTGCAGACCAGTATCGTTGTTCCAACGGAAGGTACAACGCTCGATGATGTTGTAAGAACCCTCCACCTTCATACCGTTATCTTCTGCATTCTGGAGCACCAGTCCGTAGAAGGTCCAGTAGTTAGCGAGGTGGTTGACGTAGATACAACGTCCCATCTTAAACTCATTCTGGGTAGTGTGGTTCATGGCAGAACCGTCGATGATTACCTTGCCTACTGCACTCTCTGGCCAAGCACGCAGTTCGCAACGCTTGTCAGCATTGGTTGGCAACTCTGGAATCTTGATACGCTCAGAGATAGTGTAGGTACCCTCATGAACGAGGATGCGGTCACCTGCCTTTACCAGTTCCATAGCCTTGTGGATGGTAGCAAGAGGAGCTGCCTCTGTACCATCATTAGTGTCGCTACCTGTAGTAGCAACGTGAATGTCTGTTGCCGATGCTGTAGCAAAGGCGAACACTGCTGCACAAGATGCAACAGCCATTCTTTTGAAAGATTGTAGATTTACTCTCATGATTGTTAAAAGATTTTTTTAGTTAGTATATTTTATTTGATTATTTTCTTTCCACCAGAAATTACGAAACCTCTATAGTTAGCAGACACTTGCTGACCTGCAAGGTTATATGTCTTGTTAACGGGAACGTTAACGGAACCGTTAACATAGTTTATAGCCGTAGCCTCAAGCTGCTGTGAGTTGCCGCGAGTGTCAAGCAGATCGTAGTCAAGTGTAGCACCGGCACCTGTTTCCTCATTTTCTACAAATGCCTTAACGAGTGTCTTGTCATATGGTGTTACGCCAGCTGCGCTACCATCTGTATAGGGGTTGTAGTAGTCCTTAGTGCCTGAGCGTTGTTTTACTTCCTGCCCTCCAAGCACGTCGGTGATGGTTAGGTTGAAGTCCTTGTAGTTCTTCTCCGTAGCGTAATTCTTCCACTCAAGAGTTTTGGAGCCGTCTTGGGTATTTTTCGTAAATTCGCTGTTGTTTGGCAGGTTAAGGTCTATTGCTGTCATGTCGCATTTCTCTTCGTAGATGTTGGCAAGGTAGCCAGGGCCTACGAGATAGTGCGCACCCACGTTGGTGTAGTCGCAGTTTACAACGTGAATATTGCCCTTCCTGACGCGAGGTGTACGCTCCATGCATCCTTCGTCAAACCAGCAGTAGGCTATCGTGGTGTTAAGATGTCCGATATCTTCGGTATTCTTGTCACCACTACCTATGAGCAGAGGGAAACGGTGGTCGTTGGCTCCTCCCTTGCCGTCAGGCCAAAAGGGTAGGAGATAACGGAAGCGGCACCATGTTATGCTGATATTGTCTGAGCCAGTCTTAATGTCAAGACAACCGTCAACGCCATCAAGGAAATCGCAGTGGTCAACCCATACATTCTTGCAGGTTACCAGCTGCATGTTGTCAGCTGAACTGTTGTCGAAGGCACCTGCACACTCCATCACGATGTTGCGTATGATGAGATTCTCACATTCTTTGAAGTAGAAGATGCCAGACTCATCCTGTACAGCTGAGTGGATGTTGTTGTATAGCTTAGTACCGGGTTTGCCATATAGTGTCAGGTTCTTAGCTCCACCCACGAAGAACTTCTCAGGCACGAAGATGTCAGCATCAAAATAGATGGTGCGGTTTTCTATTGTGCCATTGATTTTCTTGAAGGCTGTCTTCATCTCGTCGTAGGTGGTGACGTGATATACGGTATTTGTCTCATCGCCAGTAATACCATTACCGAGAGTGCACCAGCCTATTGGCTTGTTGGCATCATACTGAGACAACTGAGCTTTTGCTGTCTGTGCAAACGATAGTATGAATGTTGCTATTATTATATATAATGTACGCGTCATCTTTATAATATACTAGATCATTTCTTTATTTTGTTCACCACCTTAGTACCGTCGCTCATCTGGAACTCTATGATGTTAATGCCCTTCTGAGGAGCGTCAAGCAGAGCACCATTTGCATTGTAGTAGCGTATGCCCACTACCTGAGCCTCGCTATTGTCAGCCACACCTTTTATGGCTGTAGGGGTATATTCGCCCCAGTGCTCATTACCACGAGTAGCAAGAAGATCCTCATCAAGAGTAGCACCAGCACCAGTTTCTGGATCCCTTACGATGTCGGCTACGTATTCTGCTTTATATGTACGGAGTTTGTAGTTTGTATCAGAATATGGATTGTAGAAACCATGTGTGTTGCCGGCACCTTGCTCCTGTGCGTCAGCTTCACCTATGCAACCCTTGATGGTCAGCTCATACACTTTCTTTTCTGTGAGGTAATATTTGTTATGGCCTCTCATATCAGACTGACCAGTCTTCAATACAGTATGAGTGAAGTCACTGTTCTCTATGTACAGGTCTGCGCCATGACCTATGCCAACGCAATACTGTGCAGGGTCATCCTCTGTGCCATTCTCCCACAGGCAGTTAGCTATATGCACATTACCATAACGTATGCGTGGGCAACGCTGTCCGCAACCATGATACCACCAGCAATTTACGAATGTAGAATTAAGGTCACCTTCCTCATCACGGCTGTTGCTTGAACCCCACATTGAAGAACAACGGTGATCATCGCTCTCACCAGGTCTTGCCCAAGGAGCTATGTAGTAAGCAAACTTACACCATGAAATTGTGATATTGTCAGCTCCATCCTTTGCGTCGAGATTGCCATCCATACCGTCCTGCAGGTCGCAATGATCAATCCAGATATTAGTGCTTGTTACAAGTGAGATGTTGTCACAACCACTGATGTCATAAGCACCAGGACCCTTGATTGTAACGTTACGTATTATGCAGTTCTCCCACTTCTGACAATAGAAACCAGGATTAGCATCCGCAACATCAGAATGATTATAGTTGTAAAGCAATGAACCAGGTAAACCATAGATAGTACAGTTCTTCACACCATCATAGCGAAGTTTCTCTCCAAGAAAGATTTCTCCACTTATATAAATAGTTTTGGAAGCCTTACCTCCCTTACATGCTTGTAAGGCGGCACGTAGTTCCTCTTCCGTGGATACAGTCACGGGATTCTGGTTGTTACTACCTGTGCATTCTGTTCCTATTGAAGCCCATCCCACTGGAGCGTTCTCGTCAAATGGTGACAGTTGGGCATAACTCTGGCAGAAGCAAGAGAGTGCCGCTACGATTGTAAATAGAGTTTTCTTCATGCGTGTACCTTTTATTTATTGGTTAGTAGTTTTAATTTGTCTTATCTGATTACCTTCTTGTTGCCAGATATTACCATACCCTTGTATGAACTGTCAACTCGTTGTCCTGCAGGAGTTACGAAGATATCTGTATTCTTGTAGGCTTTGTCAGCATCAATGTTGTTGATAGCAGTAGGTTGAGGATAGAAATCTACGAAAGTGCTCTTGTAGTTAGACAGTGCAGCTTTTAGTTCTGGTATCAGTTCCTTATTTGCATCTTCCGTTGCATTGTCAAACTCCCATGAGAAGTCGCCCTTCTGGCAACGCCCTGCACCATATTGCCCTGTAACATGAGCTACGACATCCTCGGTCGCTATTGGTGTGCACTGATAGAACTGACCTTCAGTGGTGTCGAAGTTGCTGTAGGCAGAACCTCCCTTAGTCGCTGTAACGGAAGAAGGAACTTGCTCGTCACGTGAGGTCACCTCGTAGAAGTCAAGACCATATGTGGTGGCTGTATTCTGATTGAAATACGATGTGGCTCCTTCGATGTGGTTATTATAAGCTTTGCACACACCGCCTTCTTCGCCTGACATGACACCCTTTGACTTCGTACCAGCCTTCTTCAGCTCTGCCACATGCCAGAGGTCAGAACCCTGTGCTGAGGAAACGATAGGGTAACGGCAGTTGCGGAAGTAGTTATTCTCAACAAAAGCACTTGATGCAGAGGCAAGACCTACGCCATAGAGTCCGTTGCCGTCGTAGTAATTGTTGTATATGTGGAAAGCTTCTCCATGACGGAGGCGAGGCAAACGCTGGTCGGCATGGTCAAACCAGTTGCCACAATAAGTCAGACTGCTGGCATAAAACGTTCCTCTATTATCACTGGCATCAACAAGGCAACACTTGCCACAGTCAAAGTAGTGATTTGAGGATATGGTACAATAGCGTGAGTCCTTGGTATCTACAGCGCCATCGCCCTTTACCTTGTCACTCTCACCGCCTGTCTGTCCATAGAACAAATCCATATTATGAATCCAGATATTGGTATTATAACGCGATATTTCAATACCATCGTCAAGACACAGCATGATACCGAGGTTACGGACTTCTACACCGATAGCGTTGCTAATCTGCATTCCGAAACCATAGATAGTTGCATCCTTGCCTACACCTTCTAACGTCAGCGGCATATCAACATTTGAATCATTTTGCGCCTGAGTTTTTATGTGCAGTCCCTGACCTGATGCCATCTTATCACAATCGCTGTATTTGACAGTTCCAATGATACGAATGCAGAGCGGCTTCTTCATTCCCCCTCCATCGATACATTTGCGGTAGCCATCAATGACATCATTCAAACCTGTCCATGTCACTGGAGCTTTGCCCTCATAACGTGTCCAATTGACGGTGATGTTTTTTGCATTCTTTGATGTTACATACAGAACGACAGCATCATCCTTCAGCGTGCCGTCATTCTTGTATGCTCCCACACCTTCAGTCCAACCACTGGTGGGACGGTTCATGTGTGCAAAGCCTTGGCGATTGTGAGCACGCACCTCAAGACTCTCCGTCACCGATGCTTCTGCGGTCAGCTCGCCATTGCTGCTTACTGGCACCACCTTCAGCTGATAATTGCCAGCTTTCAGTCCGAGAGCATCGGCTCTGCCGTATGTACCGTAGTTGCGCACCAGTTCGCGATCAAGTTTTTTCCATGAGTTAGTGTTAGCCTCGCTTACATATACGTTGTAGCTCTGTGCTCCACTGAGGTTGGTCCATTCAACCCATGCGGTCTCGAGCCATCCTCCTGCTTGGTTGATAGTGACAGCAGCTGATGACGATGTAGCTGAGAAAGCTAATAGTAATAGTGTAAAAAAGAGATTACGCAAGGTAATCAGGTGGGTAGAAATTTTCATATGATGATTGTAATTATAGTTAGCAGAATTAGTTTTTGTGTGTGCAAAGTTAGTATTTTTTGTGTACGTGCACAAATAAATTAGGGGTAAAATGCTCCTTTATGCATAAAAAACAGAAAAAATGACACACAAATGGTATCATTTTTTCTTTTTGTATAGTTTTTCTTCAAAAAGATTTATTTGATCAGTTGACCAGAGGCATTGTATGTATTATTGCTTTTCTTGATTATGAGGTGGTTACCGTCGATAATCTTTTCTACAGAACTATTTACTGTTGGCTCTGTAGCCTGAACAGCCTCTATTGCAGTTGGCTGACCTTCAGGTGTTACCTCACCTGCAACCACAGCGTTGAGGAAGTTCTCGAGGTTGGAGTAGCCGTTAGCTGCTATTGCTGCTCCGTCGCTTGCATCGTTCTTGTTAAAGCCATTATTGTCCTCGTATGTGTCAGGCATACCGTCGCCGTCGGTGTCTTCAACGGCGCTTGTACCATTGAGGTCGGGGTAGATATTTGTAGCAGCCACGGGGTCAGTAGCGCCATAAGGTTTATATGAAAATTCGAATGTTATATACTTGCCGTCATACTCGTCAACAGAGATGTCGTTTGGACTATTGATGATACCTGTACCACGAGGCTGTTCAATACCTCCATCTTTTTGTCTTGCCTTTGCTGCACCAATGTATATAGGGTCGATGTCACCATGAGCTTCCTTTAACAGACGAGTGTCAACAGCATCGTACTTAGGAAGAGAGGCACCTGCACCTTTGCAGACAGACTCAAATGCCTCGTCAGCACTTTCGTATGTAAGTCCAGAGAGACCTTCATCAGGCAATGATGTCATAACATATTTATCATAGAAATCCTGACCTTTGGTAGAACTCAAACCATTCATGTTGAAGGCACGTTGACCGTTGGCAGCAATAAAACCATAAAGGTTGTCATTGTTTACAAGTGTGAGATTGTCATTGCTCCACTGCGTGCCACTGCCTTTCCATTTGCTATCAAGCTCAAACTTATTGCCGCTAAGATACCATTGACCATATCCGTCGGTTCCATCGTAGTCGCCTTGTACAAAGTAACGTGTGCTGCTTACCTGACTCTTGGTGGTAGGACCTGGTCTGTAGTAGTTATTTATCATATATACACGGTCATATCCCAGGTGATTGCCGTCTGCATCATTATTGATGCTCTTCTTGTCTTCACCTCCATAAGGAGAGTTTGACTTGCCCCAGTTGAATACTACATTGTTGGCATACTCAGATATAACCTGTGCGTCATGGTCGTGCTTGCCTTGTCCGATATTAGATTCGTTTCTAACACCATTGAAACGCACAGTACGACTATTGCAGTTTGTAATAAGACAATGATGCATAGTGCTGTGCTCACCACCCCATTGTGTTGCGTATGATCGTACTCCCTTAGGGTTTAGGCTGTTGTAGAGTCCTTCACCGATAATACACCACTGTACAGTAGTGTAATCTGTGTCATAGGCGGTAAGACACTCCTCCATAGACCATGTGAGCGAGCAGTGGTCGATAATTACGTTCTTGGCGTTCTCCATGTCCAGTGAGGTGATGCTTGATGCCGCCATCTCGCCAGCACGGAAGCGAATGTAACGTAGAATTATATTGCTTTTACACAAATAGATGTCGTATCCAGCAATGCATATACCTCCACCAGGAGCTGTTTGTCCGAGGATGGATACATCATCATATTGGAATTTTAGTTTAGAGGTAAGGCGTATGGTACCACCAACTTTAAAAAGTATGGTACGTGGCTTGCCTCCGTTGTCATGACGTATGGCCCAGCGCAGGGTTCCTTCCACAAGATTGTTGTCAGAGCAGTCATCCAGACTTGTTACGTAACATACTTCACCACCTCGTCCACCAGTGGCGTACTTGCCATAGCCATCGGCTCCGGGGAAAGCAATTTGCTGGGTGTCAGCTTGAATGTTCATGATGCTCATAATCATGAGCGCAAGAAGAGATAATAGATTTCTTTTCATATTGTTTGGTTTTATTGTTTTTTGGTCTTTTTGTCTTGGAATTAACTGTGAACTGTGCACCATGAACTGTGAACTGCTACAGTTGTCCTGCCTCTACCAGTCTTACCACTCGTTCTATCAGGCGGTCTTTGCCTTGAGGGTCATATTGTTTTTTGAGTGAAGCGCCAAACATCCAGGCGAACGACTGGTAGAACACGGCTCTCGTACTGCCGAGAAAGGCTTTCACAAGATCGTATGAACTGGAGTTCGTTTCGCGATAGATGAGTTTTATCAGCAGTTTGCCTTGGCTGAGGCTCAGTTTCTTCATCCTTGGCGTATATTCCGCCTTGATGCTTTTCTCCACCACCTTCATGTGGGCTTTGCGTGCTTCTTCATTAGGCAGGGTTTCCAGATACTCATAGGTCTCTATTATGGCTCTGTTCACCTCCTTGGCTATCGGCAACACTTTCTTTACGTTGAACACCAGTCTGTTGTATGCCTTGCGTTGCTTCTCGTTCTTAAACTCCAACGGTCCATACACATAGACGTTGTTCATCTCCACGTATTTGATGCTGTCGCCACCCTCAAGCACCTTGCCCACTCTCACCATCGGCACGAAGGTAGGACTATCCATGTCCACCATGCGGTCTTCTGGTTTTTTGTCCTTATGCTTCTGGGCATTGGCTGTAGTCGCCATAAGCAACGTACATGCCACCGTGACAATGATTTGCAGGCTATGTGATGAGAATAAGTTCACACGGCAAAGTTACAAATAAAAGTTGAAAGTTTCATGTAAAGCATAGTATTTTTATAAAATTTTATTACCTTTGCACTCAAAATCAAACATTTGCTACAATGAAGAACTATGTTTTAGGTATAATGAAATCGGTGCTCGTGGCAGGTTTTGCTGCCTTTGCGCTCGTGTCATGTAATAAGGAGGGCTTCCGAGTGGAGGGTAACATTACGGAGGCTAAGGATTCTGTTCTTTATTTTGAGAATATGAGTCTTGACGGTCCTGTGGTTGTTGACTCTGTTAAGCTGGATGCCGATGGAGCGTTTGTTTTTACAGGCGAAAGACCTGAGGCGCCAGACTTTTATCGCTTGCGTATTTCTAACGGAATTATTAACATAAGTGTCGATTCCATCGAGACTATTAAGGTTAAGGCTTCTTATCCTACTATGTCAACCAACTATGAGATAAGTGGTAGCGAAAACTGTGAGAAAATCAAGGAACTGTCTCTCCTTCAGCAGCAGTTGCTTGCCAAGGCTCTGATGGTCAGCAATAATCCTACCTTGGGTGCAGAACAGACTGGTGACAGCATAAGGAAGATGGTTGATGCCTATAAAGATAATGTTCGCATGAACTATATATTCAAGGAGCCACAGAAGGCTTATGCTTATTTCGCCCTGTTCCAGTCTCTCGGCGACCAGCTGATATTCAATCCTCGAGAGTCAGAATTGGATGTTAAGACTTTCGCAGCTGTAGCCACATCGTGGGACACCTATTACCCAGAGGCTCTGCGTGGCAAAAACCTCCATAACATCGCTATTGAGGGTATGAAGCAGATTCGCATTCTCAAGGCTAAGGAACAGCCTTATAAGATTGATGCCTCAAAAGTTTCTGAGGTTTCACTCATAGACATTCCTCTTGTTGACAATAAGGGCAAGAGCCGTTCGCTCAGTGAACTGAAGGGACAAGTGGTGCTTCTTGATTTTCATATCTTTGCTACTGACAATAGTACTGAGCGCATCATGATGTTGCGTGAACTTTATAATAAGTATCATGCTCAGGGTTTCCAGATTTACCAGGTTTCGCTCGATCCTGACGAGCATTTCTGGAAGACTCAGACAGCTGCTCTGCCTTGGATTTGCGTTCGTGATAATGATGGTTTGAAATCATCTTATCTTGATAAGTATTTCATTCAGCAGTTGCCTACATATTTCTTGATTGACCGTTCTAACACTCTCTACAAGCGTGGTGAGCAGATTAGCAATATAGAAAATGAAATTGAATCTCTCCTCAAATAAACTTCTCCTTTTTGACTTTGGTTGCGTAATCGTTGACCTCGACAAGCAACGATGTGTCAATGCACTCTACAAGATAGGGTGCGGAGCTATTGCTGGCTATGTAGATGAACATCGTTCTGAAGACCTCTTTCATGAGATAGAATTAGGCGGTAAAACCGAGGATTTTTGTGATGAGGCTCGTCGTCAGTCGGCTGTTACTGATGAAAACGGAGTGGTTCACCCATGCACAGCTTCCAATGAGGACATTATATGGGCATGGAACGAGTTGCTTACTGGTATCAGCAAAGAAAAACTGCGTTTTATCAAACATCTTCATGACGACCTTGGCTATAAGACGGCAATACTCTCTAACACCAACTGGATGCACTGGAACCTGTCTGTTGAGAAGTTCTTCGGCGTTGACGGCTATAAGGTAGAGGACTATTTCGACTATGTGTTCCTTTCTTGCGAGCTGGGTATAGTGAAGCCTGATGAGAGAATCTTCCAGCATGTGATGGATAAGACGGGTGTAAAGGCTGAAGATATCATTTTCTTCGATGATTCCGCCAGGAATTGCGAAGGAGCTAAGCGTATGGGCATCAATGCCATACATGATCCTCTTGGTAATGCCTGGATGCAGCTGTTGCGTAAAGAGATAACATCTAAGAATAGTGTTGCTGCTGTTATAGGCAACTTTGACGGAGTACATTGTGGTCATCTTTATGTCATAAACCGCTTGAAGGAGGTGGCTGCAAAGTATAATATGACCCCTCTCATCGTAACTTTCGATAAACATCCTCGCGAACTTTTCGACTCAACCTTCACTCCCCAACTTCTTACTACTCTTGAGGAAAAGAAAGCCCTATTAGAGAAAGAGGTGGAGAATGTGGCTGTGCTTAACTTCAATCATGAGTTGGCTCAGGTTACGGCTTATGACTTCATGAAGCATTATCTTCGCGACGAGTATGGTGTCCATCTTCTCTTGCTGGGTTATGACAACCGTTTTGGCAAGCGCAACGTACAGGAGACCTTTGAGGATTATCACAGATATGGCAATGAACTGGGCATTAGAGTGATACTTGCTAACCCTGTTGATGTGGGTGGAGTGAGGGTGTCCTCTTCTCAGGTGCGCCATGCTGTGGTTGACGGCAGAATGGAGGAGGTTACGATGTCTCTTGGCAGACCATACTCTGTCACTGGCACTGTGGTAGATGGTCATAAGGAAGGTCGCCACTTAGGTTTCCCAACTGCCAATATCATGCCTCCAGAGCATAAACTTCTTCCTCCTAACGGGGTGTATGCCGTAAATGTGGTGATTGACACCCTTAAGTATAAGGGTATGACAAACATTGGCACTCGTCCTACCTATCATGATGCAGAACCTGCTAAAAGAGTGACTATTGAGACAAATATCTTCGATTTCAACGAGGATTTGTATGGTCGTGTGATTACCGTTGAGTTTCTTCACAAGGTGCGTGACGAACAACAGTTTTCTTCGCCAGAAGCTCTGAAGGAGCAGATAGAGAAGGACAAATTTCTAATTTCTAATTCCTAATTTCTAATTGTGAAAAAGTCTCTCCTATACATTATTATATTTATAGCACTCCAGTTGCTAATAACAGTTGGCATAAGTGTTGTGCTAAAATACTTCTATCCAGAGACAGACAGTCAGTCTGCTCAGGTTCTGACCATAACCTCCATCACGATAAATGTTATTGTGATTATCCTTTTCCTCGCACTTAAGTGGTATAGGGTAAGTCGAGAATATATCCAGACTCGTCCTTGGGTGGAGGTATTCTGGACCGTACTTCTTGGTATAGGAATCATCATTCCCCTCGCTTTCATCGAAGAAATGATACCAGAGGCTTGGCGCAAGGACAGCATCGGCGAGGTGTTGATTCAGATGCTCCAGACCCCAGAAGGCTATTTCGCTGTGTGTATGCTCGCACCTCTTGCAGAGGAGATAGTTTTCCGTGGTGCCATAATTACTGCTCTTAGACGATGGATTCGAGATAAAGAATATTCAGTTCTTTCCAAGACTTGGGTGCCAATAATTATTTCTGCTTGTTTCTTCTCAGCCATCCATTTCAATCTTGCACAGATTCCCCATGCCTTTATTATGGGACTGCTCCTTGGTTGGCTCTTCACTCGTACAGGCAGTTTGTTGCTATGTTTTCTCGTTCATTGGATAAACAATTCCTTCGCTTATGTCTTTGCGAAGCTTTTTCCCTCTCTGCCCGTTGATGCCCCATTGGTCGATTACTTCGGCAGTAATGCAGCAGTCTATCAGGCAGTCGTATGTTCACTGATGATTGCTCTCCCTTCACTTTATCAGCTCAATAGGGTTTTGAAAAAGGAAAATGCTGTACCTAAGAGTTTATTCTTCGTATTGATGATGCTCTTTGTGGCAAATGGTGTGTCAGCAGAAGACAAAGTTATGTCATTCGAAGAAAAAGAGGGACATTATTTTGTCGATATAACAGTTGCAGGAACCAAAATGCAGGCGATGCTGGAAACAGGTGCTAATGCATTCAATATGACAGAAGATTTTTACGAAGCTCATAAGGATGAACTTAATTTGGAGGTGAAACCAGTGAAGAAGGGTGTAATATCAGAGTTAGGCACAAAGAAAGGCTATGAGGTGCTATATAGAGGCAGGGGCTCATTCTCCGTTGGCGAGGTGCTGTATCGCGGACCTGTAGTTGTTACGGACAGACCAATGACCTACCAGTTTCTGCCAGTACAGTGCCTGCATCATCCTTCTGACACCTCGTCCATCATGATAGTAAATCAGGTGAAGCAGAATATCACGTTTAAGGAAAAGCCCTTTAGGTACGAACTGGCTGAGGGCAAGTGGCAGGCATTTCCTCTGCACAAGCAGAAGAAAGACCTCAGACCGTTTCTCACTACAGTGGCAAGGGTGGAACTGAACCATCATGAGTATGCCATTCAGGGAGAGTTCATAGTGGATATGGGCAATCCTAACCACCTCGTGTTGTCAGAGAACAACGAACAGGTAGCCGCTATGATGGAAGCAGAAGAAGAATCGGTAAAGAAACGCCGTGACGACAAGGGCGGGGTAAAGGGATTTGCGTTAAAGAGCGAGAGGTTGAAACTATGTGGCAATACATTCCACGATGTAAATATTCAGATAAAGCCCAAATACATCTCGCCCAACGCCAAGTGGACAGGTCTTATAGGCTTAAGGGCTTTCCGCGGTCAGTATGCCTTTGACTGGGGGCGTAAAACCATGTATATAAAGAAATAGCTACGACTTGTGCGATAAAAAATACCTTTTATGCTAACATTCCAAATTGAAAACGCACTAAAATCTAATGCCAAGGCATATCAAGCGCGCATACAAAGAAAGCATCCGCACCTGATAGCTTAGCTTCTATATTAAATTAACTAGTTAATTTTGCAAATTTACTAGTTAATTCTTAAAATTTACTGGTTAATTTTACATCCTTACTTAGCTACGATCTGCTATTGCTTAGCAACAATCCGCCATTGCTAAGTAACGGTCTGCTATTGCTGAGAATGAAGCGACCTGAAGAACCTAAACCTTCTTTATTTTTCTATCAACTCAAAGTGCTGGTAATCCTTGCAGGATGTCCATGTGCCGCCCCACTCGAAGCCTGCCTCGGTGAAGAGCTTATAGCAGAGGTCGGACTCGTCAATCTTGTAAGGGAAAGCCCAGTTGCGCTTGCAGAACTTGGTGGCTGTTGCCGGTTGCACGTAGCGGGTGCCGTCAGCCCTGTCCTTATAGTAGGGGTTGTAGAGGGTGTTGATGTCTATGGCAAGTCCGCGAGCGTGCTTTGATAGCTTTGTGGTGCCTGCTATCGCGCGATAGCAGAAGGAACTGCTGTTGTTGTCGCGCATCTGTGTCTCGTCGTCAGCATCATATACGTCTGGCAATACCATGCGCTGGATAGGGTACTTTGCATCATATAGCTTGCGGAAGATACCCACTACTACGTCAGCTATCTGTTTGTTGACAATCATCTCGCCTATGTGGCTTTTCTGGTCATAGTCCCAGTGGAGCGCACGGATGTGGCGCAGGTCATCACGACCTATGTAGGGGTTGTCCCTGTAGGTCTTGCCCTGCATACGTTGCCATACGCCATCGGGTATCTCCTCTGCAGCGAAGCACTTATCCACTCCGCCATAGGCGAGGATGGAGGCATTGCTGACTATAGCTCCAGCCTGCCACTCCTCAAGGGGCTTGGTGTCAATGGCAGGGACAACAGGATTGCGAAGGGCTTTCTTCAGTTTCAGTATGCGTCGTACACTCTGGTTTATGCGCTCCTCGCTTATCACGCCTGTATTCACCGCATTCACTACGGCATCGAATGCCTTTGTGAAGTGTAGTGGGTTGAGTATGATGTCAAGTCCTGCCTGAATGCCTTTGACGGCTGCTTCCTCGCTGCCATACTGCTCTGTGATGGATGTCATTTCCAGAGCATCGGCTACGATGATGTTCTGATAGCCCAGTTCGCCACGCAGTTTGTCTTGCAGTAAGAGGCTCGACATGGTGGCAGGCATCTCGGCACCTGTCACATTAGGCAGGGAGATGTGCGCCGTCATGATTAGCTGGCAACCGCTACGGATGCCTGCCTTGAAGGTTATCATCTCGCAGTTGAGTATCTCATCCCAGGTCTTCAGACTCTCTGCATAGCCATAGTGGGTGTCAGCCTTGGTGTCACCATGACCAGGGAAGTGCTTGATGCACCCCTCTACGCCAGCATCTCTCAAGCCCTGCAGATAGCTGGTCACCATAGGAGCTGCCACGTAAGGGTCGTCAGAGAAGGCACGGTCTTTTATCACCCTGTTCTCGGGATTAGTGTTGACATCTGCCACGGGGGCAAAATCTATGTCGAAGCCGTACTTGTGCAAGTAGGTGCCTATGGTGTTGCCGCAGTAGTATGCTTTAGAGGGGTCGCCAGTCTGTCCGATAGACTCCATGGAAGTGAATTTCTCCACATCGAAATTGTCGTTGTTGGCTATGCGTGCCACTCTGCCTCCCTCCTCGTCGATACAGAGCAGGGGCGAGCCATTCAGTGCTCGAATCTGCGAAATGAACGCCGTCAGTTGTGCCTCGTCCTTGATATTGTGGGCATAGAGTATGATGCCTCCTACGGGGTAGTCCTTGTTAAGCTCTGTCATTGCCTGGTTCACCTCCTGCAGTTGCAGTGATTTGAGGTCTTGGGTCTCTATTGAGGGGTCGAGCGACTCAGGACGCACATAGAACATCTGACCAACTTTCTGGCGCAGGGTCATCTGCTGCAGTTGGGCTTCTATCTCGTCTGTAATGGGATTAGTGGGGGTGTCAATGTCATCCGAACACGATGTTATCATAGTACCACAAATAAGGATGGTGGCAAGCATCCATAGTTTTACATTAGTCATTTCTTTTGTTGTATTTTTTTAGAAGTACCTTAATTCCGCAACACTTTGATTTAACTTTATTTATAAGAACCTGAGCAACAAAAAGTTGCTCAGGATTTTGCCATGTCAGATTTTTCACTTATCTTAGTGTTGCAAATCAA
>DEJW01000039.1 GCA_002353585.1 Prevotellaceae bacterium UBA2738 | reverse complement strand
AACCAAAATCAGGAAAAGACATTTCCAGAAAAATATCATGGTTGACTTTGTTGACTTTGTTGACATTGTTTACTTTGTTTACCTTGTTTACCCTTTTGCTTGAAAAAACAAAAATGATTTTTGGAATACTGCCAAGGCACCGTCGCGAAACGCGACACCCCTTGCAGGGGAGTAACTAAACGTGACACCCCTTGGGGGGGTAGTTACTGCCGATACCCCTCAAAAAACTTTGTTTTTCTTTGCATATTCCAAAGATTTTTTGTACCTTTGTAGTGTTAAACTGAAACCTGAATAATAGATAGGAATATGGAAAGAAATAACGAAATAGTATCAGCACAATCACTAATACAAGACATACGAAAAATAATAGAACAGGCTCGTGGACATGTGGCATCTACGGCTAATTATACACTTAGTATGATGTATTGGCATATAGGGGAACGTGTAAATGCAGAAGTTCTTAAAAATAAACGTGCAGAATATGGTAAAAAAATTGTCGCATCACTGTCACGACAATTAAGAGAAGAGTATGGGGCGAAGGGATTTGATGAGAAAAATATACGCAGAATGATGCAATTTGCTCAAGAGTTTCCGAAAGAACAAATTGTCGCATCAGTGATGCGACAATTAAGTTGGACGCATATTCTGCAAGTTTTACCCATAAAAAACGAACTCCAACGTGAATTCTATCTTACCCTCGCAACCTCAGAGAGGTGGAGTGTGCGTCAGCTTCGTAAAGAGATAGATGGAATGCTCTATGAACGTACGGCCATTAGTGGTAAACCTGATGAGATTATCAAGAAGGAACTCACGACCCTGCGTGATGACAACATGCTGACTCCAGATTTGGTATTCAAGAACCCTTATTTTTTGGAGTTTACAGGCTTAAAAGGCATGTATAGTGAAAGAGATCTTGAAGATAGTTTAGTAGCACATTTGGAGCAGTTCATTATAGAATTGGGCAATGGCTTCAGTTTTGTTGCTCGCCAGAAACGAATGATAATTGATGGGGAAGACTTCTATCTTGATTTGCTCTTCTATCACCGTCGCCTACATCGATTGATAGCCATAGACCTCAAACTCGGTCGCTTTAAGGCTCAGTATAAAGGACAGATGGAACTCTATCTGCGATGGTTAGAAAAGAATGAAATGGAACCAGGTGAGGAATCACCACTTGGACTATTACTATGTACAGAAGGCAGTGAAGAACAGATAGAACTCTTGCAACTTGACAAATCAGGTATTAAAGTAGCGCAATACCTGACTGAACTTCCACCGCGTGATGTACTGATACATCAGATACAAAAGTCTCTTGATGTAGCAAAAACTCGTATGGATAATTCAATAGAAGAATAACGAATTCATCTTTGTAAGGAGGTCGCAAAACGCGATACCCCTTGCAAGGGAGTAACGAATCGTGACCCCCCTTGAGGGGCATGAACATTATTCATACCCCTTGTTGTAAATCTTTTTGATAAATCTTTTTGCAATTTCGAAAATAATTCTTAAATTTGCATCGTACTCTTAAAATATTAAACTCAATATTCTGCTATGAAAAGATTTGTTTTATGTTGCTTATCGGTGGCATTATGTTTAATGAGCCATGCTCAAAACGATTCTATTGCAATCTCTAAGATGAAAGAGATGGGTGTTTATTATGTTAAGAGTAATGAACTAATACAAATTGTGCCAATTGTACAAGAAAATTTCAAATCGAGTGTAGCTCCGTTTTCAGTGAGGTCTTCAATGGTTTACAAAGGAGAGGTTAGTGAGCATATTATGAGTGGCAAACCAACATTCTACATTTTTATTCCTAGTGAATATAAAAATGTTATTAATATAAGGCAATTTAGATTAGTAACATTAAGCGCAAAGAATGGTATGCGAAAACTGAACACAGGTTCTACTTCAATGTTTGGATCAAGAACTGGATCTAAAACTAAAACTTTGGATGTAATAAAATTAAATGAAGAATGTTATAAAATTTTCACAGACAACAACTTGCCATCAGGTCATTACGGAATATTCTACAACTATGGTAGCGGTGTCCCTCTAAAATTGTATGATTTTGACATAACAGAGTGAATTCAATTATGGACGACAAAAATAACAACGTTAAGGGAAATAGAAGTGTTGAACTTTGTAGACGTACCGTTACTACAGAATCTTTTATAGCAGAAGCCAAAGAAATTTATGGAGACCGCTATGACTATAGTAAGGTATTATATAAAAACAAAGAGCATAGAGTAATTGTTGTCTGTCCTATTCATGGAGAATTTCAAGTATATGCCCGTGAGCACCTTGACGGCAAAGGTTGTCCGAAGTGTGAGAAGGGAGCTAAGTTTGTTGCCAAGTTGAAAGAAAAGTTTGGGGATAAGTTTGGGTTGAACGAATTCGTTTATGAGAGTTCTACATTACCTGTAACACTTATATGTCCTATTCATGGTGCATTCTCAAGGTTGCCACATCCTATACTTAATTCAAAATGTGGTTGTCCTGAGTGTGGTAATGATCTTCAGCGCCAGTTCCAAGAACAGCTTCACCAAGAAGCTATTGATCATAAGGAAGAGAGAGATCTCGCAAGAAAAGAAAGAGAAACTGCACGTAGAGAGGCTAAAAGGCAAAGAGAAGAAGAAATAAAGCAAACAGAAGAGAAACATGCAAAAGAAAGATGGGACGAAAAGATACGTGGTATAATTGGCAATAAAAGTGGAACAAAGGATTCTTCTCAATATGACTTACTCGTAGAGTTCAAGGAAAAACATTGGTATGAAAATTTTTTTGGTCTTAATTTGAATGAATTATGTTTTAACGATGGTACACCCATAGAAGGAAAACAATATGTATATTTAAGACCTAGACACTGGCCTCTGAGTCAGATGAAAGTAGAAGCATACAATGGAGAACTTAATGAGGCTACATTCTACATTGAGAATTTAAATGGCGATAGATGGTATGAAATGCTATTAATTCTTGAAGATATTTTTTCTAGTGGTTATACAGGTTCGATGGAAGACTTTAAAGAAGATTTTCGGCCTTATAGAAATCTGATATTTAAGTTTGATGGAATAAAAGATGGCTATAAAATAGTTTTCAATCAATGGACTTTACATTCTACTATTAAGATTAGAAAAATAAAACAATCAGTAAAAAGAGAGCCTAAAAGATGCAACCATTTCAGAGATATAGAAGCAAAAATTGTAGCCTCACCTCTTCCATATTCATTTGTGGGAATAGACTTCGAAACACTATACCCACAGCGCGTATCAGCTTGTTCTATAGGTATGGTAAAGATTATTGATGGTAAAATTGTTGATAGATATTATACCCCCATAAGACCTCCTTTTAATTATCCAGGAAAAAAAGGAGCCATATTGACATGGATTCATGGCTTTACAGAAGAGATGTTGAAGGATGAACGTACTTTTGATGAGATATTACCTGAAGTGGAACATTTTGTTGACGGCTTACCTCTTGTAGCACATAATGCATGCGTAGAAAGAGCATGCATTAGAGAAGCAACTGCCTATTACGGAATAGAAACAAAACTTGATTACAACAATATACTCGATACGTTGCCTTTATCAAAACAAGCAGAAGCCAAACTTGGTATCTATGAAGGAGGGGCTGGTTCGCATCAATTAGATATCGTATGCGAGAGGTTTGGTATTAAATGTGGTAATCATCACAATGCATTGGATGATGCTGAGATGTGCGTTAATCTAATGATGAAACTCCAAAAGATACTTAGTGAAGATAAAATAGTAGAGGTTAAATTAAAAGAAAAAGAAACAACACCAGTATCCAACTTGAAATACAACATAGAAGATAAAGTTCAGCGTACTGATTTGGATAATGTTGTAGATAACCCTTTTAAGAATCAGGTAGTGGTGTTGACTGGTTTTATAAGAACAGATAGCCAAAAATATGCTCATACTCTAAATGAACTTGGAGCCATTATTAGGGATGGGGTAAATAAGAAGACCAACATTTTAATTACAGGGTATAATGCTGGACCTTCAAAAATTAAAAAGGCTCAAGAAGTTGGAGCTATAATTATGACAGAAGAAGAGTTTAAAAAAAACATAAATAAACTATGACACAACAAAATTTGTTTGGTGATAACACCATAAATAAGCAGAACCCTTTAACAAACCGTCGTGTTGGTTTTTTAGGAAAATTCAAAAACCGATCTGTACTCATAAAGAAGGTCAAAGAATATGGAGCATCTGAAAAAAGTAAAGAAGGTATTACTCGTGATACTCAAATACTTGTAATGGGTAGCGATATAAAACAAGATGATTTGGATCGCTTAATATGTTACGAACATGATGGTTGGAAACCTTTGAAGATACAAGAATCAGAATTGCATGAGATTTTTAATGGTAATTTTGATGGTTTTGAAACACCATCTGTTGTGACTAAACAAGTTAACATCGATATGTCATACTATAACTGGACTCCTCCTGTAATTTCTGAAGAAGATGATGCAGGTGTGCGTTGTTCATCACCTCTTGTATATGATGAAGGTAATCCCATTTATGGTTTGGAAATCTATGTTCCGAGTAAGCCTAATACAAATACAGGAGTTTTAAGACAGATAATAGGCAATCTTGGAGGTTACGCAAATACAGAATATCTGGATGAAACAAATGTAATTATGCTCAGTAAAGAGACTTTTGAATTATTGAAGCAGGGCATCAAGGATGAAGTTATTACCTCCATTGAAGAGCAATACAATAAAAGCTCTGCAAAAATGTTCAATATTCAGTTTACTAGTGAACCAGATTTTATTTGCTGGGTAAAGAAAAGACTTGAGAAAGTTCCAGATAAAAGCACTAAAACTTTGATAGAAGCCTATGAAACCTAAAGACGAGAATAAAGAAATAGATATTAACGAAATAGCTATTACGATAGAGGTAGATAGCGAAGTGATTGACAAGGTGCGTAGCGGAGAGGTTACGCATGTTTGCCTACAGCTCAATGAAGATAACCAAGAACTGGTTCTGCAAACAATTGAGGGGCATCTGATATTGGTTACAGAGAATATGCCTAAAAACTATTGTGGATGCTATCTGTATAATAATGGTGAGTTCCCCTATGCTATAAAGGATAATCTTAAGTGTTTGGTGCTTAATAGTGGAAAGGATGATTGCCTCACTCGCATTATCGGTGTGGAGGTTGAGCCTGCCTTCAGATTTTATTTGCCTGAAGAAGGCAAACCTATAAAGGAAGACCCTAATGGTGACTGTTGTGTGTGGGAGATTTCCTTTGAAGCTGTTCCTGTACCTGATGACAGAAGAACATACCTGATGCGATGGAATCCATCTATCAGTTCTTTCACTGAGAAGGATTATGAGGAGTGTGTGGAACAAATGGAGAATGATATGTTCCGAATGAATTGGAGCATCCGCGAATGGGAGGAGGCTCGAAGGGGCGATATGTTCTTCATGATGCGAGTGGGCGATGATAAGGCTGGCATAGTGTTTGATGGACAGTTCATCTCCGACCCATATCCAGGTGATGACTGGCAAGGCTCTACCAAGAGAAGAATGTATGTAGATATGGTGTGCACTAATCCTATAAAACCCACTAAGAAACCTCGTGTGTCACTTGAAAAACTACAAGAGAATATCCCAGAGTTTGATTGGGCAAAAGGACATTCAGGTGCCTTGCTGACAGAAGAAATAACTACAAAGTTAATTAAACTTTGTGAGGAGGAAGAGTAATTCCACCTCTTATTCCCCCTGAAAATTTGGAGTAAAGGAAAAAAGTTCGTAAATAGTTTGGAAGAAAGAAAACTTTGTTGTACTTTTGCAATCGAAAGTAATACAAATGTAATACAAAGCAATACAGAAAGATGGAGACGACAATAAGAAGAAAACCAACATCATTCAGACTGAGAGGGGACATAATAGAAGGACTGAAGCGTAATGCTGCACGTGAAAATCGTACGCTGAACAACTATGTTGAAAGTGTGCTTATGGATGTGGTGTATGGTGAGCCTAACGAGGTTACCAAAGCTGCAATAAGAGAGGCTATGTCAGGAAAGAATCCTAATAAGGTTTATTCTGGTGTTAAGGAAATGTTTGACGATATCATGAACGAGGAGTAATCTTATTGGTGTGGTTTGATAGAGAACGAGACATTATAGAACTCGTCAGGCTGGGTAGCCACTCAGAATTATTTGGTAAATAGATGACCATATGAAACATACGGCCATCCACCTCTATATTCCCCCTCAAAATTTGGAGGAAATAAACTTTAAAGTTGATTTTTGTTGCCTAAAAATTTGCAGGAATCAACTTTTATGCTTATTTTTGCAGCAGAAATAGAAAAGAGATGGAAAGAAACCTGTTTATAGAGTTGTTGGAGGATGGAGAGAAGGTAAGTCTTTATTCGCCTCACTTCGAAGGAGAAGAGTACTCGGAATTTGAAAAGTTCTTGTTGACATTCAAGGATGAGTATCCTGATGATGTCCGTCAGTTGGTTTATAGATTGGATATAATCAAGCGTGACGGGGCACTGGATAGGCATTTCAGATATGAAGGAACAAAGCATGACAGGGTAATGGCTCTGCCATCGCATCTGGAAACGACATCGTTACGACTATATTTGCTGAATATACAGGCGAAGATATTGATTTTAGGTAATGGAGGACTAAAACATACGGCTACTTATCAGGAGGATGATAACCTGCATCGACAGGTTAAGACTCTGCAGAAGATAGATATAGAACTGAAAAGAAGGGAAAAAGACAGCATTATAACAGTCAGGGGTACTGAGCTGTTGGGTGAATTGTCTTTTAATATTAAGGAATAAGAAAGAGAGGTTATTATGAAGACAAACAGAATTATGGATGAAATACGTGAGACGATTTCTCCAGAGATGAAGATGCAGATGGAATTATCTGTGGCTATTGCCAATAGGATTTATGAAATATTGGAGAAGAAGGGAATGACACAGAAGGAGTTTGCTCAACTGATGGGTAAGACGGAGACAGAGGTGAGCCGTTGGCTCTCTGGCACTCACAACCTGACCATGGCAACGATATGCAAGATTTCTGCTGCTCTGGGAGAAAAGATAATAGGAGTGCCTACCTATTCTTATCCTACAGTAGAGGAAAAACGCATGATAGTGGCTGAGAGCCTCTGATTTTTTTTAAATAAAATATGTAATTTTGCACCCAATATTACTATAAATGAATGGAATGATGAAGACATTACTGATGACTATGCTGCTCGCAATATGCGGAGCATCGCTGACTGTGGATGCCCAGGTGATGAAGGCTGCCGACTTGGAGAGATATGCCAAGAACCGTTATGGCGATAAGTGGGTGGATGCTGCTATGACGCTGGCGGGCGATATGAAGTTTGACAAGAACGAGTCGCTTACTTATCAGGAGGTGATCCAGGCTCCAGGCAAGACGAAGCAGCAGCTGTATCTGATGCTGAACTACTGGGCTACGGCTACGTTTAAGGATAAGCAGGCGATAACGCTGAACGACAAGGAGGACGGATGCATAATCATATCGTCAACGCTGGATGCTATTGCCGACCACACTGGTACGCTATATCGCTACATAGTGAGCATAACGCCTGTGATAAGGGTTGACATCAAGGACGGCAAGGTGCGTGTGACCTATACGGTGCAGAACTATGACGTGGTGAAGGTGGAAAGCGGCGGATGGCTGGGCGGACTGACAAATACGGACAGCAAAGACCACAACCGCAACAAGGATGTGTATGCTGACGGCAAACGTATGAATGCTGACAAGACGGACCGCCGACTCTATGACGAGCAATGGGAGATAGTGCGCCACTATCCCTTCGTGGAGAAGGACCAGCAGAAACGCACATGCTCAAAGGCTCTCGTGATGACTCACGCTTACTCTAATGCCATAATGGACAAAATAGAGGAAGCGGTGAAGAATGGCATCATAGGTAATGAGGACGATAACTGGTAAGATGGGTGAAAACAATAGGCATAAATATATAAGGAGAGCGGCTCACTCCAAATGGATTCACAGACTATGACTATCTCCCTGCATGAAGAGAGTGGCAATTAGACCATTTTCATCATCGTATAACACGCTGATTATTAAAATGTTTACTCCTCTATATCCGTGACGGTGGAGATGGCGTTGATAAAGTTATAGGAGATGGTTTCGATCATGGCGATGTTGAGTCGTGTAGCCATGCTGAAGGTGTTTTTCTCGAGAGCCCTACTCAGAGCGAGGTGATATAGTTTGCCTGCCTTTGGGTAGGGTTTGCGGTAGAAGGGTATCTCTTCGGGTTTGAAGCCCCAGAAGTCGATGAGTATGTTGGCTTCAAGGTTAGCCACTTGCACCAGTCCGATGGTGTGCAGCCATGTGGTGAGTTTGTTGGCATCGATGCTGTCGAGTTGCTGTCTGAGCAGTCTGCCGAGTGCTATGATGCCCTCGATGCTCACGTCGGAGGTGATGAGTGTGTGGGCGTTGGCAACGATGGTGTCGAGCACGAGGAGGGTTTCGTCTGATGTGTCAGGGGCGTTCATCTCTTCTTCGCGCACTTCCATGAGGTGTTTGTCTGACCAGTGGTTGAAGAGTGTGGCATCGGTCAGGGGGTATTCGCGCTGAAAGGATACCACATCGAGCTCTTTGCCCAGCTGGGGCGCTCCCATTGCCATGTAGCCGAGTACGTTGAGTGTTTCGGATGCCTTGCAGAGCATTCGCCATTTGTAGGGTGACATGGGTTCGAGTGGCTGCGTGGTGTCGTTGAATGCGCCTGCCTTGAGCAGGGCTATGAGGTTATTGGTTATTGAGTTGTGCATTGGCTTTTGCTAAGTCTTCGGGGGTGTCTATTCCTATTGTTTCGGTGGTGGTTTCGCCTACCTTGATGCGATAGCCGTTCTGCAACCAGCGCAGTTGTTCGAGTGACTCGGCTATCTCGAGTGACGACTGGGGCAGTTGTGTCACCTCTCTCAGCACCTCGCGACGATAGGCGTACATGCCTATGTGCTTGAGGTAGGGGAAGTGGTCGGCCCACTCTTGTGGCTCCTTGCCTCGGCAGTAGGGTATCACGCTGCGACTGAAGTACATGGCGAAGCCTCGGTTGTCGAGCACTATTTTGGGTGAGTTGGGGTTTTGCACAGCCTCTGTATTGCTGCCAAACCTGATGCCGAGTGTGGCTATCTGGGTGGTGGCATCGTCGAAGCAGCGGCATACGCTCTCTATCTGCTCAGGCTGTATGAAGGGTTCGTCGCCCTGCACGTTGACTACTACGTCGAAGGTGTTGCCCCCTTGCTCTATCTTCTCCATAGCCTCCTCTATGCGGTCGGTGCCCGATTTGTGGTCGGTGCGTGTCATCACCACCTTGCCTCCCCATGATTGTACATGGTTGTAGATGCGCTCGTCGTCGGTTGCCACGTAGGCATCCTTTATCTGCTTGGTCACTTGTTCATAGACACGCTGAATGACCGTCTTGTCACCAAGCATGGCAAGGGGTTTGCCTGGAAAACGTGTAGAGGCATAGCGTGCAGGTATTATAGCAATAAATTTCATAATGTGCAAAGTTACAAAAAAGTTCATAGTAAGTGTTGCGTGGCTGGCAGTTATTTTGTTTTTGAGGGTTAAAAAATATTAAACGTGTCTTAACTTTCAACTTTCAACTTTCAACTTTCAACTATTCTTTGTACCTTTGGAGCGAATTATGACTTGAATTTACTACTACTTTGAGATATATACTAACATACATACTGACAGCCGTAGCACTAACAGCCTCGGCGCAGAAGATATCGGTAGGCTCGTGCCAGACGCACGACGGAGGAACATATCAGGGAGAGATGATGAGTGGCAAGCCCAACGGTAAGGGCGTGACCAGATACAGCAATGGTGACAGATACGAGGGGCAATACGAGAAAGGCAAGCGTCAAGGTTTCGGCATATACACGTTTGCCGACGGCGAGAGGTATGAGGGACAGTGGTTCCAGGACCAGCAGCACGGCAAGGGAGTGTTCTATTTTGCCAACAACGACCGCTACGACGGACTGTGGTTTAAGGACTACCAGCAGGGGCACGGCGTGATGTACTACCACAACGGCGACAAATATGACGGCGGATGGCGCATGGACAAGCGTTCGGGCAAAGGCACCTATACATATAAGGAAGGTGCATACTACAAAGGCGAATGGAAAGACGACCAGAAGGACGGCAAGGGCATATTCGACTGGGGCGACGGTTCCAACTACGACGGCATGTGGATAGCTAACAGGCGCACGGGCAAGGGCACGTTCCACTATGCCAGCGGCGACGTATATACAGGCAACTGGCTCGACGACCTGCAAGAGGGCAAGGGCATATACCGATATAAGAACGGCGATGTGTATGAGGGCGACTACAAGGAGGGTGAGCGCACGGGTGAAGGAGTGCAGCGCTTTGTGAATGGCGACAAATACACAGGTCACTTTCTCAATGGCGATAAGGACGGAAGGGGTATTTTCGTGTGGAGCAACGGCGACCAGTATAACGGCGAATGGAAAAACGACAAGCAGAACGGCAGAGGACTGCTGACCAAGAAGACTGGCGACCGCTATGAAGGCACCTTCAAGAACGGACAGCTCAACGGCGAGGTGATAATACACTACTCTGACGGCAGCAAATATAAAGGAACCTACAAGAATGGCAAACGCGAGGGCAAGGCTATAGAAGAGACTCGTGATGGCACCCGTTTTGAAGGTTCGTACCACGATGATGAGCGTGACGGCAAGTTCGTGGAGAAAGACAAGACAGGTCAGATAATAGACCAAGGCACCTATGAAATGGGGCAGAGAGTGGGAAATTAGAAATTAGAAATTAGTAATTAGAAATTAGTAATTAGAAATTAAATATTTAACCTAAAAAACTTAAGCATTATGATCGTTGACACATTAGACAATCTGAAGTATTATGTAGGCGTTAACCCATTGTTCGCAGACGTAGTGAAGTTCCTGGAAGAGAATGACTTGGCAAGCCTGGAGCCTGGCAAGCATGAGATAAAGGGCAAAGACCTCTTTGTAAACATCATCAACCAGAAGGGCAAACTGCCTGACGAGGCTGTGATGGAGACTCACAAGAATATGCTCGACATACAGATACCGATAGACGGCGAAGAGACCTATGGCTACCTGCCACTCGAGGATATAACTATTGAGGCAGAATACAATGCAGAGAAGGACGTAACGAAGTATCCTGGCCAGCCAAGCTCTACATACGTGGCTTGTCGCCCAGGCATGATGGCTATATTCTTCCCTCAGGACGGTCACACACCTTGCATCTCTAACGACGAGATGTTTAAGAAAGCTGTCTTTAAGGTGAAGTGCTAAAAAACTAAGATACTATGGCTGAAACAAAGAAAACCACCAAGACCGCTGCCGCTAAGAAAACCACTAAGAAGGCAGTGAAGAAAGCCGTTGCCGAGGCACCCGCAGCACCTCAGCACATAGGCATAGTAAACCGTGACCCATGGCTGGAGCCATACGAGAACGCTATCCGAGGCAGACACGACCACGCAATGTGGATGGAGGGACACCTCACTAACGGCGGCAAGCAGAAACTCGCTGACTTTGCCACAGGCTACCTGTACTACGGACTGCACAAGACCGATAAGGGATGGGTGCTCAGAGAATGGGCTCCTAATGCTACGGAGATTTACCTCATAGGCGACTTCAACGACTGGAAAGAGAATAAGCAGTATGCCATGAAGAAGTTGAAGAACGGTCAGGACTGGGAGATAAAACTGCCAGCCAATGCACTGAAGCATGGCGACCTCTTCAAACTCCTCGTAAAGTGGAACGGAGGACAGGGCGAGCGTATTCCTGCATGGATTCGACGGGTGGTGCAGGATGATGTGACCAAGATATTCTCCGCTCAGGTATGGGCACCAGAGAAGGAGTATAAATGGAAGAAGAAGACCTTCAAGCCAAACACCACACCGCTACTCATATACGAGTGCCACATAGGTATGGCGCAGGATGCCGAGAAGGTCGGCACCTACAAGGAGTTTAAGGACAACGTGCTTCCACGCATTATCAAGGCAGGCTATAACTGCATACAGATAATGGCAATACAGGAGCACCCTTACTACGGCTCATTTGGCTACCACGTTAGTAACTTCTTCGCGGCATCAAGCCGTTTCGGTACACCTGAAGACCTGAAGGAACTCATAGACACCGCTCACCAGGCAGGACTGGCAGTAATCATGGACATTGTTCATTCTCATGCAGTGAAGAACGAGATAGAAGGCTTGGGCAACTTCTGTGGCGACCCTGACCAGTATTTCTACCCAGGCGACCGCAGGGAGCATAACCAGTGGGACTCTCTTTGTTTCGACTATGGCAAAGACCAGGTGATGCACTTCCTCCTGAGCAACTGTAAGTTCTGGCTTGACGAATACCATTTCGATGGTTTCCGCTTTGACGGTGTTACCTCAATGCTATACTACAATCACGGACTGGGAGTTGATTTCGGAGGTTATGGCGACTACTACAACGGTGGTCAGGATGATAATGCCATCTGCTACCTTACGCTTGCCAACAAGGTGATACACGAGGTAAACAAGAACGCTATCACCATAGCCGAGGAGATGTCGGGCATGCCAGGCTTGGCAGCCAAGATAGAGGATGGCGGACTGGGCTTCGACTACCGTCTTGCCATGGGCTTGCCTGACTATTGGATCAAGATGATCAAGGAGAAGAGCGACGAGCAGTGGAACCCACGTGACATATTCTGGGAGATGACCAACCGCCGTGCTGACGAGAAGACCATCTCATACGCAGAGAGTCACGACCAGGCACTCGTGGGCGACAAGACCATCATCTTCCGCCTTATTGATGCCGATATGTACTGGCACTTCAAGAAGGGTGACGAGAACGAGACAGCGCGTCGCGGCATAGCTCTGCACAAGATGATACGCCTCGTGGTGTCAAGCACCATCAACGGCGGTTACCTCAACTTCATGGGCAACGAGTGGGGACACCCAGAGTGGATAGACTTCCCACGCGAGGGCAACGGATGGAGCTGTAAGTACGCTCGCCGTCAGTGGAACCTTGTGGATAACAAGGAACTTTGCTACCACTGGCTGGGAGACTTCGACAGGAGGATGCTCGAGGTGATGAAGATGGAGAAGAAGTTCAACGAGACACCCGTAAGAGAAATATGGGTTAACGAGGGCGACCAGGTAATGGCATTCATGCGTGGAGACCTTATCTATGTCTTCAACTTCTCGCCAACACGCTCCTATACCGACTACGGTTTCCTTGTGCCTATGGGCTCATACAATGTAGTTCTGAATACAGACTCCAAGGAGTTTGGTGGCAATGGCTTTGCTGATGACAGCATTACCCACATCACCAACTACGACGAGATGTATGTGCAGGATAAGAAGGAGTGGTTAAAACTCTATATTCCAGCACGTTCAGCAGTGGTGTTAAAGAAAAACTAAAATTTCTTCAACAGCAGATAAAGTTTGCAGTAGAATAGAAATGAGAAATCGCAGAAACAGCAGCAACATGGCACTCAACGTGGTGTGTACTGTTATCTTTGTCATTATTACATTCATATACTATTACTCGTTCCAGGGAGATATACTTGGAATGACGCAGTATGCGTGGTCTGACCACGAAACACATTATGACCGACTGACAGGCTGTCTGATATTCACTGCAATAGCTATACTTATTAAGTCGTTGACTGGTTTTCTGCTGGAGTTTCCGCAGCGTCTCAAGGCACTGGTGTATCTGCCAGCCATGATGCTGAGCGGACTGGCAACGGCAGAAACGGTTGACAGCAATGGTAACGTGAGCATACCATGGGGAGTAATAATATTCACCGTGGTTGTGCTCACGTTATATCCTTTTGTTGTCAGCAAACTCAAGAACTTGAGCGACTACAACGTGTCTGAACGCGACGGCTCCACCATACTAACCGCATGGTGGACCAACATACTTGTGATACTGCTGCTTACCGTGATGATGTACAGCATGGGAAACACAGACAGAACGCTGCACACCCGACTGAAGGTGGAACGACTGTGCCACGAGGGCAAATATGACGAAGCATTAGCTGTTGGTGTGCCAAAGTATGACCGTGACAAGGCACTGACAATGTGGCGCGCCTTAGCACTGGCAAAGACAGACGCGATGGGTGAGCGCCTGTTTAGATACAATATATCAAATGCGCAGAAAACCTTGTTGCCTAAGCAGACGGGCGAACCTCATGCCCTGTTGCGTGACTGTTACCCTATATGGCAGGCATTAGGTTTTGTACCAAGAAAGATAGACGAGCGTTCTGAGTGGTATCTGAAGAGAGAGATAAGACGTGGTACGGCACGTAGCGCAGTGAAAGACTACCTGCTGTGCACCTATTTGATAAACAAAGACTTAGACGGCTTCGTGGAGACGCTGCCAAAGTATTACGACAAAGAGAAAAGCCTGCCCAAGCACTATGCCGAGGCACTGGTGTTATACAAAGGAATAAAGCGTGAAGAGGGCTATGGAGAGCTCGACTCGCTGAAGATAGATGACGGTGTGAAGGTAGATTATAACGACTTCCTCGCCATGATGCGTGCCAAGAAGCCGATGCTGAAAAAGCAGGCTGACATAAGGGATAACTATTTCGGAACATACTGGTATTTTTACTTCCGCAAATAAACTGGCATGATTATTGCATAGGCACGCAGTAAAAAACAAAATGATTGTATGAAAAAAGTAGATATGAACACTGTTGATAACGAAAAGACAGAAAATGTTGATGTGGAAGTAAACGACACCAACGAGGTAGAAGCATCTGAAAACCAAGAGCCAAAAGACGAGCAGCAGCAAGAAACGGCAGAGAATGCCGAGACTGCCGAGACTGAGCAGCAAGACCCTCTGGAGGCTGCCAAGGCTGAGATAGAAGAACTCAAGAAGCAGGCTCTGTATAAGCAGGCTGAGTTTGAGAACTTCCGCAAGCGCACGCTGAAGGAGAAGGCTGACCTCATATTGGCAGGCGGCGAGAAGGCTATCACTGCCATTCTGCCAGTGCTGGACGACTTTGAGCGTGCCCTTGCCGACAAGAGTGACGATGCCAATGCCATTCGCGAGGGTATGGAACTGATATTCCAGAAGTTCCAGAAGACACTCGAGAGTCTGGGCGTGAAGAAGATAGAGACTGAGGGTGCCGACTTCAATGTTGACTACCACGAGTCTGTAGCACTCGTTCCTGGTATGGGCGAGGACAAGAAGGGCAAGGTGATAGACTGCGTGCAGACGGGTTACACACTCAACGATAAGGTTATAAGATTTGCAAAGGTTGCTGTAGGACAGTAAAAGGAAAGGAGATAGATATGGCAAAAAGAGATTATTACGAGGTGCTGGGCGTTGACAAGAAAGCCAGTGCTGCCGACATAAAAAAGGCTTACCGCAAGATAGCCATCAAGTATCACCCTGACAGACAGGGCGACAAGAGCGAGGCTGAGAAAAAGGAAGCCGAGGAGAAGTTTAAGGAGGCGGCAGAGGCATACGCCGTGCTCTCTGACGATCAGAAGCGCCAGCAGTATGACCAGTTTGGTTTTGACGGACCAAACATGGGTGGAGGCTTCGGAGGTTTCGGAGGAGCAGGAGGGTTCTCCATGGACGACATCTTCTCTATGTTTGGCGACGTGTTTGGTGGTCACTCAGGTTTCGGCGGAGGTTTCGGAGGCTTTGGCGGTGGCAGCCGTCAGCAAGTACACCGTGGCAGCGACCTGAGACTGAAGGTGAGACTGAACCTGAAAGAAGTCGCAACAGGCGTTACCAAGAAGTTTAAGGTGCGCAAAGACGTGCGCTGTTCTGCTTGTAGTGGAACAGGTGGCGAAGGCGTGGAGACCTGTAGAACTTGTCATGGCAGCGGTGTTGTAGTGAAGCAACAGCAGAGCATCTTCGGCATGATGCAGACACAGAGTGTTTGTCCTACCTGTGGCGGTGAGGGCAAGACCATCAAGAATAAATGTCCTAAGTGTAACGGCGAAGGCGTAGAGCGTGGCGAGGAAGTTGTTGAGATAAACATCCCAGCTGGTGTGCAGGACGGTATGGTGGTCAATGCACCAGGCAAGGGTAATGTAGGCAGACGCAACGGCGTGCCAGGCGACATCAAGGTGTTTATCGAGGAAGAGCCAAATGACACCTTCGTGCGTGACGGCAGAGACTTGATATACAATCTGTTGCTCGATTTCCCTACTGCAGCACTGGGCGGCGATGTTGAGATACCTACCATAGAGGGAGGCAAACTCAAACTGAAGATAGAGCCAGGCACGCAGCCAGGCAAGACCTTGCGACTGAGAGGTAAAGGATTGCCTTCTGTCCAGGGTTACGGTTATGGCAACGGCGACATACTGGTGAACATATCAGTGTATGTGCCTAAGACACTGTCAAAAGATGAGAAGAAAGAACTCGAGAAGATGAAGGGGTCAGATAACTTCAGGGCTGATGCCTCAACCAAGAACAATTTCTTTAACAAGTTCAGGAGTTATTTCAACTAAATGACTTACAGCGAGACATTAGAATATCTGTATAACGTAGCGCCTGCCTTTGAAAAGGTGGGCGCTGGTGCTTATAAGGAGGGACTGAGTAATACCAAGGCGCTGGATGAGCATTTCAATCATCCACACAGAGAGTATAAGACCATACACGTGGCAGGCACCAACGGCAAGGGAAGTACCTCGCATATGCTTGCCGCCATACTGCAACAATGCGGATACAGGGTGGGGCTTTACACCTCGCCACACCTCGTTGACTTCAACGAGAGAATAAGGGTTAACGGCACGCCCATCAGTCATGAGCGCGTTATCTCTTTTGTAGAAGAAGAGAGGAGTTTCTTTGAACCCCTCCAACCATCATTCTTTGAACTTACCACAGCACTTGCTTTCAAGTATTTCGCTGAGCAGAAGGTGGACATCGCCGTGATAGAGGTGGGCTTAGGCGGTCGTTTAGACTGCACCAACATCATCACCCCAGAGGTCAGCGTAATAACTAATATATCCTTTGACCATACGGGTTTCTTGGGCGACACACTCGAGAAAATAGCAGGCGAGAAGGCTGGAATAATAAAGCAGGGCGTACCTGTTGTGATTGGAGAATACGTTACTGAAACCAAACACGTATTCCTCGATACGGCAAAAGAGAAAGAGGCACCTGTAGTCTTTGCACAAGACAAGGATTACAGCGTGTTGCCCTGTTGCCAACTCAAAGGCTACTGTCAGAATCATAACATCAGAACGGTACTTGCCACCTGTGAGCTGCTGAAAGAGAAAGGAATAATAAAGGAGCAGTCGTGCATAGATTACGGCATAGCTCATGTGGTAGATTTAACCCACCTGAGAGGGCGCTGGGAAAAGGTTTCAGAAAGTCCACTCGTTATCTGTGATACAGGACATAATCTGGCAGGGTGGGAGATACTCTCACGACAAATCAGTGAAACCTATGCCGAGATAAAGCGAAAGGAAGGAGACGATGCCACATTGCGCATTGTCTTCGGTATGGTTGACGACAAGGACATCGACCATGTACTGAAGTTACTTCCACGTGATGCAGTTTATTATTTCACTCAGGCAGAGACGCATCGCGCTATTCCTGTAGAACAACTCACAGCCAAAGCATATAGTGAAGGGTTAAAGGGAAAAGTTTACAAGTCTGTAAAAGAAGCCTTTAATGCATCAATAAAAGAAGCCTCATCAAAAGACTTTATCTTCGTAGGAGGCAGTTCTTACGTAGTGGCCGATTTCCTGTCTTGAGCCTTTCGAGTTTTAAGTGACGATATTTTACTCAATCAGTCAGTCCACACATATATATAAGTGGATTGACTGATTGAGTAAAATAGTCATTTAAGTTTGGCTGGCGAAAAGATTTTTGTGCGTTTGTGAATGCACACATATATATAGTGCATTCACGCACGCACAAGAATCCTCAGAAACTTAGCTTCCATGTCTGGTTACTTAGCATCCTTGACAGGATACTTAGCCCCCGCATGTGGGAGCTAAGTAACCATATCAATT
This sequence comes from Prevotellaceae bacterium UBA2738, assembly GCA_002353585.1. GTDB lineage: Bacteria > Bacteroidota > Bacteroidia > Bacteroidales > Bacteroidaceae > Prevotella. The sequence goes on along the minus strand of DEJW01000039.1, from coordinate 19,732 downwards.
TTAATATTTACTTCCTTAATCATTGCGGAAGGTGATAGTACCATCCTTACTGTCGATAGTGATAGCCTTGTCTTTGCTAACAGCACCAGAGAGTAGCTGCTTAGAAAGTGCGTTGAGTACATCACGCTGTATAGCCCTCTTCACCGGACGTGCACCGAAGTCGGGGTCGTAGCCAGCCTCTGCAAGTGTGCTGATTGCAGCATCGGTGGTAACAAGGGTGAAGCCTTGCTGGTTGAGCATCTGTGCCACGCGGTCCATTTGCAGACGTACTACGGCACTGATTTGTTCCTTGCTGAGCTGACTGAAGTTGATTATTTCGTCGATACGGTTAAGGAACTCAGGACGGATAGGGGGCTTCACCATACCATTGCCATCAAGTATAGGAGCTTTGCCGTACAGCTGGTCCATAGTGAGGTTGCTGGTCATGATTATGATGGTATTCTTGAAGTTTACCACTCTGCCCTTAGAGTCAGTCAGTCTGCCGTCGTCAAGTACCTGTAGCAAGGTGTTGAAGACATCAGGATGAGCTTTCTCTATCTCATCAAAGAGCACTACAGAATATGGTTTGCGTCGTACGGCCTCAGTGAGTTGACCACCCTCGTCATAGCCTACGTAGCCTGGAGGCGCACCGATAAGACGTGTTACGCTGAACTTCTCCTGATACTCAGACATGTCGATACGAGTAATCATCTGCTCGTCGTTGAACAGGTAGTCGGCAAGTGCCTTAGCAAGCTCTGTCTTACCCACACCCGTGGTACCGAGGAATATGAAGCTGGCGATAGGACGCTTAGGGTCTTGCAGTCCGGCACGTGAACGGCGCACGGCATCACTCACGGCACTGATAGCCTGATCTTGACCGATAACACGCTTGTGGAGCTCATCCTCAAGGTGCAGAAGTTTGTCGCGTTCGCTCTGCATCATACGGCTAACAGGTATTCCAGTCCAGCGTGACACTACCTCAGCGATGTCGTCGGCAGTAACCTCCTCACGAACGTATGCCATAGCGTTAGAGTTCTTTATCTGCTCCTGTATGGATTTGATATCTTCCTCAAGTTCTTTCAGTTTGCCGTAGCGTATCTCAGCCACCTTGCCGTAGTTACCCTCGCGCTCAGCTTTTTCAGCCTCAAAGCGCAGACGTTCTATCTGTTGTTTGTCCTGTTGTATCTTATCGACAAGATTCTTTTCCCTTACCCATTCAGAGCGCATACGCATCTCCTCATCTTGCAGAGCAGAGATAGTCTTGTTCAGTTCGGCAAGTTTTTCCTTGTCGTCCTCACGCTTTATAGCCTCACGTTCTATCTCAAGTTGCTTGAGGTGACGAGTGAGTTCGTCAAGTTCCTCAGGCACGCTGTCACGCTCCATACGCAGTTTGGCAGCAGCTTCATCCATTAGGTCGATAGCCTTATCGGGCAGGAAACGGTCTGAGATATAACGCTCAGAAAGTGTTACTGCAGCTATACAGGCATCATCCTGAATACGAACACGGTGATGGTTTTCGTAACGTTCTTTCAGTCCACGAAGTATAGAGATGGCTGACAGCTCATCAGGCTCATCCACCATCACAATCTGGAAACGTCGCTCCAGTGCCTTGTCCTTCTCAAAATACTTCTGGTATTCGTTGAGAGTCGTAGCACCGATAGCACGCAGTTCGCCACGCGCCAGAGCAGGCTTCAGTATGTTGGCAGCATCCATAGCTCCCTCACCGCCACCAGCACCCACGAGGGTGTGAATCTCGTCGATGAAGAGGATAATCTTGCCTTGCGACTCTATTACGCCGTTGATTACGCCCTTCAGTCGCTCCTCAAACTCACCCTTATACTTGGCACCAGCCACGAGGGCACCCATGTCGAGGGTATAGATTTCCTTTTCCTTCAGGTTCTCAGGCACATCACCGCGCACTATACGCTGTGCCAGTCCCTCAGCAATAGCCGTCTTACCTGTACCAGGTTCGCCTATCAGTATAGGGTTGTTCTTGGTTCGGCGTGACAGAATTTGTAACACACGACGTATTTCGTCGTCTCTGCCAATAACGGGATCAAGTTTTCCGCTCTTGGCATCAGCAACAAGGTTCTTGCAGAATTTGCTCAGAGCCTCTTTGCCACTCATTTGTTGTTCTTGGTTCATCATCATTTCTAACTCCTTTCTTTTTTATGGTTCGATTGTCAATTCTCAGTTTTTTCAAACCTCGTACCATATCAGACTATAATGCCATAGTGACACACAAGGATGACAAAATGACAAAATATCACGTCAAACTTTGTTAATTCAATAATATTTTATAACTTTGCAAGTTAGATTTTAAGGTATATATTAATATATAGAGTTGAACACGATACGCTTCTGCATAATAACTTGTACGTATAACGCTGAAAATGTGATTCGGCGTACGCTCGACAGTGTTGCTAACCAGACTTGGAAAGGCATCCACCACATCATAATTGATGGTGCCTCCACAGACAATACCATTGCTGTGGCTGAACAATTCAGACATAACAGCAAGTGTGGTGTGGAATACAGCATAACATCAGAGAGAGACAAGGGACTCTATGATGCCATGAACAAAGGATTGCAAAAGGCACAGCCCGACTACGTACTCTTTCTCAATGCTGGAGACACGTTGCATTCTGTTGATACACTGAAGGATATAGCTGAGCAGGTACAGACAAAGGATGAGCTCCCTGCTGTGATATACGGCGACACCAATATAGTTGATGCCACAAACAGGTATGTCGGCAAACGAGAGCATGACCCTCCAGAGGTGCTCAATTGGAAGTCATTTCAAAACGGCATGATGGTGTGTCATCAGGCATTCTACGTCAGAACTGACATAGCCCGAAAGATACCCTTCGACCTTAAATACGAACTCTCGTCTGACGTAGACTGGTGTATAAAAGTAATGAAAGAAGCCGACAAACGTCATTTGGAACTATACAATATGCACGCTGTGGTGTGTGATTTCCTTGCTGGCGGAATGTCCATCAAGAATCACAGAAAATCATTGCAAGAGCGTTTCAGCATTATGGTGAAACACTACGGTCTGATAATAACAATATTCAAACACATACAATTCATCATAAACAAGAAAGCAAACAGAGAGTAGCGACGAAGAATTCTTTTTATGAAAAGACTTATATACATACTGGTTATATTCCTTTATGCCGTTGCCGATGGTATGTCGGCAGAGGTGCTCTCACTCGATACGTGTAGGGCAAGGGCGTTAGCAGGAAATAAGCAGATAGGCATGTCAAGGGTAAAACAAGAGATGGCAAAGAATGCCCGCAAAGCAGCACGTACTCTCTACCTGCCTCATGTTGACCTCGCAGGTGGTTACATGTATTCCTCACGTGAGTTGTCTCTGCTCAGCGATGCCCAAAAGAATATGCTCTCCACTATGGGCACTACGGCATCTGGTGCTATAGGGCAGGGGATGACCGACTTAGGAGCCAACCTGCAGCGTCTTGCAATGGCAGGAAAAATCTCACCACAAACAGCCAATGACCTCATAACCATAATGCAGACTGTGGGACCATCAATGGCAACGTCGTTGGAGACATACGGCAACGAACTGGGCAGACAGATAACCGATGCATTCTCTACCAACACGCACCATATGTTTGTGGCATCGGCAGTGCTCACCCAACCACTCTTTATGGGTGGCGTCATTACAGCCAGTAACAAGATAGCCGACATCACAGAACGTATGGCTGGCACTCAGATAGAAGAGAAAGAGAGTAATATTACCTATGAGGTTGACAATGCATACTGGCTGGTCGTTTCACTTCGCCATAAGCAGATGCTTGCCACCGACTATCTTGCCCTTGTGCAGAAACTTGACGATGATGTGCATAAGATGATAAGAGAGGGAGTAGCTACCAGAGCCGATGGACTTAGGGTTGATGTAGCACTTAACGAGGCAGAGATGTCGAAGACTAAGGTTGATAACGCTCTCACCCTTGCTCGGATGTACCTTTGTCAGAAGTGTGGTATGGACGTTAATTCCGACATTACCCTTGTTGATGAACAGAAAGAAGATGTTGACGTGGCAGTGGTCAACGAAGAGAATGACGAACAGGTGTATGAGCGTCGTCGTGAACTCAAATTACTCAATGACGCTATAGAAATAAGCCGGCAGAAGACAAAGATAGCTCGTGCAGCCTATCTGCCCCAACTGGCACTGATGGGAGGCGCCATATTCACCAACCCAAGCGTTTATAACGGTTTTGAACGCAAGTTTAAGGGCTCGTTTAATGTGGGCGTGGCTGTCAGGGTGCCTGTGTTAGACTGGGGTGAGAATATGTATAAGATAAGAGCTGCCAAGTGTGCTACAAACCTTGCCCAGCTCACTTATGACGAAGCCCACGACATGATAGAACTGCAAGTGGCGCAGAGTAACTTTAAAGTGCGTGAGGCAAATAAGAAACTCATTACGGCAAAGAAAAACATACAGAGTGCCGAGGAAAACCTGAGATGTGCTAACATAGGTTTCAAGGAGGGCGTTATGAACACTACCGATGTTATGTCGGCACAGACAGCTTGGCTCAAGGCAAGAACGCAGAAGATAGATGCTGAGATAGACGTAAAACTCAGCGAGATAGCTCAGCAGAAAGCGTTAGGAAGGAATTAGAGAATCTGTTAAGTTAGTGGTAGAAAAAAAGTATATATGGAAAATAAGAAACAACATAGGAGTGTGATAATAGCCCTGATAGCTTTTTCTGTTGTGGCTTTCATCGTTGGATTGATAGGTTTCTTCACCATCGGCAGTGAGGAAGAGGTGATACAAGGTCAGATAGACGTTGAAGAATATCGTGTATCAAGTAAGGTGCCCTCACGTGTGCTCCGTCTGCTCGTCAAGGAAGGCGACTACGTTCATGCTGGCGATACCCTTGCCATTCTCGATGCTCCCGAGGTAGAGGCTAAAGCTCAGCAGGTTAGGGGTATGGAGGATGCTGCTACGGCTATGAGCGATATGGCTCGTGCTGGTGCCCGTAAGGAACAGATACAAGGTGCCTTCGAACTTTGGCAACAAGCTAAGGCAGGACTCGATATTGCCAAGAAGTCTTATGAGCGTGTGCAGCGTCTTTTTGACGAAGGCGTGGTGAGCGAACAGAAGCGTGATGAGGCTTATGCCAGCTATAAGGCATACGAGGCACAGGAAAAGGCCGCCAAGAGTCAGTATGACATGGCTCAGAATGGTGCCCGTCGCGAAGAGAAAGCCGCTGCTCAGGCTCAGGTAAACTCTGCTAAGGGTGCCGTGAACGAGGTCAACTCCTACCGAAAAGAAACTGTACAGGTGGCACAGATGGACGGCGAGGTTAGCACTATCTATCCTAAGGTGGGCGAACTACTTGGTTCAGGTAGTCCTATTATGACTATCTCTATCATGAATGATATCTGGGGCACATTCAATATGCGTGAAGACCAACTCAACGGTTTGAAACTCGGCGACGTGCTCAAGGCTTTCGTACCTGCTTTTAATAAAGAGATAGAGTTGAAGGTCTATTCCATAAAGGATGAAGGCAGTTACGCTACATGGAAAGCTACTAAGTCAAACGGACAGTATGATATGAAGACCTTCGAGGTCAAGGCTCGTCCTGTCAAGAAGTTCGACGGTCTGCGCCCAGGCATGTCGGTTATTATCAAGTAGCTGAAGCGTGATGGCAGGTCCTTTGGTTGCAGTATTCAAGCGTGAGATAAAGATTATTCTCAGCTATCCCATATACGTTATGTGTATGGTGGTGCTGCCGTTGTTTGTGACGGTTTTCTTTACTTCGCTCATGGATCAGGGCCAGCCTCTCAATATGCCCATTGGCATAGTGGATGATGACAACACCTCCACCACACGCCGACTCACCAGGATGATAGACTCCTTCCAGAATTCTCATGTCGTGGCACATTATCCCACCGTTGATGACGCTCGTCGTGCCATTCAGCGTAATGAGATTTATGGCTTTGTCTATTTTCCCCAACATCTTACCAGCGACATTATTAGTGGTCGCCAGCCCCGCATGTCGGTCTATTACACCAACACATCAATCACTGTAGGCGCTTTACTCTTTAAGGATATGAAGACCATGTGCACACTTGCAAACGCTGGAGTGGGGCGCACCACTATGCGAGCACGTGGATTCACCCCCGAGCAGATAACAGCTTACCTTCAGCCCATCTCCCTCGATATGCACATGATAGGCAATCCATGGGTAAACTATCAGTTGTTCCTATGTGCAGCCTTTGTTCCTGCCATGTTTATGCTCTTCATCTTCCTGCTTACCACCTATTCTCTTGGTACCGAGGTAAAGTTTGACCGACATAAAGAGTGGCTCGCCACAGCCGATAATAATATATTCAAGGCGGTGTATGGCAAACTCCTGCCTCAGACTCTCACCTTCAGCCTCATTATGTTTGTGTCTATGTCATACATGTTTGGCATACTCCATTTTCCCGCTCCTGGTGGCGAATGGCGACTCATGCTCTTGGCTCTTCTCGGCGTACTTGGTGCTCAGGGTTTTGCTGTTTTCCTCTATGGTCTCATACCATCCTTACGCATGTCTATGAGTGTGTGCTCACTGCTCGCCGTGCTCAGTTTCTCTATGGTTGGTGTTGCCTTTCCCGTCTTTGCTATGGACTCACCCCTGCAGGCTATTGCATGGATATTCCCTATGCGTCATTATTACCTCATCTATCAGTTGTGCGTGTTCAATACCTATCCACTCTCTGACGCTATAGCACATATTCTAATGCTCATACTCTTTGCCCTCCTGCCACTGCTGGTTATGAGACGTATGCGTAGGGCAGTTAACGAATTTGGATATCAGGCATGACGTATTTTGATTACATAGTATCCGAATTCAAGACCATCCTAAAGGATGAGGGCGTGATGTTGTTCTTCCTATTCCTGCCTTTGGTCTATCCTTTGCTATATTCATGGATTTATAATAATGAGGTGACACGTGAGGTGCCCATAGTAGTGGTCGACGATTCTCATACCTCACTCAGTCGCGAGTATATTCGCAAAATAGATTCCTCACCTGATGTCTGCGTAGCCATGCAATGCCGTAGCATTATGGAGGGTAGGGATGCTATTGGTCACGGCGAGGCTTATGGCGTGGTTTATTTCCCTCGTGACTTCGAACTGAAGTCCGTCAGGGGCGAACAGACTCATGTAGGCTTATATTGCGACATGAGTTACCTGCTCAACTACAAGGCTATCTACCAGACGGTGAATAAGGTGAACATTGAGATGTGGAGTAAGTTGCAACGCAGAATGCAGCCTAAGATTACCATGCGCGACGAGGCTGTTGCCATTCATCCACTGGAGTTTGACGAAGTGCCTATCTTCAATGTCACTGGTGGCTACGGCAACTTCATCCTTCCTGCTGTGCTCGTGCTGATTATCCAACAGGCGCTGCTACTTGGTGTGGGCATGTTGGCAGGCACGAGAAGAGAATTGCTCTATCAGTCTAAAGACGAGCCTGCTCCCACGCCTCTGGCTGAACTCCTTGGTCGTGCTACCGCCTATTTCCTTATCTTTGCTGTCATGCTTGCGTGGATTACGCTCATCGTGCCCCACATTTTCGGTTTTGTGAGTCTGGTGCATGCCCTCGATCTCTTCATGCTCCTTCTGCCTTATCTTGTGGCGTGTGTGTTCTTTGCCATGTTTATGGGCAACCTTGTTTCCTATCGTGAGAGTGTCATGCTAGTTGTTGTCTTTACCTCTTTGCCTCTGCTCTTTCTCAGCGGTGTCAGTTGGCCACAGAGCAGTATGCCTCCCTTCTGGCAGGGCGTTTCTTATCTCTTCCCCAGCACTTTTGCCATTCGTGGTTTCATACGTATGAACTCTATGGGAGCCCTTTTGGGAGACTGCATAGGTGAATGGCTTACTCTCTGGTTGCAAGCGGTTGCTTATTTCCTACTGATAATAGCTATTAACAAGATGAACATCTCCAAATTCCTGAACAACAAGGGTGCTACTGCTACACTCCTTGCGCTCGTTTGTGTAACGTCGCCAACCCATGCTGCTGACGACCTCACCTTGTGGTATAACCGTCCTGCTCAGTATTGGGAGGAGGCACTACCTATCGGCAATGGTAGGATAGGGGCTATGATTTCAGGCAGTGTGGAGACCGACACCCTGCAACTCAACGAAGACACCTTCTGGAGTGGTAGTCCTTACAACAACTACAACGCTAACTGCTTGCCACATCTGCAAGAAATGCGTGACCTTATAGCGCAGGGTACTGTAGAGGGATATATAGGTGCCCAGAAACTTGCCTTGCAGAATATTGTTGCTGACATTGACAAGACTGGGCACGGTATGGCTTATGAGTCTGTAGGCAGACTTCTACTAACTTTCGGACATTCTTCCTATACAAACTATCGTCGTTGGTTAGACCTCTCTACCGCTACGGCTGGTGTATCATACGACTGCAACGGCATAACCTACGAGCGTACATATTTCTCTTCTTTCATTGATAAGATTATCTTTGTGCGCCTCACGGCAAAAAAGAAGGGCAAATACATCAACCCCATAAAGGAGAAGGATGTGCTTACGCCTAAGTTTAAGTTTCTTGCGCCAGAGAAGAATGATCGTGTGAAGATAGATATTGAAAAGGGCGACCCTTCAATGATTGTCATTAAGAGTTCTCTTGTTAAGGATTCTATGGAGCATGTGGCAAACAAGGTAGAATGCTATACCCTCGTACGTTTCATACAAGATGATAAGGGTATCTCTATGATAATTAGTATGGGTACAAACTTCACAGGGTTTGCTAATGGTTTTGCAAGTGCTAAGGAGAAAGCTGCATACTATATGGATGCTTTCAGTAAAAAGGTGAAGACATTTAACTATGGTCAGTATCATACTAACTATCATGAGCGTGCACTCTACGACCATACGTGGAAGTATAAGAAGATGTTTAATCGCGTCACTCTCGACCTTGGATGTGATTCCATTCAGGCAGCTAAGGATACAGAGACGCGCATTAGGGAATTTTCCACCTCTCACGACCCCTCTCTTGTGGCTTTGTATTTCCAGTTCGGACGCTATCTGCTCATCTCTTCCTCACAACCCGATACGCAGCCAGCCAATCTGCAAGGTATATGGAATCCTGATGCGAGACAATATCCTGCCTGGGACTCAAAATACACCACCAACATCAACGTTGAGATGAACTACTGGCCTGCTGAGGTCACCAACCTCTCAGAGTGTCATGAGCCATTCCTCAAGATGGTCAAGGAAGTAAGCATCTCTGGTCAGGAGACAGCCCGCAAGATGTATGGTGCTCGTGGATGGGTTCTTCATCATAACACCGACTTGTGGCGTGCTACTGGAGCGGTAGATAATCATATTGCTGCCATCTGGCCTACTGGTGGAGCGTGGTTCTGTTCACATCTGTGGGAACACTGGCTCTTCACTGGCGATAAGAATTTTCTGCGAGAGTATTATCCCGTGATGAAGGGTGCCTCACAGTTTTTCCAAGACTATCTCTATCGCGACCCTGTCAGCGGTTATATGGTGGCAGGACCATCTGTGTCACCTGAGAATCACCCAGGTATAGCCAGTTATATAGACGAGAAGACTGGTAAGAAACAGAATTGTGCCGTCTTTTCTGGTATTACGATGGACAACCAACTCATCTTTGACCTCCTGCGTAACACAGCCCAGGCTGCCCGTGAACTCTCCATCGATGCAGCCTTTGCCGATAGCCTTGATGCCCTTCGTGCCCAACTTCCTCCTATGAAGATAGGCAGATACGGACAGTTGCAGGAGTGGTTGCAGGATTGGGATCAGGAGTATAGTTCTCACCGTCATATCTCTCATCTTTGGGGTGCCTTTCCTGGCAATCTTATCTCGCCTTACTCTACTCCTGAACTATTCAGGGCAGTGCGCAAGTCGCTTATAGGTCGAGGCGATGCCTCACGTGGTTGGTCTATGGGTTGGAAAGTGTGTCAGTGGGCACGTCAGCACGATGGCAACCATGCACTCCAACTCATCAAGAATCAGTTAAAACTCAAGAGCCCTAACGCCTCAATGAAAGACCCTGACGGAGGTACCTACGCCAATATGTTCGATGCACATCCGCCATTCCAGATAGACGGCAATTTCGGCTGTTGTGCAGGTATCGCCGAGATGCTTGTACAGAGTCATGACGGCGCCATTCATATCCTGCCTGCCATCCCTGATGAGTGGGCAAAGGAAGGTTGCGTTACAGGACTGCGTGCTCGTGGAGGTTTCGAGATAGTAAAGCTCCAGTGGCGCGATGGTAGGATAAACCACCTCGTCATAAAGTCAACCCTCGGTGGCAACCTCCGTCTGCGCACCACTGATCCTCTATACACCGTCAAGCGCACCAAGGTTCCCGTACCTTATCACCCTGCTCGTCACACCACTAAGATAGACCTCATCCCAGTGTCCTATAATAATCAACTCTCTGACATCCCCACCACAGCTGATGAACAAATCGAAATCGTCACTGCAGGAACGAAATTCTAAGGAAAAATGACCCAAGAACAAATCATATCCAAACTTACCGCTGTTTGTGCTCGTGCCGAACACTGCAAGGATGATATGCTCAGGCGGATGCAGCGTTGGCAGGTGGACGAGGCAACGCAGAGAGAGGTGATAAGTTATCTGGTTAAGGAAAAGTATATTGACGAAGAACGCTACGCCAGATTCTTCATCAACGATAAAATAAAGTATAATCGTTGGGGCAGGCGCAAGGTAGAGCAGGCTCTGTATTTCAAGCATATTCCGCGTGAGGTTTATGAGCCCTTGCTTGATGATGTAGCGAACGAAGATTTCGAATCCGTGCTACTGCCTCTGCTTCAAAATAAAGAGAAGAGTCTCAAGTATGCTAACGACTATGAAAAACGTATGAAACTCCTTCGTTTTGCCATGCAGAGGGGGTTCAGTTATGAGCAGTCAGATAAGTGTATAAATATGCTATAATGACACTTTGCCTGTCTTGAATTTATGCCACCAATTTTTGAGTTCTTGGTATGCTGATACCTGCTCCTTATGCTGTATGGAGGTGAAGGTGAGTTCCTCAGGAGCGGGACCGTACTGGTCAGGGAAGATGATCATGAGGTTGGTGCCATGATAGTATTCGGTAATCTCTTCTGGCAGTTTGTCAATAGCAGCCTTATATGATACGGTGCCCTGACGTGCAGTGACTATTACGAGCATGTGGTCGTCAGGGGTATTTGCTGCTACGTCTCTCAGTCCTATCCACTTCGCCATTTCTATATATTCAGCCCTGACATAAGAATGACGATGCACTATGTATTGTTGTATCAGTTTATTGGTGGTGGTGGTGGCATGGAACACAATCTTGCACTCCAAAGCCTTGGCAAGGCGACACAGTCTTTCGAGCCAGCGGTAGAAGCCTGGCTCATATTCTGCCCTCGATGGCACTGCCACCTGTATTGCCCTGAGGGTTGAGAAAGGCTGTCCGCAACGGGCAATGATAATCTGTCGTGAGAGGTTATTGAACACGCTCTGGGCAAACTCACCCCAGAACACTCGTTTTGAGTTGGGATGAAGGTGCACGCCGAGTATTATCTCTGAGCAGTCATACTCTTTGAACGCATGCTTTATGCCGTTGCCTATGTTGGTGGCAAGTCGCACCTGTGTCTGTATCCTTACATCGGCAGCGTTGGCTGTCTGGGTTACATGCTTGAGCAGCTGCTGTCCCTTGCGCTGGTTGGTTTCAGCATCCTCATCGTCATACACCACGTTTAGGGCTATTAGTCCGCGATTTAGTTCACGGTTGCGCATCATAATAGCGAGGTGCATGAGGGTGTCGCAGGTTTCTGGATACTTGACTGGTATAAGTATTTTCTCGTCGTCGAATTTACTGTCCAGACGGTGATGGTCTGAGAGTTTGTTCTTTTCCTCCCTAAGTACGAGCGCACGGGCTGAGTTTTCAGTGATGATGGTTGAGATGATGCATGTGAAGAGTATCATCATTACTACGCCGTTCATCATGCCGTCGTCAACGATATAACCGCTGCCGTCAGCCTTAGCCATGCTAACACCTATCATTGCCATGGCTATAGAGCCCGCTGCATGGGCTGAGGTGAGTCCGAACATGAAATGTCCGTCAAGCCACGACAGACGAAAGAGCAGACATGATATGTATGATGCGAGTGCCTTACCCAGTGTGCCTACTATTACTATGACCATGACGATGAAGAGCACTTCTGTCTGCATCATGAGTCGTATATTGATTAGCATTCCCACACCTATAAGAAAATAAGGTATGAAGAGTGCGTTGCCTATGAACTCTATGCGGTTCATCAGTGGCGACATGGTTGGTATGAAGCGGTTGAGAATAAGTCCGCTGATGAATGCTCCCACAACGCCCTCTATGCCTATCATCTCGCAGCTGGCTGCACTCATAAACATCATCGCCATAACGAAGATATACTGCATGACGGCATCGCTGTATCGTCTCAGGAACCATCGCGTGAGGTGGGGTATTACATAAAGCATTGCCATGCAGTAGGCAGTGAGTTTTATGACAAATACTGGCCAGAAATGCCATTCCCCTCCAGCACTATGTGAACCAGCCACAGCGGCTACCACTACGAGCGAGGTGAACAGTGAGAGCATGGAGGCACCTACGGATAGGGTGGTTACGTTATGCTTCTGCAAACCGTAACGTGCCACGATGGGGTAGGCTATGAGCGTGTTTGATGCCATGATACATGATAGCAGCATGGTGGCAAGCGGACTATAGCCCAGTATGGTAATGCCTGCTACGTAGGTAATAGAGAATGGTACGAGGAAGGTGAGCAATCCGAATATGCCCACATGTCTGAGGTGCTGCTTCAGTCCCTCGAGGTCCATCTCCAGTCCTGCAAGGAAGATGATATAGAGCAAGCCTACGCGCCCGAATAGTTCGAATGATGAGTCACGCTCAAGTATGTTAAAGCCATATCTGCCTATGATGACACCAGCCAACACCATTCCTATGATATGGGGTATGCGAAATTTGCTCATCACTATTGGGGCGATGAGTATTATCAATAGCACAACGAAAAAAGCTATCGTTGGACTTGATATGGGGAGTAGTCCTGACATTTTCACTGCAAAGGTGCAAAAAAAAACTGAAATATGCTAATGTTTACACATTTTTTTGTACTTTTGCAAGCAAATATAAACGAATTCAAACGAAAAAAGAAAATACTAACAAAGATGAAAGTAGCAATTGTAGGCGCATCAGGCGCAGTAGGACAGGAGTTTCTCCGTGTACTTGATGAAAGAAATTTTCCACTTGACGAACTGGTATTGTTTGGCTCACAGCGTTCTGCTGGCACCAAATACACCTTCCGTGGTAAGGAATATGAGGTGAAACTGCTTCAGCATAACGACGACTTCAAGGATGTTGACATAGCCTTCACATCAGCTGGCGCAGGCACTTCAAAGGAGTTCTGCGATGACATCACCAAGTATGGTGCAGTGATGATTGACAACTCAAGCGCTTTTCGCATGGACAACGATGTGCCTCTGGTGGTGCCTGAGTGTAACGCTGAGGATGCGCTTAACCGTCCTCGTGGCATCATAGCCAACCCTAACTGCACCACTATCATGATGGTGGTTTGTCTGCAACCATTAGAGAAACTGTCTCACATCAAGCGCATTCACATCGCTTCTTACCAGTCAGCATCAGGTGCTGGAGCAGCTGCCATGGCTGAGTTGAAGCAGCAGTATAAGGAACTGGCTAACGACCAGCAGCCTACCGTTAACAAGTTTGCCTACCAGCTTGCCTATAACGTGATTCCTCAGATTGACGTGTTCCAGGACAACGGCTACACCAAGGAGGAGATGAAGATGTTCAACGAGACTAAGAAGATTATGCACACCGACGCTCGCTGTTCAGCTATGTGCGTACGTATCTCTTCGCTCCGCGCTCACTCTGAGGCTGTATGGATTGAGACTGAGGAAAAGATTTCCGTAGAGGCTGCTCAAGAGGCACTGCGCAACGCTCAGGGCGTGACCCTCATCGACGACCCTAAGAAGGTGGGCGCTAAGGCTAATCCTGACCCTACTAAGGAGACTATGCAGGGACTGCCTTACCCAATGCCTCTCTACACAGCAGGCAAGGACGATGTGTATGTAGGCAGAGTGCGCGAAGACCTTGCCAACGACAACGGTCTTACCTTCTGGCTCTCTGGCGACCAGATTAAGAAGGGAGCTGCACTCAACGCTGTGCAGATAGCTGAATATCTTATCAAGGTAGGAAACGTAAAGTAACATTGGATTACAAATATTTAAATAAAATAGAATATCCGGCTGACCTGCGCAAAATGGATGTGGAGGTCTTGCCGGATATTTGCAGTGAACTGCGTGACGACATAGTGAAGGAGCTGTCCGTTAACCCTGGTCACCTTGCCTCGAGCCTTGGTGTGATAGAACTGACGGTGGCACTGCACTATGTGTATAACACCCCTTACGACCGCATAGTGTGGGACGTGGGCCATCAGGCTTACGGCCATAAGATACTCACGGGCCGACGTGAGACATTCAACACCAACAGAAAGTTGGGTGGACTCCATCCGTTCCCTTGTCCTGCTGAGAGTGAGTATGACACCTTCACGTGTGGTCATGCCTCTAACAGCATCAGCGCAGCATTAGGAATGGCTGTGGCTGACAAACTGCAGGGCGAGGAGCGCCATGTGGTGGCTGTCATAGGCGATGGCTCTATGAGTGGCGGACTGGCCTACGAGGGTCTGAACAACGTCTCCTCTTCGCCTAACGACCTGCTGATAATACTCAACGACAACAATATGTCCATTGACCGTAGCGTGGGGGGCATGAAGCAGTATCTGCTGTCCTTGAACACCAACGAGTCATACAACAAATGGCGTAACAACATAGCCACATGGCTGAGAAGCCGCGGATGGCTTGACGAGGCAACCCGTAAGAAGACCATCCGTCTGGGCAATGCGCTGAAGGCAGCCCTGTCGCCTCAGGCTAACGTCTTTGAGGGCATGAACATACGCTATTTCGGACCTGTTGACGGCAACAACGTCAAGGAGATGGTGAGAGTGTTGCGCCAGCTGAAGGGCATGAAAGGTCCTAAGCTCTTACACATACACACCGTCAAGGGCAAGGGCTACAAGCCCGCCGAGCAGGCAGCCACGATATGGCATGCGCCAGGCAAATTCGATGCAGAGACAGGCGAGCGCATAACGGAGTCAAGTGACAACCTCCCACCCAAATATCAGGATGTGTTTGGCAATACCCTGCTCGAACTGGCACAGAAGAACCCCAAGATAGTGGGTGTTACGCCAGCCATGCCTACAGGATGCTCGCTCAACATAATGATGGCAGCCATGCCTGACCGCGCCTTCGACGTGGGCATAGCCGAGGGACATGCCGTGACCTTTTCAGCTGGCATGGCTAAAGAGGGGCTCATACCGTTCTGCAACATATACAGCGCATTCTCACAACGTGCCTACGACAATATAATACACGATGTGGCGATTGCCAAGCTCAACATGGTGATGTGTCTTGATCGTGCAGGCATAGTGGGCGAAGACGGTGCCACACACCACGGAGCCTTCGACCTTGCAGCCCTCCGACCCATACCTAACCTCACCATCTGTGCCCCGATGAACGAGCACGAACTGCGCAAGATGATGTACACAGCCCAGCTGCCCAATCAGGGACCAGTGGTCATACGTTATCCACGCGGACGAGGCGTGAAAGTTGACTGGCAGTGTCCGCTCGAGCCGTTAGAGGTGGGCAAGGGTAGGAGAGTGACACCTGAGACTCTCGACGGCGATGCACGAGAGATTGCCGTGCTCTCTATCGGCGCCATAGGCAATAACGTGCAGAAGGCACTCTCCATGCTGAGCGAGGAGACACAACGCCATGTGGTGCATTACGATATGAGATACCTCAAGCCGATAGATACCGACATACTGGACTATGTGGGACAGACATGCCAGCACGTCATAACCGTTGAAGACGGAGTGAAGGACGGTGGACTGGGTTCTGCAGTGCTCGAATACCTGTCAGCCCATGGCATGCATCCTGAGGTAACGCGTCTGGGTATGCCTACTACCACGTTCGTCGAGCATGGCACCGTGTCGCAGCTGCAACACATGGTGGGCATAGACCCCGAAGAAATAAACTCAACTATTGAAAAGGAGCGTCCCTCTAACTCCCTTTAACTCCTAAAAAAACAACACCTTAAAAAAATGAAAATAATCATAGCAGGTGCACAGGCCGTAGGCAAATACCTCGCATCGCTGCTTAGTCGCAACAGTAGTGAGGATATCATCATAGTCGATGAGGACGCCGAGGCACTGGAGAGTCTGGGACAAGACTTAGACATACTCTCGTTTGAGGCATCGCCCATAAGCATCAAGGCGCTGCGTGCCATAGACACGCAGAATGCCGACCTGTTCATAGCCGTTACCAACGACCAGGAGGTTAACATGTGTGCCTGTGGCATAGCCAAGTCCTTAGGTGCCAAGCAGACGGTGGCAAAGGTGGAGGATTACGAATATGCTTCGCCCAAGAACGAGAGCACGCTGAAGAAGATGGGTATCGACTCAGTCATATACCCTGAGATGCTTGCAGCCCAGGATATCATCAACGGACTGAAGATGTCGTGGGTGCGCCAGCGGTGGGATGTGCACGGTGGTGCCCTGATTATGCTTGGCATAAAGCTCAGAGAGAACTGTCACATACTGCGCCGTCCGCTCAAGGAGGTGTGTGGAGCCACCGAGCCATATCATGTGGTGGCTATCAAACGTGGCAACGAGACCATCATACCAGGTGGTAACGACACCCTCGAACTCTATGATATGGCGTACTTCATGACCACCCGCGACTACATACCTTACGTACGCAAGATGGTGGGCAAGGAAGACTATACCGATGTGAGCAACGTCATGATTATGGGTGGCGGAAAATGTGCCCTGCGCACCGTCCACACCATGCCTGAATACATGCACACCAAGATAATAGAGATAGACCCCCAGCGTTGCGAAAAACTCAACGACCTGTTGCCTGGCAAGGGTGAGCTCGTCATTAACGGCGATGCACGCGACACCTCGCTGCTCCTTGAGGAAGGCATACGCAATACCCAGGCATTCGTGGCGCTCACAGGCAATAGCGAGACCAATATCCTTGCCTGTCTGGCAGCCAAGCGCATAGGTGTGCGCAAGACCGTTGCCGTGGTTGAGAATGTGGACTATATCGACATGGCTGAGAGTCTCGATATAGGCACCATAATCAATAAGAAGGCAATAGCAGCCTCACGCATCTACGAGATGATGCTCGAGGGCAGTGCCACCAATGTGCGCTTCCTCATGCAGGCACGTGCCGATGTGGCTGAGTTTACGGCGCAGAAGGGTTCGCCCATAACCAAGAAGAAAATCTTTGAACTCTCCTTACCTGCAGGATGCACTATCGGTGGACTGGTGCGCGACGGCGAGGGAATGCTCGTCACGGGTGGCACACAGATAGAGGCAGGCGACATCGTGATGGTGTTCTGTCATAACACTGAGGTAAAACGCATCGAGAAACTTTTCAACTGATATGAACTATCGCCTTATCAGCAAAATATTAGGTTCGCTCTTAGTGCTCGAATCGCTCTTCATGCTTATATGTCTCGGCGTTTCGGTGTGGTATAGGGAGTCAGACCTGTTGCCATTCGCCGTTTCCATCGTCATTACGATGGTAGCCGCTGTGGTGTTGCATTATGTAGGCAGAAAGACAGACAGTCTGATGAGACGTCGCGAGGCATTCCTTGTGGTCACGCTGTCGTGGAGCGTGTTCAGTCTCTTTGGTTCACTGCCCTTCATGCTTGGGGGCTATATAACCAATTTCACCAACGCTTATTTTGAAACCATCTCAGGATTCACCACCACAGGCGCCACCATACTCGATGATGTGGAGTGCCTGCCCCACGGCATACTCTTCTGGCGTTCCTTCACGCAGTGGATAGGCGGTCTGGGAATAGTGTTCTTCACCATAGCCGTATTGCCCTCGCTCGTGGGAGGTTCGGTAAAAGTCTTTGCAGCAGAGGCTACAGGACCGATGAAGTCGAAGCTGCACCCCAAGCTGTCCACCTCGGCAAAATCCATCTGGACCATCTTCTTCACCCTCAGCATAGCCTGCTTCGTAAGTTTCAAGCTCTTGGGCATGGACTGGTTTGACAGCGTCAACTACGCCATGACCACCATTGCCACAGGCGGATTCTCCACCCATAATATGAGTATAGAGTATTTCCATTCGCCAGCATTAGAGTATGTCAGCACGCTGTTCTGCTTCCTTTCAGGCATAAACTTCGTGTTGCTCTACAGGGCAGTCATAAGAGGCGATTTCCGTGGTTTCTTCAGCAATTCCGAACTCAAGTTCTATTGTCTCATGGTTGCCATCTTCACGGCATTCATCACCTATATGCTCGTCACGCGCAACCACTACGACCTCGAGTATGCCTTCCGTTGTGGCATCTATCAGGTCGTGTCATTTATGACCACCACAGGACTGTTCAACGATAATGCAGCCCTATGGCCTCATGTCACGTGGGTGGTGCTCGCCGTGTGTATGTTCATGGGAGCCTGTGCAGGCAGCACCTCAGGCGGATTCAAGAGCGTGAGGTGTGTCATGCTGCTCAAGGTCATACGCAATGAGTTCCGTCAGATGCTCCACCCCAAGGCAGTCTTGCCTTTGAGGTTTGCAGGCACAAACGTGCCCATGCAGCGAAGAGTTACGCTGCTTGCATTCCTCTCCGTCTATTGTCTGCTGTGCATCATCTGTGCCTTTGCCATGATAGCAGCAGGAGTCGATAACACCAACGCCATAACCATCACCATCTCCACGCTGAGTAATGTCGGACCTACGCTGGGCATGGAGATAGGTCCCACCATGTCGTGGAACGAACTCCCTGATTTTGCCAAGTGGGTATGTTCCATCCTCATGCTTATGGGACGTCTTGAGATTTTCTCTGTGCTCATAATCTTCACCCCTACATTCTGGAGAGACAGGTAATAAAACTTTACTTCAAAAAAAGCGCCTTGTGGCGCTGTGGGGGGATAATTTCAAAGTGCAAAAGGTGCAAAAGGTGCAAAAGAAAATGGGCAGGCTCTCAATTGAGGGTCTGCCCATCACGCTTATAACTTAGTCCTTTGTCACCTAAAGGTGACTCACGCAACTGGTGGTAGTCAGTATAGTACAGATTGCCGTTAGTATGGCGTTAATGATAACGCTCCAATTCTTTTTCGCTTGTTCAGACATAACTTTTGATTTTAGTAGTTAGAAATTTTTATTTTAACAAAAACCATAAAAACCCCATTTCTGAGATAGAAACTCTATCGAGTTCTTAACGCTATGAGCAATAATCCTGCTTGTAAGCAAGCTTCCAGACAGTCTTATCACTGATATCGTTACCCTTTCAGGGATTTCTATCTCATCATGGAAAACCCCCGGCTTTTTCAAAGCCTGAAAAACAAAGATTACACACTCCTCATGGTGGTTTTTTAATGTTTTTCCTGGCAAGGTCATAACCTGACGTTAGGAAGGTGCAGGACTGCAAGGGGCATGGACTTAGGAGCTTGCTCATAAAGGCCATGTGACTTGAAGGGCTGCGAGAGTCTGAAAGACTTATGCCCTTGACAGGGGTTTTTTATGTTTTTGTCTTAAAACCATTGAACTTTTAAAAGCGAAGCCCCATTGAGGGGCTTGCTTTTAAGGCTGAGTCTTCGTAACTGGGTT
>DEJW01000040.1 GCA_002353585.1 Prevotellaceae bacterium UBA2738 | reverse complement strand
AATGGGGCTTCGCTTTTAAAAGTAAAAAATAAAAAGTAAAAAGTAAAAAGTTATGTCTGAAGAAGCAAAGAAGAATTGGAGCGTTATCATCAACGCTATACTAACGGCAATCTGTACTATACTGACTACCTCCAGTTGCGTTAGTCACCTCTAACTCGCTCTGCGAGTAAATTTGAGACGCGCAATTTAGGTTGGACTGCAATCGGCTAAGGCTGGTTGCAGTCTTTTTTGTTAGTTTGACATATTTTTAGTACCTTGGTCTCTTGGGAGACAAGGTGTCAGCACTTGGCAAAGCAAAAATAAACAAGATTTATTTTGTGCTTTGCTCTCGTTTTTGTACCTTGGTCTCTTGGGAGACAAGGTGTCAGCACTCGGCAAAGCAAAAATAAACAAGATTTATTTTGTGCTTTGCTCTCGTTTTTGTACCTTTGCAGGCGAAATGAAGAAACTATATATAGAGACATACGGCTGCCAGATGAATGTGGCAGACTCTGAGGTGGTGGCATCGATAATGCAGATGGCTGGATATGAGCTGTGCGAATCGGTGGAGGAGGCTGATGCAGTGTTCCTGAACACCTGTTCGGTGAGAGAGAATGCAGAGAATAAAATCTACCACAGACTGGAGGCGCTCAATAACCTGCGCAAGCGCAGGAACGGGAACGGGAACGTTAACGCTAACCATAGCTTGATCATCGGGGTGCTGGGCTGTATGGCTGAGCGAGTGAAGGACGACCTGATACAGAACCACCACGCTAACCTGGTGGCTGGACCTGACTCATATATGCAGCTGCCTGACCTGATAGCTCAGTGCGAACTGGGACAGAACGCCATAGACACTGAGCTATCGACCACGGAGACGTATAAGGATGTGTTGCCACAGAGGGCGCACGGCTCACATCTGTCGGGCTTCGTGAGCATTATGCGTGGCTGCAACAACTTCTGTCACTACTGCATAGTGCCCTACACCCGAGGCAGGGAGCGCTCAAGGGATGTGGAGAGCATAATGCGCGAGGTGAAGGATCTGGAGGCTCGCGGATTTAAGGAGGTGACTCTGCTGGGGCAGAATGTGAACTCCTATAAGGTAGACTCACCCCTAACCAACTCCCCTCTAATCCCCTCGTTTCCCGAGGGGCAGAAACTCTTGGAGAGAGGGGAACAACTACAAGAGTCCTCTACTAATTCATCGCTGAAAGAAGATGCATACTCCTCACCTCTATTGGAGAGAGGGGAACGATTACAAACTGTCTCATCTACTTTATCACAGGAAGATAATACATACTCCTCCCCTCTCTCCAAGAGAGGGGTTGGGGGTGAGTCTATTACTTTCCCCAAACTCCTTGCTATGGTGGCTGAGGCGGTGCCTAAGATGAGGGTGCGCTTCACTACGTCGCACCCTAAGGATATGAGCGACGAGACGCTGGAGGTGATTGCACGCTATCCTAATGTGTGTAAGCACATACACCTGCCTGTGCAGAGTGGCTCAGACCGCATTCTGAAACTGATGAACCGCAAATACACCCGTGAGTGGTATATGGGCAGGGTGGAGGCGATTAAGCGCATAGTGCCTGAATGTGCCATAACGACGGATATATTCGTGGGATACCACAGCGAGACGGAGGAGGACCACCAGATGTCGCTGTCGCTGATGAGGGAGGTGGGCTATGCCTCTGCTTTCATGTTCAAATACAGCGAGCGCCCTGGCACCTACGCCTCTAAGCACCTGCCTGACGACGTGCCTGAGGAGGTGAAGATACGCAGACTGAACGAGATGATTGCCCTGCAGAACGAGCTGTCTGCCATCAGCTACAAGGCTGACGAGGGCAAGGAGTTTGAGGTGCTGGTGGAGGGCTACAGCAAGCGCTCACGTGAGCAACTATGCGGTAGGACGAGCCAGAACAAGATGGTGGTATTCGATAAGGGCAACCACCACATTGGCGACCTGGTAAGGGTAAGGATTACGGGCTCTACCAGCGCAACGCTCTTCGGAGAAGAAGTTTAACGTTAAGTTAACGTTAACGGGAACGGGAACGGGAACGATACGCTGCGCTACGATACGTGGCTACGCCACTACGATACGCGGGCGATGCCCGCTACGATAACTATCCTATTGAAACAGGGGAACCACACAAGTAAGTGAGGCTCCCCTTTCCTTTTCATAATCTAAACTAATCAAACAACTATTATCTTATCTGATGTGGTGAGGGCGGACAGCGGCATCTCTCCATGTAGGAGCTGGTGCTGGTGCATGATGATGCCTTACGTGATGCTTGTGATGCTTCACACGTGGAGGCACTGGCTTAACCCTTACCACCTCTACCCTTGGTGCTGGAGCCACCACCGTGCGGTGATATACTGGACGGACATCGTTGTTGCTCAGTACCACAGCTGTATTGTTGTTGCTACTTACTAAGGTGAAACTTAGTGCATTTGCCGAAATAGTCATTACGGTCATCAGTGCGAGTGTAAAAATCTTTTTCATATCCGTTACGTTTTAAGTTTTTATATTTAGGAGTGAGAAGGAGTTAGAGGGAGTTAGAGGGAGATAGAGGACAAATCTCAAACCTCAAACCTCAAATCTCAAACCTTTTTGTTCTTTTGTCTGGTGCAAAGTTCAGCATTTTTTTCACCCCACCAAAGGGAAACATCCTAAACAGGGTGGATAAAAACCCTAAAGCGTGGTAGGGATTTCCCAAAGTAGAAATCAAGAAGACAACTCGGACAACATAAAACAACTTAATAGAGGTCAGTTTAGCAAACCTGCTAAACTGTTTTTATTCATTTCAGCGGGTTCGCTGAAATACCAAAACTTAATTGTCCTTTGTTGTCCGAGTTGTTTTTTTAAATTTATTTGGAGGTATCGCTGAAAAAATGTAACTTTGCGGAGAAACTTAATTAAGAATTATGAACTATGACCTGAACATTCTGCGCCAGGAGATGCGCACGGAGAAGATTGATGCTGTAATCTTCCCTACCAGCGACCCACACAACAGCGAATATCTGCCTGAACACTGGCAGACACGCCAGTGGATTACGGGGTTTACGGGTAGTGCCGGCACGGCAGTGGTGACACTCGACGAGGCAGCCCTGTGGACTGACTCACGATATTTTATTCAGGCGGAAATGGAGCTTCGCAGTTCAAGTCGCTCGCAAAGCGAGCTGGTTCAAGGAAGTTCAAACGCTTCGCTGGTTCAAGGAAGTTCAAACGCTTCGCTGGGGCAAAACGGGGGCTTCGTCCTTATGAAGGAAGGACTGCCTGAGACACCTACCATTACTGAGTGGCTGCTGAGGAAGATGTCAGTGGCAAACGGCAGGGTGGTGGCTGTTGACGGTATGGTGATAAACTACAGCGAGGCGATGCAGATGGGCAAGGAACTGCGCAAGATTGGCGTAACCCTGCGCACAGACTATGACATAGCCAAGAGACTGTGGACGAACCGTCCTGCCATTCCGTCAAACCCCATATACGGTGTGGAGCGTGAGTGGATAGGCGAGAGTGTGGGTAGCAAACTGCACCGCATTCGTGAGGTGATGAGGGAGCAGCACTGCGATGCACACATACTGACCGACCTGATGGGCATAGCATGGACACTGAACCTGAGGGGCAGCGACGTGAAGATGACACCTGTGTTTATAAGCAATCTGCTCATAACGCTCGATGAAGCCACACTCTTTGCCGACGGCATGCTGAATGCCGATGCCAAGGCGCTGCTGTATGAGGCAAACGTGAACGTGAAGCCCTACGGCGAATTCCTTAGCACCATAGCGAAGACAGACGGCAGGGTGCTCATAGACCCACAGACCACCAGCTACTCTATATATAATAAGGTGAAGGAGCATGCTGTGGATGCCGCAAGCCCCGTGATGGCATTCAAGGCTGTGAAGAACCAGAAGGAGATAGAGGGTTTCCATAAGTCGATGGTGCTCGACGGCATAGCGATGGTGCGATTTCTGAGGTGGCTGAAACCAGCTGTGGAACAGGGCGGACAGACGGAGATAAGTGTCAGCGACAAACTGGAGCAGTTGCGCAGGGAGAGTACTGAATGCCTCGACCTCTCTTTCTCCACCATCTGTGGCTACAACGCTCACGGGGCGATAGTGCACTATATGGCAACACCTGAGACGGATGCCCCACTAAGGGCAGAGGGACTGCTGCTCATAGACTCGGGAGCACAATACACCTGTGGCACTACAGACATCACTCGCACCATAGCCCTCGGACCAGTGACAGACGAGATGAGACATGCCTACACCTGTGTGCTGAAGGCTAACATAGCCCTTGCCACCACACCATTCCCTGACGGCACCTGTGGCACACAGATAGATGCCATAGCGCGCTCGGAGGTATGGAAGGGCGGCTACAACTACATGCACGGCACTGGTCACGGAGTGGGATGGCGACTGTGTGTGCATGAAGGACCTCATCGCATCCACCAGCAGTGGTTTCCTGCCCCCCTGCATCCAGGTATGGTGGTGACTGACGAGCCAGGCATATACCTCGAAGGCAAGTTTGGTATAAGGACGGAGAATGTGATGATAATCAACGGGAACGGGAACGGGAACGTTAACGGGAACCAAACTATGAACTATGAACTATGCACTATGAACTCCCTTACCCTCTGCCCTATCGACACTGCGCCGATAGATTTCTCCATGCTCACCACGAAGGAGGTGGAGTGGCTCAACCAGTATCACAAGAGAGTAAGGGAAACGCTCTTGACCCACCTCAGCGACGAGGCAGACAAGCAGTGGCTCATTGAGGCTACAAAAGAAATAGGGGACACCGAGAAAGACAAATAGTAGAAAACTTTGTTTGTTTAGAATAAAAATGCTACCTTTGCAGCGGTATTAAACTATTACGCTTATTATGCGAAGAATATACACATTAGTTGTCGTTACGGTTATCATGCTTATGGTAGCCCTGACAGGTAGTGCGCATAATGAAGTGGAATCTGCTGATAGCAATGGTTGCGATGTAACCATTGTATCGGCTACGGATATTGATGCAGCTGAGGGAATGATTAGCGAGGCGCCCCAAGTGCCACAAACCATTCCCGTGCGCCGAATAGTGCCCACCACCACGAGCCGTGGTTTCTCTATGTCGCGCATAGTAAGACTTTATCATAACCTCAGCCTAAGACAACTGGCACAGTGCGCTGACAAACTGCTCTCCAGCCTTTGTTGCAAGTATAGCACAGTGTTTACAGGAACCCTTTCTCCTTATAACTTTACCCGTTCTTGTGAATATTATGTCTATGCCCTTCGTGTTATAGTAATTTGATTTAAGTGAGTGGTAACTACCCCCCCCCTTACTCCATTTAATAACAAGTCAAATTACAAAAACATCACTTATGAAAGAAAATACCCAAGCAGGCACAGGTGTGTCTGCACTTAATGGTGCATTTATGCTTAGTAAAGGCAAATGTGCCGTACACCTTCATTTTGCCCATATTTTGTTAGGCATAGCCATTATCGTTATTAGCATTCTGCTTATCCTGATACCTCAGGAAGGCATAGTAACAAACAAGAACTTCACAAGCGCATTCTATATGTTTGGCATTATAGGCATGTGCTATGGGCTGTATTATATCATTACCAAAAACAGCAGGATGATATACGAACCCACAGGCAGTCCTGTCGTTTACCGTCAGCTGTACTATGACCTTGACGCGGAGAATGCTGTGACAGGCTTTATCAATGGAAAATCAGCCACACTCCCCCAGTCATGCACTCAGGGCGGAATCATGTTGCGCACTTACATAGCTCAAGACGGCAGCATGGCATGTTTGCAGGCCTGCAAGTATCATGAATTCGTTTTTGAACCCCTCCTTGCCCCTGCAATGCTTGATGAGGGCAAGGCTAAGGTGATGGCAGAATATATTAAGGCATAAAGTATAAATGAATAAAGCATAAGAATTATGACAACGATTATTGTATGCGCATTCTGTTTGGGCTATCTGCTCATAGCGCTTGAAAATGTAACAAAGATAAACAAGGCAGCCATAGCACTCATTATGTGTGTGGTATGCTGGGGACTGTATGCCATAGGCGGCGAGACGGGCATCTCAGGCTTGGGGCTCAACCCCACGATAGAGAAGAACCTGGGCGAGGCAGGCACCACGCTGTTCTTCCTCATGGGAGCCATGACGATAGTAGAGGTCGTTGACCAGTATGGCGGCTTCAACTTTGTGCGTGGAGTCTTGCGCACCAAGAGCAAGGGAGCCCTGCTCTGGAAGATAGGCTTCATGACCCTGCTGCTCTCCGCCGTGCTCGACAACCTCACCACCTCAATCGTGATGATTATGATACTGCGCAAACTCGTCAGCGACCAGCGCGACCGTATATGGTATGCCTCAATGGTAATCATAGCAGCCAATGCTGGCGGTGCATTCTCACCTATCGGCGATGTTACTACCATCATGATATGGAACGGTGGAATGATTACAGCCTCAGGAGTGATACGAGAAATCTTCATCCCTTCATTGCTTGCCTTCGTGGTGCCTGCCCTCATGGTGCAACATCGCCTTCGTGGTGCTTTGCCTCAGCCTGTTGACAACAAGGAACAGGAGGTCTCTGATGTTACCAAATGGCAACGCAACCTTATATTCTTCCTTGGCGTGGGAGGTCTGTGCTTCGTACCTATATATCATAACCTTACCGACCTGCCAGCCTTCATGGGCATACTGCTCGTATTGGGCACGTTGTGGTTTGTCACTGAGGTGATAAACTGGAAGAAGGGCGAGCATGATGCCACAGCAAAGCGTATCACTCGCCTGCTCTCACGCATTGACCTCACCACCATACTCTTCTTCCTTGGTATCTTGATGTCTGTTTCCGTACTCTCTGAGATAGGCGTACTGAGTGCTCTGGGCACATGGCTCAACGAGACCATCGGCAACTGCTACCTCGTTACGGGTGCCATAGGCGTGCTGTCAAGCGTGGTGGACAATGTGCCCCTCGTGGCTGGCTCAATGAAGATGTACACCATCCCTACCGCCGAGATGCTGGCAGCAGACCCCTCACTCGCGCCATACGCCGTTGACGGCATCTTCTGGCAACTGCTCTCCTACTGTGCCGGCGTGGGTGGCTCAATGCTCATCATAGGCAGTGCCGCTGGCGTGGTGGTCATGGGACTTGAGAACATCTCCTTCGGATGGTACATGCGCCATATCAGCCCCCTCGCCTTTGCAGGATATATCTGTGGCATCGCTGCCTACTACCTGCAAAATCTCATATAATTGAGCAGTTTAACTGTGAACTATGAACTGTGAACTATGAACTGTGAACTATGAACTGATATTTGATGTGAGCGTTTTCCATGCCTTATGGTATTTCTTCAATCGGATTACGTCCGACTCGCCAATCTCGGTGAGTCGGCGTATATCCATATTATCTTCCAGGTCGGCTATCTTCACCTCTCGGCAGAGCGGATGAGGAGCCACCCTGCTGACATACTGCTCGTAGGGTTCGCCCTGCCTTCTGCTGAGTGTGAGCACAGCCTCCACTATATCGGCAGGTATGCCCTCAGCCTTCAACTCGTCAGGGGTGATGGGAGTATCCTCTATCACGTCATGAAGCAAGGCAATGACCTTGCTTTTTTGCGTCTTGCAACCTAAGGACACCCTCATCACATGACCTATGTAGGGTTTGCCAGACTTGTCCGTCTGTCCCTCATGCGCCTTCGTAGCTATCTCTACCGCCTTGTCAAACAGGGGCATCATCTCTGGTTCTATGTCTTTTCTTATCTCGTCGAGTAACATAGCATTCTCTTAATTGTTGGCAAAGTTACGATTTTTCGGCGAGACAGGCAAATAAAATTGTAAAAAGGATGCCCTATCCTATGTGGATAAGGCACCCTCTTAGTTATAGTAGGCACTTGCGCCGTTTCTTGCGCTCCGTAGGTGCTCAGGCGAGCAGAGCTCGGAACGTAGCGAAGCGTTTCGTAACGTTTCCGATAACGGAAACGTTTATAGTGGATACTCATCAAAGGCGTAGAGAACGGTAGAGAGGTAGCGCTCGCCTGTGTCAGGGAGCAGGGCAACAATCTTCTTGCCCTTGTTCTCAGGACGCTTAGCCAAGAGGGCTGCGCCGAATGCTGCAGCACCAGAAGAGATGCCCACGAGCAGACCTTCCTGCTGAGCCAGTTCGCGACCAGTGCGGATGGCGTCGTCATTGTCTATGTCGAGCACCTCGTCGATATACTCAGCACCGTATGTCTTAGGTATGAAACCAGCACCGATGCCCTGAATCTTGTGAGGACCGCTTGGTTTGCCATTGAGCACTGCTGAGGTAGAAGGCTCTACAGCATACACCTTGATGGCAGGGTTCTGCTCCTTGAGGTATTTAGCCACACCAGAGATTGTGCCGCCAGTACCTACACCAGCTACGAAGATATCAATCTTACCGTCTGTCTGCTTCCATATCTCAGGACCAGTAGTAGCATAGTGCTTGGCAGGGTTAGCTGGGTTCTCAAACTGCTGGAGAATGACAGAACCAGGGATAGAGTCGCGCAGTTCGTTGGCAGCCTTGATGGCTCCTGCCATACCCTCCTTGCCTGATGTGAGGCGCACCTCAGCACCATAAGCCTTTACGAGGTTGCGACGCTCGATGGACATGGTCTCAGGCATGGTGAGGATAAGGTGATAACCCTTCACGGCACTTACCAATGCCAGTCCCACACCTGTGTTGCCTGATGTTGGTTCGATGATGGTAGCGCCTGGCTTCAGGATGCCTTTAGCCTCTGCGTCCTCAACCATTGCGAGGGCGATACGATCTTTTACTGAACCGCCAGGATTAAAGAATTCTACCTTGGCGATAACTGGAGTCTCAATGCCTTTAGCCTTTGAGAACTTGCTGAGTTCGAGCAGCGGTGTGTTGCCTACGAGCTCTGTGAGTGATTTTGCGATTGCCATATTGTTAATTCCTTTCTAAATTAAATTAAAATTTAATACGATACGTGACTTACGTCACTACGATACGGTGCTATGCACCTACGTTCCGAGCTCCGCTCGCCTGAGCACATATGGAGCGCAAGAATCGAGACCTACGGTCTCTACGAAAACTATTTTGGTAGTCGCCTTAGCGACGTTTCGTTTATTTTTCTGAATGCAAAGGTACGAACTTTCTCGCACCCTTGCAATAACAAACTTATGTTATTTTTACTTTATCCTTTATAATTGATTAAACGCCTGGTCGAGGTCGGCTATGATGTCGTCGATATGCTCCACACCGATAGAGAGGCGCACGGTAGAAGGAGTTATCTGCTGGTCGGCAAGCTCCTCAGGCGACAGTTGTGAGTGGGTAGTGGTGTAAGGGTGGATAACCAGCGACTTCACATCAGCCACATTGGCAAGCAGAGAGAATATCTTGAGCGAGTCGATGAACTTCCATGCCTCTTCCTGTCCGCCCTTTATCTCGAAGGTGAAGATAGATGCTGCACCCTGTGGGAAGAGCTGTTTGTAAAGCTGATGGTCAGGATGTGACTCCACTGCTGGGTGGTTTACCTTTGCCACCTTAGGATGGTTCTTCAGGTAGTCAACCACCTTCAGTGCATTCTCCACATGGCGCTCTATTCTGAGTGGCAGAGACTCTGTGCCCTGAAGCAGAATCCAGGCGTTGAATGGAGAGATGGTGGCACCAGTATCGCGAAGCAGTACGGCACGGATGCGGGTTACGAATGCTGCTGCACCAGCCACATCAGCAAATACCGCACCATGATATGAAGGCTCTGGTTTGGCAAGGGTAGGGAACTTGTCGGCATTCGCCTTCCAGTCAAACTTGCCACCATCAACTATCACACCACCGAGAGAAGAGCCGTGACCACCAATGAACTTTGTGGCAGAGTGAACCACGATGTCGGCACCATGCTCCAGAGGACGGTAGATGATGGGTGCAAAGGTATTGTCAACAATCACGGGAATATTGTGTTTGTGTGCTATCTCTGCTATCGGCTCAAGGTTGAGCACATCGGAGTTAGGGTTGCCCAGAGTCTCGAAATAGAACACCTTAGTGTTTGGTTTGATGGCTTTCTCTATCTCGTCGAGGTTGCGAGGGTCAACGATGGTGTTCTCTACGCCTTGATTGGCAAGTGTGTGGGTGATAAGGTTGTATGAACCACCATAAATATTCTTTGCGGCTACGATATGGTCGCCTGCCAGCACTATGTTCTGCAGGGCATAGGTGATGGCTGCTGCACCACTTGCCACTGCCAGTCCAGCCACACCACCCTCAAGGGCTGCTATGCGGTCTTCGAACACTCCCTGAGTGGAGTTAGTCAAGCGACCATAGATGTTGCCTGCATCGCGAAGACCAAAACGGTCGGCTGCATGCTCTGAGTTATGGAACACATACGAGGTGGTCTGATAGATAGGCACCGCGCGAGCGTCTGATGCTGGGTCTGCTACTTCCTGTCCTACATGGAGGGCAAGTGTCTCTACGTGAAGTTTGTTTGTCTGTGTACTCATTGTTCTATTCCTTTCTTTTTTAATTGATTTACTGTTTAGCGGTTCCCGTTAACGTTCTTGCGCTCCAGTTGGTGCTCAGGCGCTTCGCGGAACCCGTTTTCGTTTTATTTTCCGACTGCAAAATTACAATCGGTGAGTAATATATTCCAAGAAAAGAAGAAAACTTTAGAAAAACATTCTAAAATTTCGTCAAAGATAGAACAAACAACTTCAAACTAAGCCAAAATCTGCCTGCAAGGTGTATTCTGGAACTCTGTATGCGCGAGAGGGTATCCTTCAGTGCCTCCCACTTTGAAGGGTATATCTCCTCTGCCCTGTCAAGATACTGCCAGTACAGCTCACGCTCGAAGCGGAAATTACAAAGAAAAAGCCAATTATCATGCATAATCAAGATTTTTTTTCTAACTTTGCACAAAGAACTAAAACAAAACGCTATGGCAAAAGCAATTATTGAAACACTTGACGAGACAGACATCAAGATACTGAGATGTCTGCAACAGAATGCGCGACTGACCATTAAGGAGATAGCCACAGAAGTGTTGCTCAGCAGCACCCCCGTGTTTGAGCGAATAAAGAGGATGGAGAGGGAGGGATATATAAAAAGGTACGTGACGGTGCTCGATGCAGAAAAGTTGCACAAGGGCTTCGTAGTGTTCTGTTCGGTAAAACTCGCTACAATCAACAAAAAAGTTGCAGAGGAGTTTTGCGCCACCATCCGTGAGATACCTGAGGTAACAGAGTGTTACAACATTTCAGGTAAGTATGACTATTTATTAAAGGTACACGCGCCCGATATGAAGTATTACCAGGAGTTCATACTCAACGTCCTCGGCCAGATACCCATGCTCGGCTCCCTCGAGTCTACCTTCGTGATGGAGGAGGTAAAGAACGACTTCGGAGTAGCCATATAATAGAACTTCGTACGAAACGCAATCAGAGATTGCTACGATACGTCACTTCGTGACTACGATACGCACCTCTGGTGCTACAATAATGGTTAATGGTAATGTCTCTAACTTCTTGAACTCTTGCTCCGAGCTTGCTCGCCTGAGCACCTATTGGAGCGCAAGAACCCTATGAACCCTAAACTCCCTCGACTTTTTCGCAAGGCATGTGCCGACTATTCGCTGTTAGAGGACGGCGATAGGGTGCTCGTGGCTCTGTCAGGGGGCAAAGACTCGCTGATGCTGGTGAAGCTGATGGGTCAGCAACAGAGGATACTGAAGCCGAGGATAGAGGTAGAGGCAGTGCACGTGATAATGGACAATATCCCTTACGAGACTGACCGTACCTACATACAGAAGTTTTGCGAGGACGAGGGTGTGAAGCTCACCATACTGCATAGTAGCTTCGCACGAAACGGTGCCGAGGCACCTACGAAACGCGAAACATCATTTCGCTACGAAACGCAATCAGAGATTGCTACGAAAACCAAGCAAAAAAACAAGTGTTTCCTCTGCTCCTGGAACAGACGCAAAGCCATCTTCACCTATGCCAAGGAGCACGGATTTACCAAGGTGGCACTGGGACATCATCAGGACGATATCCTCACCACCCTACTGATGAACATGATATATGAGGGTTCGATACAGACCATGCCACCCAAACTCAAGATGGAGCATTACCCCTTAGAGATTATCCGTCCGCTATGCTTGGTGCCAGAGGCTATGATAAAAGATGAGGCACAGAACCAAGGGTTCGAGAAGCAAAAGACACCCTGCCCATACGACAGAGTGACCAAACGTAAAGAGGTAAACGACCTCTTCCACCAGCTTGAGGATATGAACCCCGAGGCACGCTACAGCCTGTGGCACTCCATGAAGAACATCCACCCCAAGCTACTCGTCTGATTAAGTGACAAGGTACAAGTGACAAGGTGACAAAGTACAATTATCAATTATCAATTAAAAAAACTGCGGTTTCATCGCTATTTAGCAATAAGTCCACCCTTTTTGTTTATTAGTCCACCTTGCATAAAGATAAAGAAAGTAATTTTGCAGGCAGAAACCCAAAATTACAATCTAAACAATATTACACTAAAGATGAAAAGAATTTATTTAATTGTGCTTTTGCTTGCAGGTATGGCAGGCATGTATGCCCAGACAAGTGTTAACGTAACCAAGAGTGAAGGATGGCTGGAAACTGCCATGCTGCAATGGACTTCCGTCAGCGGTGCCACGAAGTATAGCGTGAGCTATAGCGGAGAGGGCATAAGCGGTGTGGCTGACGACATGCTCATTCGCTCGTATGGCGACTATGTTCGTTGTGATATTCCTGGTCTGAAGGCTGGTACATACAGTCTTGTCGTAAAAGCTCTTGACGACAAGGGGACAGAGCTCGCTACATCTGCTGCACAGAGCGTAACTGTCAAGGCGCAAAACCGTGAGGGCTATGCCTTCACTGAGGGTGTGGTGCCTGGTGGTTACAACATGGACGGTACGCCAAAGGCTAATGCCAAAATCATATATGTTACGGCAAACACGGCAAACACCGTAACGTGCGACGTAAGCGACGGCAAGAACACCACCACCTACACAGGACTGGCAAACATCCTCAGCGCTTGTGGCAAGGACAAGACCCACACTCCGCTGATAGTACGCATAGTAGGCACGGTGAAGAATACCGACATAAGCGGACTGAAGGACGACAACTACCTCAGTTTCGAGGGCAAGAACGCCACCGACTGCTCTATCGAGTCCATAACCCTTGAAGGTATTGGCGACGATGCTGCCCTTTATGGCTATGGCGTGGGTTTCAAGCGTTCAAGGGGCATAGAGGTGCGCAATCTCGGCATAATGCTCTTTGGCGACGATGCCATATCAATGGATACGGACAACTACCACAACTGGATTCACAACTGCGACTTCTTCTATGGCAAGCCTGGCTCTGATGCCGACCAGGTGAAGGGCGACGGCTCTATCGACATGAAGTATCGCTCTACGCTCACCACCATATCCTACAACCACTTCTTTGACTCAGGCAAGGTGATGGGATGCGGCGGTGCTACCAAGGAGGAGACGAACCTGCTCATAACCTTCCACCACAACTGGTTTGACCATTGCGACTCGCGCTGCCCACGTCTCAACCACACCACTGCCCACATCTACAATAACTACTATGACGGCAATGCCACCTACGGCATAGGTTGCACAGAAGTATCAAACGCATTCATCGAGTGCAACTACTTCCGCAATCTGCAGCGTCCTATGATGATAGCGGGTCAGGGCACAGACTATATCTATGCCAGCCAGCCAGAGAAGGGTACATTCTCTGGACAACCTGGAGGCATGAGCAAGGCATATAATAATAAGGTGGAGAATACTACCATAGAACTGCGCCTGTCATATCAGACTGACAACGCACAGGAGTTTGACGCATGGCTCGTCCAGAACCGCAGCGACAAGGTGCCTGAAACCGTAGCAGCAAAGAGGGGCGGTCACATATATGACAACTTCGACACTGCCGATGGCATGTACAGCTCTACCCCCGATGCTCCAGAACAGGTAGCAGGGATAGTAACCACCTACGCAGGACGCATGAACGGCGGCGACATAAAGTGGACCTTTGATAATGCCACCGAAGACAAGAACCACGACATCATACCAGCCCTCAAAGAGGCTATCCTCGCCTACGAAAGTAAGGTGGTAAGCATACAGGGCGATGGCGAGAAGCCTGCCGACCAAGGTGGTGAAGAAGGAGGCGAAGGCGGTGAAGGTGGCGACAACCCAACCCCTACACCATCACCATCAGCAGTAACCAAGGGAGGCTACGTGGTTGACCTCATCAACGACAGCAACTCAGGCTTCACAATCGTGGGCGACACTCATAACGGCAAGGGCACGGTAACCATCAATGGCACTACCTACAACACCTGCGTCAAGATGGGTTCTTCATCAAGCATCACATTCAGCATCGACGAGCCCATGAACCTCACGCTCTATTTCGCGAACTCTGCCAGCAAGCGCATAAAGATTAACGAAATGCCAGAGATTACCATCCCTGACAACAACACTGTGACTACCACCCTGCCAGCAGCAGGCGAATACACAATCAGGCGTACCTCAAGCGAGTCATACCTTTATTATATAGCTCTCTCGCCTATAGCTACGGGGATAGAGACAGTTCACAGTTCACAGTTCACAATTCACAATTCACAGTCTCTCAACTCTCAACCTTCCGCTCTCAACCTTTATAACCTTGCTGGCCAGCCTGTATCTGATGGCTATCACGGCATCGTGATAAGGAATGGCAAGAAGGTGGTGAGATAAAGAGCAACATGACATAAGGTAAAAAAGGGCGACTACTTTTGGTAGTTGCCTTTCTTTTTCGTATCTTTGCATTCGTGAACAGACATTTCCATATATTGATATGCCTTTTGCTGATGATTGCCATGCAGTCGTTGGCAGGGGTTGTTCGCACCGATCCTTCATGGAACATCACCAAGGGCATGCTGAAAGAGAAGGTGACAGGCATAGCTCAGGACGAGCGCGGCTTTCTGTGGATATCCACATGGGGCGGACTCTTTCGCTATGACGGACAGGAGTTCCGCTCCTTCAAGACCCACCCTGGCGACGGCACCATGATGCCCTACGACCGTCTCGATGCTGTGAAGATAGACAAAAAGGGCAACGTGTGGTGTCGCTCGTTCTATCATCCTTATTGTTTCGATGTCAGGACATCCACCTTTATTGATGTGACTGAAAAACTGGAGCAAGTGAGCGGAAAGACCTTCAGCATTCAGCAGATATATCCTATGGCAAGCGGATATGTGTGGTTGCAGACTAAGGAAGGGGATGCAGCAATTAGGGTGAGTATAGACAATCCGAGGGAGTCGGCACGTCTGTATTCATACTCCAATGGCAGACTGAAAAAAGGTAAGATACTCAGCATCAATGAGGATAGCAGAGGTATGGCGTGGATATTGTCTGAAGGAGGTATTACTGTGCCTGACCTAAGAGTGACATTCCCCAAAAAGCGGTTCGACCACTGGCGTGAGACGGCAAAGGGTAGCATATACCTTGCCACGAATGATGGTGAGCTATGGTTGCTCAACACCAAAACCTGGCTTATGCAGAGGTTTGCACTACCAATAAAGACTGGAAAGATTCTTCGCCTCGCTGGCAACGCTAAGGGAGAGTTGGTCATTGCTACTGACGAGGCACTGCTCACGTACTACAAGGGCAAGTGGCATGTGCATAGATATAATGAGAGGATAGAGTCGGTAAAAAGACTTTTTCGCGATGAAATGGGGCGTTACTGGATGATAACCAACCAAGCAGGAGCAATATTGCTTAATGGGATAAATGGCACTTTACACACATTACTACCGAGTAGCGATGGCAACTACGAGAACAAGCATGACAGCTGGTTTTTCGCTTTGCAACCCAATAACACCACCCTGCTGATGGCAAGGGATGGAGGTTTATGCTATTATAACTGGAACTCTAACGGGAACGGAGAACTCTTCCACGTGATTCAGGACAGAGGCGAGTGGTATCAGCCACAGGTGGGTCGCACCTTTGTTGACAGAGAAAAAAATGTGTGGCTTTACAACAGCGAAGGAGGACTGGATAGGATTAGTCTGCGAACGAGTCCGTTCAGGCAGTGGGGTGTGTATAATGCACCATGTGCCCTCTTCATGGACTCAAAAAATAGGCTATGGGTGGGCGACACCAAGGGAAAACTTACCATGTGGGGCAAGGAGTACAACCTCGGAATAGTCTATGCCATAGAGGAAATGAAAGATGGCACCATGTGGGTGGGCACAAAGGATAAGGGACTATATAGGCTTTTGCCTAATGATAAAAACGATTTCACGGTGGAGCAGTTTCTGCATAATCCCAAGGACAAATATTCCATCTCTGCCAATGATGTATTTTGTCTGGCAAAAGACCACAAAGGAAACCTATGGGTAGGAACCTATAGCGGAGGTGTAAATTATATCGATGGAAACGGGAATGCTAACGGAAACGTTAATTATAAGGTTAAATTCATAAACAAGAACAACAAATTGACGTGGTTGCCTACAGACGAGAGGTCACAGAACATCCGTTCGCTGTTGTGCACTAAGGAGGGCATAATGTGTCTGGGTACGAGTCACGGCATCTATGCCTTCAAAACGCCAAAGCGGGTGTTCCATAACGAGAGGAAGGCGGATGATGTGCATAGCCTTTCTAACAACGAGATTATGATGATGTATCAGGATAGGAGTGGCGATGTGTATTGCCTCACTTCAAGTGCTGGAATATGTTGCACAAAGGCAGAGGCCCTGCTGAGTGATAATGCTGTGTTTACGGTATATGATAAGCAGAACCTTGCACCGTCTGATGCTCCTCTATCCATCACAGGCGATTCCCATGACAACCTGTGGATAGCCTATACCAACTCTATTGTTATGCTCAACAGGGAGCGCACAGCATTCTATAACTGGCAGTCGCCTGCTATGTCGTTTGCCGAGATAGTGAATGACGGTAAGGGTGAACTTGTGGCAGCCACTACTGACGATATTATATCATGGAAGCCAGAAGCCCTGAAACCTGACGATGAGGCTCCTCGCATAGCTATTGCTGCACTGACGGTTGCAGGCAGGTCGCAGACCTATGATGCCGACCTGTTGGACACGATAAATTTAGACAGCAATGAGCGTGATGTGAGCTTGCAACTATCAGCGCTAACCATGAAGCAGGGCGAAAAGATACAATATGCCTACCGTATTGACGGAGATAGCACATGGGTAATGCAGGGTGACAATAACAGACTGACATTCCTAAACATGCGTGCAGGCTACCATAGCATACAAGTGCGCTCTACCAATGCCTCAGGGGTATGGTGCAACAATTTCCGCACTATCACGCTCTATGTACAACCCACCTTTTGGGAAACTTCTTGGGCATTGCTGCTCTATATACTCATAGGCATCCTCATTATTGGTGGAATAGCTGTGGTGTGGGCTCATATCTATAGACTGCACCTGAAGATGCGCACTCAGGAAGAGGTAATAAAGCAACGTATGGAGTTCATACACAATGTGGCACCACTGATACGTGAAGATAAGGAAGACTTGCTTGAGCGGGTGCGTCAGTATATTGATGAACATATAAGTGATGATGGTCTCACCATACCATCTATAGCAACTGAGATGGGTATGGGTCGCACCTCCTTCTTCAGTCGTTTTAAGGAACTCGCAGGCATCAGTCCACAAGACTACCTTATACACTATCGCATAGCATACGCAAAGAAACTACTCTCAGTTGGAGGCATGAGTGTAGCAGAGGTAGCATACAAATGTGGATTTGCAGACCCTAAATATTTCTCTCGTGTGTTTAAGAAAATTGAAGGTGTTTCACCATCTGTAATTGGCAAAACAAAGGAATAATCAGTCTTGTATTAGTCCAAAGTGTTTTAGAGCATAAGCTACGCCATCGCTATTGTTGTCGAGGGTGATGAAGTCTGCCATCTGCTTTATGTCGTCGTCGGCATTGCCCATGGCGACACCGATGCCTGCCAGCTGAATCATCTGCATATCGTTATTGGAGTCGCCAAAGGTCATCATCTCACTTGGCGAGATGCCAAGACGCTGGCAGAGGCTGACGAGGGAAGGACCCTTGTCGATGCCCTTGGGTAGTATCTCTATAAAATAAGGTGTGCTATGACACACATAGAGCGTGTCGTTGGTAGTTTCTTGAATTTTCTTTTCCCACACCACCTGCTTGTCATGTGGTCCCACCATGAGACATTTGTTCAGAGGACGCGGTGCTTGACTGACAAAATCAGTGAGACCTTCGACCTGCATCTTGTTGTTGAAGGCTGAGATGCCTACATATTGGTCATCAGGGTGCTCTGTGTAGATCTTATCCTCATAGTAGGTCATGAGGGTCATGCCTGACTCCTGCTGAAAGCGGTTGAGCAGTGGAATGACTTCCTCTGGCAACTTGCGTTCTACATATACCTCGCCAGTGGCACAGTCTTCTACATGTCCGCCGTTGTAGCAAAGGATGATGCCACCATACTGCTCCATGTGGAGTTGACGGGCGAGTGGTCGCATGCCGTAGGGTGGTCTGCCTGAGGCAAGAACAATTCTCACACCTTGGCGCTGCACTTGCATGAGAACTTCCAAGGTGTGAGGAGTTATATTCTTCTTGTCGTCGGTAAGGGTACCGTCGAGGTCAAGAGCAATAAGTTTTATCATTAATTATTCTTTGAGTGAGAGAACCTGCTTAGCAACCTCATTATTTGGGTCGAGTTCAGCGAGTTTCTCAGCGTAAGGCATAGCGCCGTTGATATCGTTCTTTACGTTGCCGAAGTAAGAGATGTTGTAGAGATAAGCCTCCTTCAGACGAGCGACGTTGCAGTTAGGTGTAGCAATGAGCTTGTCGTAGAAAGGCTTAGCAAGACCCTTGCCACCATCCATCTGGTTGGCAACCTGTGCACGCTTGTAGGTAGCAAACTCCTCAGCATCAGGATTCTCAGCGAGCTTAGCGAATACTGCGTCAGCCTTCATGAGTGCATCAGCCTTCTTGGCTGGGTTCTGTTGAGCATAATACATATACTGCTGGCCGAGACCTGCGATATCGGTAGCAGAAGCCTTGTCGCCACATGCGTCGAGGTACTTCTGGTAAGCAGGGATAGCATTCTCGTAGTCTTCCTTGTCAGAATAGGTCTGGGCAATCTGCTTGAGAGCGAAGAGCTGGTCAGCCTTAGGCATGTTAGGGTCATTGGCAAGCTTGTTGAGCTCGAAGAGTGCCTCGTCATACTTGCCAGCACCACGGAGGGCGTTGATCTTACGGCCATAGTCGTCGGCACTGATCTTAACAGAGTCAGACTCATAGAAGAGTTTGTCGGCATTGGCAAGTGCCTTATCCCAGTTCTTCAGGTCTGTGTTGCCCCAGAAAGCGAGACGGTTGAGGGTAGCACTGCGAGGTGCAACAGTCTGACCGTACTCAGCAACTTCTACAGCCTTCTGAACATTCTGAGTGAGGTAGAGGTTGGTAGCATAGGCACCAATCTGATATGGCTGCATGTCAGAGAGTTTTACCTTAGAGTAGTACTCGATTGCCTTCTGTGGCTTGCCAGCGCCATTAGCGATGTCGGCAGCGATGAGGTCAACGGGATAGTCAGGACGCTTGGCACGAAGGTCCTCGATAGCCTGCAGCGCACCGTTAGGGTCGCTCTTGCTGGTAGCTGTAGCATAGAGGCGATATCCGTCTGGGTTCATTGGATCAGCATACATAGCCTGCTGGAACCATGTAACAGCTTCGCCTGCCTGATTGTTGGCAGAAGCGATATTGCCAAGCACGATGTAGGTAGCACACTTATCCTGGGCAGTAGCCTTCTTGACATTCTCGCTTACGTAGGTGTAGGCTTTATCAGCATAAACCTTAGCATTAGTAACATCGTTTACTGCAAGGTAAGCTTTTGCTATTCCCACGAGTGCCTGTGGATTCTTTCTGTTGTCCTTGGCAAGGTTCTTGAGACCGTCTTCATTCTTAGCCTTGATGAGTTCGGTAGCCTGCTTCTGAGCATCGTCAGCAGAGAGGTCTTGTGCCACAGCTGGAGCTGCGATAACTGTCATCAGAGCTCCAATAAGTAGATTCTTCAGTTTCATTGTTTTCTTGTTATTTTAGTTATAGTTTTGTTATGTCGCTATATTGATGTTTTCTGTTGCAAATGTATTGAGACTTTATGTATGCTGTATGGTTGAAATCCCTATTTCAGAGGGGAGTTTTCCCTAACCGTTGCTCCCTTGAATTCTGGAAAAACCTTTTCAACTCTCAAACTACTTAGTCTGAACCTTGCGCCACTGTAGGTCGCCACGATAAGGCAGGAGAGCAGACTTGAGCACTATCTTCTGTCCGATAGGCGACTGCAGGAAGTTGGCGAATCCTACTGGCAGCCCGTGGAATGGGTCAACGAGTAGTGCATAGACGGTGCGAGCGAATGGATAGCGACCATCGAGCAAATATAGTTGGTAGGGTTTCCATGAGTTCATTTCGCCAGCCTTGGCTCCTGGTACAGAGCATACGTTCATCACCTGAATGTTCTTCTTGAATGTTACGTTGGTGGTGTCGCGCTTATCGTTGAGCCAGTTACTGCCAATGATGCCGATAGCGTTTTTGGTCTTCTCAACATAGTTGATGACTTCTTCACTGGTCTTTACGGCTGTGATATTCTTGCTGTTGATAGGTTTGCCATCGAGTATGGAATCGACTACCCAGTGTACGGCAGCTGACTTATTATTGTCGAAGACTACGTCAATCTCACCAAACTTAGAGTCGGGGTTGACCTGCTTCCACAGGGTCACCTGCCCAGAGAGTATCTTCTTGATGTCATCAACGTGGATGCAGGAATCAACATTCTCCTTGTTTATAATAAAGGCGAGACCATCATAGCCGATAGGGAAGTAGCGAGGCTGAAGACCATTGCTCTTGAAATAGTTGAGTTCCTTCTCGTTGAAGTTACGCGCTGTGATGATGAGGTGTACCTCCTGCTTCATCAGCGCATTCATCTCGTCGAGCTCGTTGGTATATATAGGTGTTATTTCAGCATCGGGATAGGTAGCATGAAACACCTGCAGTTCCTCATTGATGATGGGGCTGAAACTCTCGTCGCTCATGATGGTAGCCTTGCCAGAGGCATAGGTGTCCGTCCTGGCGTTCTTGGACTTGTTGCCGCATGAGCTGATGCTTGCGATGATGACCAATGACGCTAAGATGGCTATGAATATGTAGCGTGTGCAGAGTTGTTTCATTGTATCTCGTAGTGGCTGTGATGAATTACTTTCTCTCTTTTGTGGTTTTCTTTGAAAAAAGTGAAGAGCAGGGGGATAAACCCCGCAGGGAGTTTTCTACCTACTCTTCACTTTGATATTCTTTTTTCTAGATATTCTAGTGGTTCTAGATTTTCTAGATTTTTTTAGCTTACTGGAGCTTGAAGGTTACAGGCAGTGTGAACTTTACACGACATGCCGTACCATTCTGCTTACCAGGAATCCAACGTGGCATTGAGTTGATGACGCGAACTGCCTCCTTGTCGAGTGATGGGTCAACTGAACGCGCAACGCGAGTGTCAGTGATAGAGCCATCACGCTCTACGATGAAGGTACAGATTACACGCCCCTGAATGCCATTCTCTTCAGCAACAACAGGATACTTGATGTGAGAAGAGAGATACTGCATAAGAGCTCCCATACCGCCAGGGAAAGAAGGCATCTGTTCTACAACGTCGAATACCTTTGTCTCTTCCTCCTTTGGCTTCTCAGCTTCCTGTACGATGATTTCCTTAGCTTTCAGTACTTCAGCACCTTCATCATTACCCTTTACGTCGAAGGAACCGATGGCGGTCTTTGTCTGCAAGAGTTCTTCCTGAGACTTAAGCTCATCCTCTGGGCGTACCTCAGAGTCTTTCTTAATTACAGGAGGTGTGAATGCGATAGAAGACTTCACACGTTCTACAACCTGTGCCTTCTCTACCTTTGGTGCTTCTGCCTTACGCTCTACCTTAGCTTCCTTCTTCTGCTCGAGGAGTGATGCCTCCATCTCTGCTTCAAAACGAGCCTTCTGAGCTTCCTGATAAGAGTTGTATGCTGAAAGTCCTATGTATGCCAACGCAGCAACTGCAGCAACGAACACCATTGCCCAGATGTTTCGTTTGCTGGTATTTCTACGCAACTGGTAAGCACCATAGGCCTGATTGCGACCGTCAAACACGAGGTCGGTCCAATCATTTGAAATAAGATCTATCTTTGACATAGTTCTGGTTTCTTTTTATGGTTTAACATTTTGTCACTGAGACCTTACTCAACGCCTGCAGCCTTCAGGAGGCGTGCGTCGTCGTCGTTAATCTGGTCAATGACATACTTACCGATAGCGCAAATCTGCATTTCGTCAAGCGCATCAACGAGGTTCTTGTAAGATGCCTTGTCGGTTGCCTTGATGATGATTGTCAGAGTAGGAATCTTGCCACCTTCGAGTTCACCATTCTTAATCTTGTTAAGACGCTGGTTATAGACTGAGTCAGGCATTGACTTGTCTTTGGCGCGCTCTGCATCGAGGACAGCCTTGGCAGCCTTGATGTTCTTAACAGGGGTGTAACCCTCCTCGGTCTTGTGGTTGATGAGCACGTCACGTACTCCCTGAGAACCCCATGTTGTCTTCTGCAGACAAGCAGGGTTGTCATACTGTGGGATACCATCTACGTGATAGATTGCGTCATTACCTGCAAGATAGAGAGTAATGGTGTGTGAAGCTTTAGCGGCAGACTTGTCTGCGTCAGATACATTCTTATCGTTACTTGGCATCGTCAACTGCATAGACTGAGGCTTGCTCAGAGAGGTACACAGCATGAAGAAGGTAATAAGCAACATCATCATATCTACCATCGGAGTAAAGTCCACACGAGTCTGGGCTTTCTTCTGGCGGCTTTTCTTTTTCTGTGCCATATTATTTCTCCTCCTTCTTTAAGTTGGTGATAAGATAGTAACGGTTCTCACTCATGTCCTGCATCTCAGACATCATCTTCTTGATAACCTTGTAAGGTGTATCAGCGTCAGCCTTGATGGCAATCTTCATATCAGAACCGAATGAAGAGTTGCGGGCTGCGTCAATCCAAAGCTGGAACTCACTCATACCTCCATCGATAGAATCGGTAGGGATACCGAGGTTCTTCTGTGCTTCGTTGATTTCTGAAGACTCGTGTCTGAGAACATCAGACATCTTAGCTACTGGTGCACCGAAAGATGCAAGTGCGATAAAGTTCTTCTCCTGAAGAGGAGAGAGGTTCAGTGATGTCACTGTACCCTTGAAGTTATCGAGCATCTCGCGCATGTAACCAGGCTTGTCAAGACCGATGAATATTCTGCCCTCCTTATCGCAGAGAATCTGCAGAACCTCGGTCTCTGGAACTTTGATCTCTGACACTGAACCAGGCGTATTGACCTTTACTGCCTCATTCTTCACGAACGTAGAAGTCAACATGAAGAAGGTAAGCAGAAGGACCATAACGTCTGACATAGGTGTCATGTCAATCCAGACGTCGGCTTTCTTAATTTTTACTTTACCCATAGTGATAAAAGTTTTAAAGGGTTAGTAAAAAAGATTAAGCCTCTTCTGTGTGGTTAGCCTCGTATGTCTTAGAGATAGTGTAACCAACCTCGTCAAGAGCGTATGTGAGCTTATCGATCTTGTTAGAGTAGAAGTTATAAGCGATAACGGCTACCCAAGAAGTCAAG
This sequence comes from Prevotellaceae bacterium UBA2738, assembly GCA_002353585.1. Taxonomy (GTDB): domain Bacteria; phylum Bacteroidota; class Bacteroidia; order Bacteroidales; family Bacteroidaceae; genus Prevotella. The sequence continues at coordinate 94,761 of DEJW01000040.1, read as the reverse complement.
ATACCAGAAGCTGTGTTTACGAGGGCCTCAGAAATACCAGTAGAGAGCTCAAGAGAGTCACCACCACCACCTGCAGCAAGAGCAGCGAATGACTTGATCATACCTACAACGGTTCCGAACAGAGCGGTAAGTGTACCCAGTGTTACGAGAGTAGCGAGGATAGGCATGTTCATCTGCAGTGTAGGCATCTCAAGCTGTACAGCCTCTTCGTGAGCCTGCTGTATCTTAGCTACCTTCTGCTCCTTCTTCAGGCCTGATGTCTTCTCCATCTCATTGTAAGCCTTGAGAGAAGCGTTAACGACATTACCTACAACACCCTGCTGCTTGTCGCAAAGCTGCTGAGCCTTAGCGATATCGCCAGCTGCGAGAGCTGCCTTAACGTCAGCAACGAACTTAGCAAGCTTACCCTTACCATTAGCATTGCCAAGAGCAAGTGAGCGCTCTACTGAAAGTGCAATAGCGGTGAAGAGAAGAGTGATGATGACTGGAACGACGATACCACCCTTGTAGATTGTACCAAGAAGGTTACCTGGAAGTGGAGCATTAGCGTTGTCGCCACCCTGGAAGTTAGATGGGTTACCGAGTACGAACTGATAGAAGCATACACCTGCTATGAAACAGAGTACGATGATCCAAATCGCATTACGAACACCCTGGAAGCCCTTTTTCTGTGGGGCTGCTTTCTGTGAATTTGCCATAATTGTTGTTAGTTAGATTAATTTATAAATGAAATAAGTTAAAAAATTGTTGTTGTTAAATGATAGTAATATATAAAAGGTACGCGTATAAACGTGTTTTTAATTCGTAGCAAAGTTAGCAAATAATGTGGACTTTCCAAGTGAATTAAGGACTTTTAACAAAAAAAACTTTCTTTCGGTGTCATTTTTAGGGAAGAAGAGAGCATCATTGTACTCTCTTCCACCTTTATTTAGAGTTTTAGTGAAGTTTTGCGCAACATTCCTTGATGCGCTTGATAGCTTCGCGTATGTTGTCGTCGCTAGTTGCGTAACTCATGCGGAAACATTCAGGGTCGCCGAAGGCGTCACCACCTACAGTTGCCACATGGCCTACTTCGAGCAGATACATGGCAAAATCGTTGGTATCCTTTATGACACGCTGACCATCAGTCTTGCCAAGATAGCTCTTACACTTAGGGAACACATAGAATGCACCGTCAGGTACGTTTATCTCCAGTCCAGGTATCTCTTTCACCAGACCTACGATGAGGTCGCGACGGCGCTCAAATGCCTGACGCATTTCTTCCACACAAGCTTGTGAAGCTGTGTATGCCTCTAAAGCAGCCTTCTGACTTACAGAACATGGACCAGAGGTGTACTGTCCCTGCAGTTTGTTGCAACCTTTTACTATCCACTCAGGTGCTGCCATATAGCCTATGCGCCATCCAGTCATAGCGTAAGCCTTGCTGACACCATTGATGATGATAGAGCGCTCCTTCATGCCAGGGAACTGAGCTATAGACTCGTGTTTGCCTACGTAGTTGATGTGTTCATAAATCTCGTCGGCAAGTACGTAGAGGTCTTCGTGCTTGAGGATAACCTCAGCAAGAGCCTTCAGCTCCTCCTTGTTATATACGGAACCTGTAGGGTTAGATGGTGAACAGAGAATGAGCATCCTTGTTTTAGGAGTGATAGCAGCCTCAAGTTGCTCAGGCGTAATCTTGAAATTCTGTTCGTAGCGTGCAGGAATATTGACAGGTGTGCCACCAGCCAGCAGTACCATCTGTGGGTAAGAAACCCAGTATGGTGCAGGTACGATAACCTCGTCGCCATCGTCAACAAGAGCCATTATAGCGTTACAAACAGCCTGCTTGGCACCATTGCTTACGAGAATCTCTGATGCCTTATAGTCCAGTCCGTTCTCATTCTTCAGTTTTGCTACCACTGCCTCGCGCAAGTCTGCATAGCCTGGTACTGGTGAATAGCGTGACCAGTTATCATCAATAGCTTTCTTGGCTGATGTCTTGATGTGGTCAGGAGTATTGAAGTCAGGTTCTCCGACGCTCAGGTTTATTACATCAATACCTGCAGCCTTCATCTCACCGCTTTTTTGTGACATGGCAAGAGTTGCTGAAGGTGCTAATCTGTTAAGTCTGCTGGATAAATGTCCCATTTTATATTTATTTGCTTGTTTTATTATCTACCAACGTGCAAAATTACTAAAATAATTGCAAACTGGAAAAAAAATGATAGTTTTTTTATTTTTTTGCTTACGAAATGCTATTTATACGTTCTATCATCTGTGCATTGATATTGACAATCTGCTTCAGGTCACGATACAGACGCAGACGAAAACGACACATCCTGATATATAGTGCTATGCCTATAGGGAAGATTATAGCTGCTGTTATGTTCATCCATTTACGGTCGAAGGGTCGGGTGTGTGCTTTTTCTGATACGATAGGGTATTGGTTGAGGTAACTCAATACGAATCTGTCACGGGTGTTGCCGAGGTCGTCGATGATGCTCTCCAACTCATCTGCCATGTGCTCCACATCGTTGTCGGGCACATATTTGAAGAATACATTAACGGGGTTAGGCAAGTGTATAAGGTGGTGAACCTCAGAATACTGCTGTACCTGTTGGGTCAGAGCCTCCAGACGTTGTGCATCACGCTGATACTCAGGTTCGTTGATTATCACTTCCTTAGATGCTATGTGTCTCTTGAAGCGCAGTCCGAGTAGACTCATGAAGAGTTGACGGTAGGCATCCATATTGAACACAACCGAATCCTTGTTTGCTTTGTAGGTAACAAAGGCGGCGAGAGGTATAAGCACACCAGGCGACAATCCCTTACCGAAGGCTATCGTCCACGAGCCTTGACGCGCCATACGATAGCCAGTATTGTCGAGTATGAAGAAGAGTATATATACCAATACCGATATTATGATTGGTACTCCCAGTCCGCCCTTACGTATGATGGCACCCAGTGATGCACCGATGAAGAAGAATATCACCACAGTGAGCGACAGTGTGAATTTGTTTATACGTTCTATAGCAAATTCCCTTCGCAGTTGGTTCATATCTCTTGACACCAGTCCGCGGAAATCCATATCCATCTTCACCCTCTCGATGGAGTTGCTTGCAGATTGCAAAACGTCTCGTTGCTTCTCTGAAGATAGGTGTGTAAATAGCGAATCGATGTTAATGTCGCCACTCTCTCCCTTGACTATCAGTTTCAGAGAGTCACGTTTGCTCATCTGCGGGGTTTCGAAGACGTAGCGTTTCATCTCCGTGGCAAGACTCCTTCCCATGCTGTCGGTCACCTGTTTCATGGAGTCGATACGCTCAGTCAACTTAAACACAGAATGTGCACCAGCATCTTGGTCATCGGTATCTCCAAGGTCCAATCCTTCATTGAAGTTCAGTATTATGATTTTCTCGATGAACGACTCCCTACGATATGGTACCTCTGCCTGTCCTCCCATCTCGCTTGAACGTAGGTTTTCAAACCACTCACCATTGTAGAGTGTGAGTTTCAGATGCATCTTGTCGGCTGTTGACTGCAGTCTGCCTGAGTCGGCAAGTATTATGGCGGCATCGTCAAAGGAGTTAGACATGCGATATATCATCACTCCGTAGAGTACACCTGTCTCCATGTTCTTCTGTTGCACATAGAGGTTACAACTTGGTATGCCGTTATAGAAGATGCCTTCTGGAATCTCCAGTTCTGGACTCTTTTGTCTCATGGCAATCATCAGTTGTCGCAGTTTGCTATTTGCCATAGGACCAATATCGTTTTGGAAGACGAACGATATGCCTGCCACAAGTACTGATGTGACTATCAGTGCCCTTACGCACTTAAGTAGTGGAATGCCTGCCGCCTTGATGGCTGTCAGTTCCATACTCTCGCCCAGATTACCCATAGTTATGAGTGATGCCAGCAGTATTGCCAATGGCAAAGCCTGTGGTACCAACATCAATGCCATATACCAGAAGAACTGTGCCAGCACATCCATGGAGAGTCCCTTACCAATCAAGTCGTCGATGAAGCGCCACACAAACTGCATCATCAGCACAAACAGACAGATGCCGAATGCGCCGATGAACAGAAGCATGAACTGCTTCAACATGAATATGTCGAGTTTTCTTGGCCTCAAGTATTACTTGTGACGGTTAGCCCTCTGCTTGCGGTATTTTGCCTTCTGCATAGCAGAGCCAGAGCCGTGAGCTCCAGTTATGTACTTTTTCTTCTTTGCCTTGGTCTTAACCTTATCGTCTTGTTTTGGTTTGTCACCTCCACGTCCGAAGTTAATACCATTTTGCAGAATCATCTGGAAATCGTCTTCCTTGCCCATAGTGTTCTGATTTGAATAGTCCTCTTGGAGAGGGTAGGAGGGGGTTAATTAGTGATGGAAGAGGCGTACGCCAGTGAATGCCATAGTGATGCCGTACTTGTCGCAGGTGTCTATGACATTATCATCACGCACTGAGCCACCAGCCTGTGCTATGTACTCTACACCGCTCTTGTGGGCACGCTCTATGTTGTCACCGAATGGGAAGAATGCGTCAGAACCGAGTGAAACCTTAGTATTCTGTGCTATCCATGCCTTCTTCTCCTCGCGTGTCAGAGGTTCTGGCTTAACGCTGAAGAACTGTTGCCATGTACCATCTGCCAATACGTCCTCGTAGTCGTCAGAGATATATACGTCGATGGTATTGTCGCGGTCAGCACGACGAATACCCTCCTTAAATGGCAGGTTCATCACCTTCGGACACTGACGCAGCCACCATATATCAGCCTTGTTGCCTGCCAGACGTGTGCAGTGTATACGGCTCTGCTGACCAGCACCGATACCGATAGCCTGTCCGTCCTTAACGTAGCAGACAGAGTTAGACTGGGTATATTTCAGTGTTATCAGGGCTATCATCAGGTCGCGCTTAGCCTCGGCAGTGAAGTTCTTAGCCTTGGTAGGGATGTTCTGGAAAAGAGCATCGTCGGCAAGGTTCACCTCGTTGCGTCCCTGCTCAAAGGTAACGCCGAAGCATTGCTTGGTCTCCACAGGGGCAGGCTTGTAGCTTGGGTCTATCTTGATGACGTTGTACGTACCCTTACGCTTTTCGCGCAGTATCTGCAATGCCTCATCGCTGAATGATGGTGCAATGACTCCATCGCTCACCTCACGCTTTATCAGTGTTGCCGTTGCAGCATCACACTCATCTGAAAGTGCGATGAAATCACCGTAACTAGACATTCTGTCGGCACCGCGTGCACGAGCGTAGGCACATGCTATTGGAGAGAGAGGAAGTTTTACGTCGTCAACAAAGTAAATTTTCTTCAGAGTATCGCTGAGTGGCAAACCCACAGCTGCACCAGCAGGACTAACGTGCTTGAAACTGGCAGCTGCTGGCAGACCCGTTGCAGCCTTCAGTTCTTTTACCAACTGCCATGAGTTCAGGGCATCGAGGAAATTGATATAGCCAGGACGGCCGTTAAGCACTTCGATAGGCAGTTCGCCTTCATTCATAAAGATACGTGATGGCTTCTGGTTAGGGTTACAGCCATACTTCAGTTCAAGTTCTTTCATTGTTATTTAGTTTTATGATTTCTTGTTTTGCTTTGCAAAGGTACAAAAATAAATGAAGAAACTCTCAACTTTCAACTATTATTTGTACCTTTGCACCAAGAATTAGATTTTATGAGAAAGTTTTTTACTACAATTATGTGCCTTATCGCCACAGTGGCAATGGGCAATGACGGAGTGTTTTTCGTAAACGGTAACGAACTCACGCCAATACATGAAACCAATATCAGTATAGCCAAGGAAGTGCTCACTATCAACCTTGGTGATGATGGCTATGCTACCGTCGATGTGTTGTATGAAATGATGAATCATGGTAAAGCAAAGACTGTGCAGGTAGGTTTTGAGGCTTGTGCTCCTTATAACGACACCGCAAAACTTGACCCATCAGGCAAACATCCTTATATTAAAGATTTTACCGTGGTGATGAATGATAAGGTGCTCACCTACAAGAATGCTGTAGTGGCTTCAATCTATGAACAGCCAACAGACTTCAAACCGCTTGACCTAAGCAAATGGAAAACTACCGATGGAATGGACTTTTCTGGTTCCCATAATCTCTATGATGCCAAGACCGATAGTGTAATAGGTTTCTCTTATGCTTATTATTTTGAGGCCCCTTTCCATGAGGGATTGAACACTATCCACCATACCTATCGTTATCGTATGTCATACGGAGTGTGGCGCGCTTTCGAGGTTCCTTATTGGCTCAAACCTGCCATGCGTTGGCAGAACAAGCAGATAGACGACTTCACCCTTCGTATAAAGGCAGAAAACACTGCTAAGCACTTCTGTTTCAATGATTCTCTCTTCACCTCTGCTCCTTTTAAGATAGAAGGCACAGGTAAGATGCGCAAAGTGAAACAGCGCTATGACGGAGAACTGCTTGAAGTGGCACTGCGCAATGCAACTCTCGTTTGGCACTCCAAGAATTTTATTCCCTGTGACAACATCAACTTCACCGCTGCTGATATTCTTTATGGTGACCATAGTAAACTTGGTGAATACTATGATCGTGGACAACACTTTGTCTTCTGGGGTTTTATGGATAAGAAACCTAACAAGAGGGTTCTGCGCAATCTGCCTTATGCCAACAGAGGCTACGTGTTCAAAGACAAGAAACTTCAGAAGTATTTTTCCAGCCTTTGGTGGTATATGCCCGACCCGCAGTGGCAAGCGTCCACAGCCGACTTCACTCCACGAGAGTGGCAAATGATAAACGAAGGCAAGTAACATATTAACAACACAAAAATAAAAAAGGAAATGAAAAGGACATTATCAACACTTATCGTAAGCGTAGCATGCGCTATGTCGTTTACTGCATGTGCTAATACAAAGGACTCAAAAGGGGCAAATGTAGAGAAGACCGTCACGGTAATACCTGACGGCAACGTGATAACACTGAAGGAGGCTGACAAGACTCTCCCTGCCACTCTGATGCAGGCATTCGGCAACCGTCAGTCGGGGCGTGAGTTTGCTGACGAGCAACTCTCGCTTGAAGACCTCTCGTCACTACTGTGGGCTGCTAACGGCGTTAACCGTGATAATGGCAAGCGTACCGCTCCGTCAGCCGTAAATGCCCAGGACATAGATGTATATGTTTGCATGGAAAACGGTGCCTACCTTTACGATGCAAGGCAGAACCAGCTACAGCGTATAACTACCGAAGACATCCGCCCAGCCGTAGCAGGCAACCAGCAGGTAGCGGCACCTGTGTTCCTTGTAATGATAGCCGACCTCTCACGCTATCCAGAGCGTCTGTCATCAGACCGCAGCAAGTCAGAACCGCTTGCCAACATGGACGCAGGCTACGTTTCACAGAATATATGTCTGTATTGTGCCGCCGCCAACCTCGTTACCGTGCCACGCGCAACGATGGACAAGGCTGCACTGAAGCAGGCACTCAAACTGACAGACAACCAGCTGCCTATACTCAATAACCCTGTAGGCTACCCCAAGCAGTAAGGCTTTTGATTAAGGGATAGCATCATAGGCAACAACATGAACAGGATAATCAGTATAATAGCAATGCTTGCCGTTGCCATAACGATGAGTGCCCAGGGCACCGTAAAGGGCAAGGTGGAGGACGGGGAGAGCAAGGAACCTCTCTCATACGTCACCGTGAAGGTAAGCAAGGCAGGGCAGAGCAAAGTGGTAAAGGGCACCGTGACCGATATGTCGGGAGGTTTCTCAGTATCGGGACTGCCCTACGGCAAGTATGACGTGCAGATGTCGTTCGTAGGCTACAAAAGCATAACAAGGCAGGTAAATCTGCATAAGGGAAACTCTACTGTAAATATAGGTAAGGTGCACATGGGCGAGGACGGCAACCAACTCAGCGAGGTGACGGTGGTAGGACAGCAGTCGTCAGTAAAGCTGGAGGTTGACCGCAAGACCTACGATGTGTCAAACGACCTTTCAAACATAGGAGCATCGGCATCCGAGGCACTTGAGAACATACCCTCGGTGGAGGTGGATAACGACGGAAACATATCACTGCGCGGCAGTACCAGCGTTGAGGTGTGGATAAACGGTAAGTCGAGCGGACTGACCAGCGACAACCGTGGCACGATACTACAGCAGATACCAGCCGAAAGCATCGACAGGATAGAGGTGATAGACAACCCCTCGGCAAAGTTCTCAGCCGAGGGAAGCTCGGGCATCATCAATATAATACTGAAGCGTGACCGCAAGGCAGGCTATTATGGTTCGGTGCAGGTGGGTGCCAACAGCGTGGGAGGTGCCAACACGAGCGTAAACCTCAACACCAGTTCAAAGTGGATTGACACCTATATGAGCATAGGCTACCGCCACCGCGAGGACGAGAGTGGAGCGCGTACAGAGCAGGACTTCTTCTCAAGCGGAGTGAAGACAGGTTACCAGAACTCAGAAGCGGTGACCGACCAGCGCGGAAACATTCTCTTTACCCGTGCAGGCCTGACCTTCCACGCCTCAAAGAAGGATGACCTCTCGCTCTCAGGCATGTTCATGCACGGCGGTACCAACAGCCGTGCCGTCACTCCCTACCATTACGGCAACTATGTGGGCACAGCACCAGACCTCGTAACAGAGGAAACCCACATCCTGAACCGCAGCACTACGGGCAGAAACAATATGAATATGGTGAATGTGGAGTTTGGCTACAAGCACAACTTCAGTGATACTCACTTCATAGACTTCACACTGAGCCATAACCGCTGGGCTGCCGACAATGATAACCGCTATCAGGATCGTACCACATATAGCGACCCTTTTAAGCAAGAGACGGCGAGCTATCAGTTTAAGCCGATGAATGTACGCACAAAAAACACCGAGCTGAAGTTGGACTACGAGAACAAACTGTCTGACAGATTTACGTTGCAGACGGGCTATAATGCACGATTTAATCGTGAAAATACTCCTCAGGAGGCATGGAAGAGTGACAACTACGATGGAGAAGGTTTGGCACCCGATGTAGATTATTACAACCGTTTCAAATATGATATGGACACCCATGCTTTCTATGCCAATATAACGATGAAGTTTGGCAAGTTTGGAGTGATGGGAGGACTGCGTGGCGAATACTGGAAGGTAAACACCGAGTCGTATGATTATTACCAGGACCACCCAGAAGCAGCAGGCAGCAGCAGTGAGGCTGGCAAGAAGGGTACGCAGCCGTTCAAGAAAGACTTTTTCGAGCTTTTCCCCTCTTTGTTCCTTTCCTATCAGTTGTCGGAGCGTGACCAGTTGCAGGTGAACGTGACACGCCGCTTGCGCCGTCCGTGGGGAGGTCAGCTTAACTCGTTTATGAATACGCGCAACGCATCTACGGTCACATTCGGTAACCCCCAGCTTACCCCAGAATTCAGTTTCTCCTACCAGTTCAACTACCTGCACACATGGGACAACCACTCACTGCTGCTGTCAGCCTACTATCGTCCTACAACAGACGTTATACAGTCAGTAAAATATATGATAGACGGTGACCTGAGAACATTCCAGACAAACATGAATCTCTCAAAGCGCATAAACTCAGGTATGGAGATGACGCTGAAGAACAAGATAGGCAGGCGTTTGGAACTGACTACCACGGCGAGTGCTTTCTATTACAAGTTGAATGCCTTTAACTATACACTTACCGACCCGCTGATGGGGCAGGAAATAACGGTCAGCGGCGATAGCGAGAGCCGTTTCTCATGGAACGCCCGGGTGCAGGCAAATGTTACGTTGCCTTATGACATCTCCGTTCAGCTGAAGGCAAACTACCGCTCAAAGCGTGTGATAACGCAGGGCGAGCGCCGTCCTAACTACGGCATAGACCTCGGAGTGCGCAAGAGTTTCATGAACAAGAAACTGACTATTGCCATGAACTGTCGTGACCTGCTCAATTCACGCAAACAGAAGAGCGAGACGAGCAGCGACACTTTCTGGCAGTACAGCGAGAACTGGCGTCACTCACGCAAGTTTAACTTCACGGTTACGTGGTCATTTGGCAATAACAAGCCAAAGAAGAGCAAACCAAACGGTGAACAGTACAATTCAGAAGAAGATACCCCGTCAAGCGAAGCAGTTGCTGAGGATTGATAAGAATCAAAAAGGCTAACGTGCGATTTTGAACGTTAGCCTTTTTTGTTATTGTAAAAGTTCTGCAGGCACAGCGCCAGCCATTGCATTGTAGGCCTTTTCCGATGGGTGCAGATGGTCACCCGAGTCAAAACCAGGAGCAAAGCATAGTGGATGGTCTGGGTCGCATAGAGCCTTATCAAAATCCACACATCCGTCGAATATTTCAGATGTTCTCAGCCATTCGTTGAAGGCTACGCGCAGTCTGTCGCGCTCCTCGTTATATGTACGCCAACCATAAATAGGCAGCAGCGTGCCACTATATACCTTCAGGTGCTTGAGTTCAGGGTGGTTGCGTATATAGTCAACATATATCTCCTTGGTGCCTTTTTCCAGGTCTTCAAGTGTAGGCATGTCACTCCAGGGGCGGAAGGGGTTGACATCAGTGCCCACAGGGTGTATGATGTCGTTGATGCCATGCTGTATGATAACGGCAGATGCCCCTGCCACGTCCATCTCTATAGGGAAACGGGTGGCGCCCTTCAGTCCGTAAGCCTGATAGGTGATGCAGTCATACTGGCGCAGAATACGTGTGCCACTGACGGCACGGCGAATGATAGCCACATTATTATAATTGTTCTCGCGCGCACGCAAGGTGAGATAGTCAGGCCAGCTTTGTGCCGTAATAGAGTCACCATAGCAAACGAGGGCATGGTTCTTCTCCTCGGTAAGAATGTCGATAGTATTCAGGAAATAGAACCAGTTGGTGTGGCGAGAGAGGTCAAGTGGAAGTTCCTCTGCCTCGGCAAAGTTGCCGTAGGCATACTGTCCCTTGGATAGCGGACCAGTAATGAGTGTGCCGGCATTCATCTGAGTGCAGTCGGCAAGGTATATGCTTACCTCGATGGTATCGCCAGCATTAATGGTGCACTCCACCTCCTCACTTGTAACCTCCTTGTCAGGAAGAATGGTCTGTGGCAAAAGTTTTATGAAGTTTTCACCCTTTGCCATTCTCCTGATGCTTATTTTACTTAATGTCACAGGTTCAGTGCCTGTAAGGTTAGAGAAACGCAGACGCAGTTTGCTGCCAGCGAAAGGCATATATATAGGATATCGCAGAGTGATGTCCTTAGCATACACACACTCCTTGCGGTCAGTTATCGATGTTGCATTGCCCCAGCAGGCAACCCATTTTGTAAAGTTTGAAGAGTTCAAAGGGGATAATAAATATTTCTAAGGGTTTCGTAAATCCGGCAAAATGTTAAACAGCTCCTTTACTACTAACTACTGCTGTTATTGTTTTAAAGATACAAATCATATCCAGTTTAAATGATATATTACGGATGTAATAATATTCCATTTCTAGGCGTTGTTCATAATCAATGTTTGATCTTCCATTACATCCCCACCATCCAGTGATGCCAGGTTTTTCTTTCCAGTATATCTTAGAACCACCATGCTCCTCCAGTTCTCCTTCTACCAATGGTCTTGGTCCTACGATAGACATTTCACCTTTTAACACATTCAGTAATTGTGGCAATTCATCCAAGGATGATTTCCTAAGAAATGCTCCCATGTAAGTAATACGAGGATCTTCTTCCAACTTTTGGTTTTCAATCCAGTCTTTTCTATATTGCTCTTTTTTTAATATTTCTTCTAAGAGTTCTTCGGCATTGTACACCATAGAGCGAAATTTATATATCATAAATGGTTTTCCATCTTTGCCAATACGCTGTTGTTTAAAGAAAATACTATGATTATCTCCCATACACATAAAACTGATTTTAACCAAGATGCAAATGGGTACAACAATTATCAGTCCGATAATGGATATTACGATATCAATAAGTCTTTTTATATATCTGTACATCTAATTACAAAGAGTTAAATAGACTATATTTCTGTTCAACGAATTCCTTTATTTCTTTTTTAAATCGCTCCTCAGAGAACCCTTCTGCCCATTTGCGGCAATCAGAAGGTAAAAAAGGTTGTTCGCCCATACTCTCAAAACGAGTCACAGCATCAATGATAGATTCTACGGTTTGTTCTTTGAAGAAGAGCCCAGTCTTACCTTCACAAACGGTTTCCAAAGAACCTCCATGTCCGTAAGCTATTACTGGTGTTCCACAACTCTCGGCCTCTATGGGTATCATTCCAAAATCTTCATCAGCAGCAAATACGAAGGCTTTTGCGTGCTGCATTTTCTCCTTTAGCACATCAAAGGGTTGATATCCCATTACGTTAATGTTGGATTTCGCAAGTTTGCGATATGCCTGCAAATCTGGTCCCCCACCGATAACTATTAGTTTCTTGTCAGGCATTTGATTGAAAGCTTCGATGACGATATCTATCTTCTTGTAAGAAACCAATCGACTGCTTGCCAAATAATAGTCATGCTTTTTTTCGCAAAGTTCAAAGTGAGAAATGTCTATATTAGGATGAATGGTAGTAGAATGTCTTCTATATGTTTCTTTAATTCTCTTCCCCACATAGTCTGAGTTGCTGATAAAATAATTTACTCTAAAACTACTCAATAGGTCCCATTTTCTGATGCGATGTAACAAATATCTTACCAACCATCCCTTTATACCTTTTTGGAGCCCAGACCCCTCCAGATACTCATTATACATATCCCATGCATATCGGATAGGTGAATGACAATAGCATATATGAAGTTGGTTTTCTTTTTTCAATATACCCTTTGCCACACAATGAGACGAGGATATAATGACGTCATACCCTCTTAGGTCAAATTGTTCTATTGCTAAAGGAAATAATGGCAAATATGTTCTATGGTGACTCTTACTAAAGGGCATATTTTGAATAAAAGAAGTATGCACTTTTTCCCAAGGAATTCCCAGTTCTTCACATATTTCTTTTTTGGCTACTAAGGTATATATGTCCGCATTGGGAAAAATATCAAGGATAGCTTTACAAACCTTATCAGATCCTCCCACAGTTACGAGCCATTCATGTATTATTGCCACTTTCATATACATATAACGGCATTATCCGTAGTTTTATTATAATAAAAAACAGGAAAGTTAAAAATTCTCACAAACGAATTCTTGGATTTCTCTTATTATGATGTGTGCAGTTTTTTGATAATGATATATTGATAACAACTGCTCGTCTATGTTGATGGGTGATATAGGTAGTTGTTGAAGATGAGAGTATAAGTCTTCTGCATTTCCTGTCTCAAAAAAGGTAACAGGGAAATCTCCATAAATTTCTTTATAAACAGGTATGTCAGACATAATGACAGGTGTTCCAAGGCTCATAGCCTCTAGTGGAGGTATGCCAAATCCTTCATATAGTGAAGGTGAAACCAAACAGACAGCATGTGATAAAGCATTATAAACCTCCTGATTGGAGGCATTCTCTAATAAACGTATTTTATCCTTGTTGGCTTGTATTGTTTTCATTATCTCGGAATCCTTTGTTCGGAAATTGATGTTTCCTACGATGGTCAGCATAGGTGCATTCGGTTTTTCCTTAAGAAGTCTCTCATAAGCTTTCCATAGGATAAGAAGTCCTTTATGGCGCTTGATATTTCCAAGGTATACAATTCCTGAACGCTCTTTTACGACTGGATGTGTGGCTTTATAGTCAAGCAGTTCCTTGCTTAAGCCATTAGGTACTATTACTATTTTGTGTGATGTGTGGAAATGTTTCAGTATCCTTTGGCGCGAGAAGTCACTTACGGTAAAGACCGCCTTAGAGATATTTATTGCACGTTGGATGAATATGCGGCGAATCAGTTTTCCTATTGGTGAACAAATGCCCTCTACATCAAAGAAAACGACATCGTGTACCATAGAGAATATAGGAACACGAATACCTAAAGGAATATTGAAGAAAGGCGTAAAGAATGCGTCGCACTTGTTAACTTCTTTTGTCGGAAAACAGAAGAGTTCTTTTAGGCTGAAACTCGGATAGCTGCACTCCACAATGGTGCAATTCTCACGAAGGGTATAAGGTTCTAATCTGTCCTTGTTGCCAATAAGCACAAACTCCATATCGGGTGTTTCCACGATATGGTGTACCACATTCTCTATGAATGTGCCAATACCACTTTGGCCTATCAGTCGGCAGTCGATAGCTATTTTCATTGCACTATCATTTATCTAAGTTCATCTATAACTTTACGTAATGCTTCAATATATCCCTTTCCGTATTTCAAATCTGGCTCCATGTAATTTCCCTCGCCCCATTCATTCCAAGATTTGATAAAGCAAAGAGGATTATTTTTCTTTGCAACAGCAGTTAGGGCATCCTTACAATGCTTTTCAAACTCTTCTGGAGTTGCTCCCTGAAATAAGTCTCCTCTGGCTCCACTTCTTGGTGTATGATCCCAGTTTGGCATTAAGACTGGTATGTACAAGTCATTGGTCTTTTCAAGATTGGTTACCAATTTAGGCCACATTTTTTTGTAGGAGTTTATCCTTGGAATGTTTAAAATAAATGTGGAGCGTCTAAGGATATACCAGAAGCTGAAAATATGATCCTTGCTGTTTCTGCAAGAGACCACAGCATCGTAGCCCAACTTTAAGATTTCTTCTCCGTGTATGTCGGCAAGGAATTCGAACCCTAAGAAATAAAAGCCTGGAAGTCCATTTTCTTTTGCCAGTTTCTGCCAAGTTTTCATGAATAATTGGTTGTCAGGTAACTCTAATGGTTTGTATACCATATAGATTAGCTTACCTTCATACTTCATGTAGCGAGTATCTTTAAAGGCATCGAGTCTGGCATAGAAGTGTTTAATGATATCTTCTTCTCCAGGATAAGTTTGTTCGGCAAGCAGTTTACTATCAAAGATAGCCCCATCTTTGCTCCATGATTTCTTTTTCCATGACTCATTTGCCCAACACAGACAAAAGGGGAAGTCTGGCCTTCCACTTTCTACAACTTCCTTAAAAGGACGCTCCAGTTCCTCATGCCCGTTACCAAACCAATACTCATAATAGCAGAATCCGTCTACGCCCGCTTCACCTGCCAGTTGGGCTTGTTGTTCGCGCACTTCTGGAAGGCGCAAATCATAGAATCCAAGGTCAGCAGGTATTTTGGGTTGATAATGACCAGGAAACAGTTTCTTCGCTCTAGCGACATTTGTCCATTCCGTAAAACCTTTGCCCCACCACTCGTCATTATGTGGCGTGGGATGATATTGCGGGAGATAGAATGCTATGACTCGTGGTTTTGACATTTTACTACTTCAATAGAGAACCGTTTAATAATATTGTTGACAATTTTTTTAAATCATCGTTTTGTCTTCTATGCACCTTTTCATATTGCTTATGCACTTGTTCCTGTAGTTTTTCGTAAGAGGAGGAATTGAACTTACGAAGTGCTCCATACATACTTGATTCATATACAGGAGAGAAATATATTGGTGCATCTCCAAGAATCTCCGGCATAGAACATACATTTGAAGATAGAACGGGTTTGTCAAATCTCATTACCTCAATAGGAGGATACCCGAAACCTTCAAACAAAGAAGGATATAATAGAGCGTGGCAATTCTGATACAGGTGTTCAATATCCGACGAAGACAGAAATGGAAGGGCAATGTGTCCCTTGAACATGTCTTTTTTATACCCTGTAGTTACCACCAAGGCAGAGGAATCACAATTCTTTACATATCGCTTGAATGCATTGAGCATTCTCTCTCCATTCTTTGTCACTCTGTCTGCTGACAGCAAAAGGAAGTATTTTTTCTTTTCCCTTACTATTTCCCGTAATCTTGCATTGTCTATTTCCTCTTTTTGAAATGGACACACTTTCATGGGAGAATAAAAGACAAAAATCCTGTCTGAATAATCTGGGAAGAAGTACTCTATAGAATTTTTCGTGTAGTCCGACACCGTAATTATTATAGAATCGTTATTTTCTATAAGCCCACGCATTATCTTATGCCTGGAAGTCGTTGTACCAGACAGGAGCCTTACCTTTACTCTACCCAAACTATTATGGATAAAACGCCAAGGATGCTTAATGTAATGAGGATACTCTATCTTAGAATTCTCCATCTCTTCTACGTACAGGTCATGTATGACAACAACGACCTTACATCCCAAGTCGCCTAAATCTCCAACCGCAAGATCACAAAAGGACTGTGCACACGTTATAAAGAGCAGGTCTATATTGTTTTCTTTAATTATCTCTTTGACGGTCTTGTTATGGTAATCCACGAATGTTACATGCTCTTGGTCTTTCAGGGCGTCTGGGCTTAAAGCTTCATATCTGAACTTGCGTGCTGAAGAATACAAACTGAATATTTTTGTATCGGGGTAATTCTTCAACATTGAAAGCATATTCAGAAATACACTTTGAGCGTATTCTGCTGCTCCATTATAGAATGTAGCCTGAGCTCCTGTCTGATCAAATAGTAGGTTCATCACTATCAGTTTTTAAAGAAGTTGATACTGCCGTAGCATATATGGGTATAAAGTAGCAAAGCCAAAGAGCATGACCGTCAACCATGAATATAATGGATATAATTATTGCCGCTGAAATCGCTCTTTTCTTGTCTGAGCCTAAAAGGAATACTGATAAATACATCATCAATAACAGTATCATCCCCACAATGCCATAATCGTATAGGAAAACCGTAGCACCAGAGTTTCCCCAATCAAGTTTTGACCCATCCCTGCCAAAGAATATGTCAGGCGAGTCCAGCATATCCATTAACAAATTATGGAAGTCGGCATCAACACGGTTATTACCCTTCAGTTCTCCGTTTTCTATTGTTAATCGGTCAAAGATTCGGTCATATAATACATTGTCACCACCCTCGTAACTCATGACTCCTATAAAAAATATTACAAGGAGCCCTATCATAATAGCAATCTTTGGTAATATTTTTTTTCCGTCAGACCACAAACCAAGAAAAATAATCAGAGGAAAAATCACATAAGCTGCAAGAGAAAGAGAGCAGAATATAGACAGCATGGTAGCGATATTATACCACTTTCGCCACTTACCCCATTGCGCTAAAAGCAAAAAACAGGAAGTTGTACCTACATGGCTGGGCTCAATGAAATATGAGCAGAAGCGTGGCATCTCTTCTTTCATATCTCCAAGGTTTATCATAAAGAACTTGTAATTAAGGTAATGGTAATTACCATCTTGGTATTCAGCATCAGTAAAAGGGATGTTTACACCTAAAAGGACTGCAATGAAGGCACCTACAGAAATTGCCATCATAAAGCCATAAATTGTCGCAATCATATTTAATAATCGCTCCATATTTTGTGGCGAAAGCTTCAGCAAACAATAGAATGCTATAATTGCCGACACTGACACAACAATACTGCCTACGGTAATCTGAGATGTCAGCATACTATATACATACATCACTGAACACAGGAAAATAACTCGTATGGAATCGTCTCTCTCAAAGAGAGGGTTTTCTGAATTGCGAGTTATTAATATAGACACCAGGCATAGCAGTGCGCCAGTAGGCATCATCAGCATTTCCACTGGCCAGAGAAACCAAGGGTGCAAATCTGCGAAGAAAAACAAAAGCATTCCCACACAGAGAAAGATCCAACCTATAGTATTTCTATTAATTGATATTGTCACTACGTCCTATGTGTAGAGTCTTCTTTATATATTCCTTCTCCTTACGATCCAATAATAGTATCCACATTATGGCACTACCTACTAATACTGCAGTGATGTATGTAAAGACAAACCTATATTTGAAATCAAGGAAACTGACTATCAATTCACAATATATTGTTATTCCGACGAAAAGTATAATGAGTGGATAGACAGCGTCCCTCAGGTAATCACGTATGGGAAAGGATGCTCTCTTGGCAGTAAATGGAATGCGCACTAAGGAAATCGCAATTTCAACAATCAGGTATATCCACATGACACTCTCCACACCATACCCACAAAAGAGTGCAAGCCACACCAAAATAAGACTTAGTATCTTTGGTACATTCATTATCAGAGTGTATCTTCCGATATTTCCCAGAGCCTGGTTGGCTACATGCAAGCCCAGACTTACGCCATCAGCAAGAAATGCTATAATCAAGAACGTACAAAACATTGATGCGTGAACTGGTTCCGTGCCAAGCCACAAGGTTAAAAGTGAGGGGAGTTCAAAAACTATAGGGTATACTGTCAAAATCATTATTGCAGTAGAAAATTTACTCTCCAGAGTAGCCAGCCTCACCATCTGATGTCTGTCTCCGGAGCCCTCAGCTTTCATTATCTGAGGAGTCATTGCGTTGAGTATGGAAGTAAAGACAAATGATGAAGCTGTTTTTATCTGCATTGCTATACCAAAAGAAGCATTGATTACTGCCCCCAGGAAGTTGTTTAAGATGACAGCTATACCCTGACTACGTAAAACGGCAGATGCAGTGTCTATTGTTGTCCAACCGGCAAAATTGGTCAGACCGTAGATGTACTTTCTGTTGATATCATCACGCTTAAATCTTAATGTGCATTCTTCGTAATTAATCAATGCATAAAGTGAGAAAACGAGAAGATTGACCGTTATCACCGTCACCATGACATTGGAATACATCACGAGCTTGTCTATGCCCAGTACCTCAAATGAAAATATTATGAGCAGCAACTTGACTATGGCATCCAGTACTTCAACTACGGATATAAAGACTATATTCTCCCGGGCTATGAACAATGCCTTGAATGGAGCTTCCAGCACCGTAACTGCCAGCATCAGTACTGATATCATATAGACGTAGTATGCTGCATCCGTCCTCTCACTGGGTATGTTAAGCCAGTGCTCTACAAACACATCCCTCAAAAGAAGAAATACGACCGTTATAAGAAAGACTATAACTATGTGGACAAACAAACTGTTGATGAAGATTTTTCTGGTTTCTTCTTTCTGTCCGCTACCATAGAAATATGATATGTACCTCTGGGTTGATATTACGAGGGCATTTGTGATAAAACCTAACATGGTGACAAAACCTGCCACGACAGAGAAGATGCCAAAATCTACTACTCCGAGTCCCCTGAACACTACCCTCGTAGTAACAAAAGCCAGTGCCATCGTTATTACGGAACGACAGTACTGGGCTATAGTGTTCACTATGATTCTTGTAGATGGTGTCATGAATTATTTTTTCGTACCCGACAGTTCAGACATTATTCTTCTTCTGAAAATGTAAGATACCGTGCCTATAGTGGAGCAGAAGAGCATCGCTATAATAAAAAGCACGCGTTTTGGACCTGCAGGCTTGACAGGTACTGTCGCATTACTCAAAGTAGTGAATGCTGGTGTTGCCTCCTGTACCTTAGCCATTGCCATCTCCAATCGGGTATTCATCGCAGTGTAGATGTTGTATTTCAACTGCATGTCATTCTCTAAATCGTCCTCCTTGCTCTGTATGCTTTTAAGTACTAAATCCTCGTTGGAATCAGCAAAACTTGCATATCTTTGACGAGCCAGCTCGTAATTTTGCTTTGCCTGAGCCGTGAGGTTTTTGTAGTGCTCATAATCTATGCGTGCCTTCTTGGTGCGATAATCTGTAATATACGCCTGAAGCTTGTTCTTTATGCTGTCTGCCATCAAGGCACACACCAGAGGATCTTGGTCCTCTACGGTCAAAGATACTACATCCGTCTTCTTGCTATACGTGGTAGATATCTTGTCCGTCATAGTCTCCAAGACCGAGCTTGTCTTCTTGCTGAGCCTGAAAGGGTCAAAGCGCTTTCCTCCTTTGCCTGCAACAGGAGTGTCTTCCTTTTCAGTCAACATCTCTATTACTGAAACAAGGAATATTTTGGGGTAATCCCAAAAACACTGCTTTTGATATTTCACGAGATAGGTGTAATAATCGGTCTTGATCTTGCCATCTGCTGTTTGAATCTGAATATCAAACAACTCCACCAGAAAGTTTGTGGATTTAAGCAACTCTGGATACAATTGAGGATAAATCGCATCTGTTGTAGTTACATCTCCTAAATTGAAACCGAAATTGGATGCTATGTTACTGAGACTGCCTAGTGCTCCAGAATTAGTGGATGTTTCTGGAGCTATGCTTACTTCACATTTATAGTATCGTGGCTTTGGGAAAATCCAAAGGCATGACAACACAATGGTAACCCCCCAAACTTTAAGGAAGAGGAATTTATTCTTTAGAAGTCTTTTCCAAATTTCACTAAAATCTATTCTTATCTTGTTTTCTTCACTCATATCTTGTGGTTGTTTTTTGCTGTAGAATATAATGAGAGATATAAATTACGGAGCAAAGGTACAAAAATCCTTGCATGTATGCAAAGGAAATGATATTTTTTTGTTACAAATTTCATTTTCTACCCCACTAACCCCACTTTTCTTCCGGAAAGCGCATGAATACTAAGATGAGACGAGTGGGGTAGGATGGGCTGAACCCCACTTCCAACCCCACTTTTGACCCCACTTTTTTGGAAAAAAGAAGATCTTTGGGAAATGTAAATTTTGTGGGTAGGTGGGGTCAAAAGTGGGGTCATAGGTGGGGTTAAAGCAATTTGACCCCACCTGTGTGAAGTCCCATAAATACTGGGGTTAGAGGGGTGTAAGTGGGGTTAGGGGGAGGCTCACTAAAAACTACAAGTTTTTCGTGAAATTAAAAATTAAAAAGTAGGCTTTTTCTGACGAAAAGGTAAAAGCTATGCTTTTAGCGCTAAAAGTAATGCTTTTAGAGATAGAAGTAATGCTTTTAGCTGCAGAAGTAATGCCTCTGCATGCAGAGGTAATGCTTCTACATCCGCAAGTTTTTGATGGCAGTTTTTGAGAAAAATCCAAAAACTGCCTGCTTATAATTAGCAAGTTATGGGTTGGTTAATATGCTATGAAATGGAGGCGGAGGGTCTTGTCCTCGTTTAGGAGCACCATGCGGTCTGAGTTGAGTTCCTCTACGGTGAAGGTCTCTTCGTAGATTATCTCGCCATCGTTTACGTTGCCCTTATCCTTGAGGTGCAGTCCATGTACCTCGAGCTTTGACAGCTCGTCTTCAGTGAGTAGTGGGTCGCCCTTGCCTCGGCTGTGATGGCGGGGGGTATGCACCCGAAGGGTGTTGCCGCTATGATCGAAGCGATAGAGGTATGTTCCTGCACCTGCACCCTGTGTCTGCATCAGGGCTCCGATATAGCCCCAGAACACTTTCTTACTGACATAATCGGTGGTGGTGTTCTCTGTCAGGTCATCTACCTGGCGCAGATACCACCAGTTGTCGAGGTCGCCGTTGTCGCTGGAGTGGGTGCTGCAGCCTGTCAAGGTAATGAAGAATAAAGAATATAGAATGAAGAATAAAAATTTACTCATCATCTTGTTGCTATGTTGCCAGATTCTTGTCATATCTCTTTTTGCGGGTCTTTAGTGAACGTGATAAAGTACTGTAAACTGCATGCCTGAGTTGTTGCCTCTCAGCTCACCCCAGTCGGCTCCGTATGCCATAGATGCAGTGAAACCGTAGAAAATGCTCTTCTCAGGGAACTTGTAACCTGCCTCAAGCAGCAGACTGGTATTTTCTCTTGGGTCAGTGTAAGGTGAACTGTATGTGCCCCATCCTTTCTGCCAGCTGAGTTTTGCCCTGTAGTGCAGTCCGCACATTGGGTCGCCTGCTATGCCAAAGTGCCAAGCCTTGAAACGGTTGCAGCGAGGACCGATGTATCCGTCTTCGTTGTAGATTGGTGACATATACAGCGGGTTGCCTATGAATTGACCATAGTGTTGCCAGCCTGGCATACTGCTGTGGTTGTAGTATCCGTCCTTGCCACAGATGTGGTCGCTGATGCCCTTGGTATGGTCGTGGTATATAGGTCCGCACTGGTAGCGAGTGGTCATATACTCCACCACTGCCTGGTTGAGATACTTGAAGTTCTTCAGTTTTACGTCAAAGCCCATGAGGTAGTCCTTGAGGTCGTAGCGGAAATAACGGCTGTCAACTTTCTTGTTCCAGTCGCTGCCTGTGCCATATCCGTCATAGTCAAGCAGGAACATAGAGGAATGGTCCTCGAAGTAATGGTCCATATAGAAGCCTGCCTCCCACGTCTTGGCTTTCCAGTTGAGGCGTATCACCCAACTGCCTAAGTGGTTGCCCTCAGCATTCTGATATTCTGAGCCTTCCTCCTTTTCTTCTGCTCCAGTACCAGTGAATGCGTGCCAGTAGGTGTTGAAATTACATCTTACCTTTGTCTCGGTATATGATTTGGTCTTGCTGTTGTACTTATACATATATCCGCCAAACTGCGAAGCCATCTCCAGTCCTATGGTCAGGGTGAGAGGGAACACCTCTTCCTTACCTATCTTCAGGTAGCCTGCCTTCTGGTGGTAACGAGTGTTTTTGTTGTATTTGTTGCCAGAGCCGCTGACGAATGTTTCTTCCCATCCGCCGTCTGTCATCATGCCGTATGCCATGTGAGCCTTTACTGCTACCCACTTCTTGGTGCCAGGAATGTTCCAATAGTCATTGAGCCCTATGCGCACCTGTGGCACAGGACGGGCGTTGATGCCTAAGGTTTGTGAACCTGAAGAGAGTTCGTTGTTCTTCAGTTCCATAGGCTGATGCTTGGAACCCACTGTGAGCGTACCTAATTTGTAGTTCAACTCGGCAAATGCTTGCTGCAACACAAAATGGTTGGTGTAGTGCTCCTTATAGCCCTGACTCTTGTAGCCAATCGGCACGATGATGTCAAGTCCTGCGTTAAGGTTAATAATGCGATTCCCGTTGACGACTCCACTCTTGTTTACGTCAAAATTCTTGTCCCATGCACCGATACCTCTTATGTATCCGTTTTGGGAGTTGAGGCTGCTGATGCCATACTTGTTGGCATTGAGCCACAGGGGAGTCTTGCTGTTGCTGAATGAGCCCTGCATCTCTACGTCGAGAGCCCAGTCGTTGTCGGCTTTTATGCTGGTCACCTGTGCCGTAGCGTTAACGGCGCAGAGCATGAGAGCCAGCAGTGTGTACAATGATTTTTTCACGTTTATTTCACAAGTTTATAAAAAAACGTTGCAAAGGTACAATTTATTTTCCAAAAAACAAAGTTTTTTAGGGAGTAAGAAACGTATAAAAGCAACAAAAATAGGGTTGCACCCAAACAATGTTAAGCACAACCCTAATAAAAGGTATAAAAAACTTCGATGAAATCGGCTGTTTTAGTTCTTTTAGATGAATGCTACAGTCAGACCAGCCATTACGATGCTGACCATAGACATGAGTTTGATGAGGATGTTGAGTGATGGACCAGAGGTATCCTTGAATGGATCGCCAACGGTATCACCTACCACTGTAGCCTTGTGGCACTCAGAACCCTTACCACCAAAGTTGCCTTCCTCTACCATCTTCTTGGCGTTATCCCAAGCACCACCAGCGTTAGACATGAAGATAGCGAGAGTGAAACCAGCAGCCAGTCCGCCTACGAGCAGTCCCAGTACGCCAGCTACGCCAAGTATTACACCTACGAGGATAGGGATGATGATGGCGAGCAGTGATGGGAATATCATCTCACGCTGAGCCGAACGGGTGGAAATCTCTACACAACGGCCGTAGTCTGGTGTTGCCTTGCCCTCAAGTATGCCTGCTATCTCGCGGAACTGACGGCGAACCTCCTTCACCATATCCTCAGCAGCCCTGCCTACAGCACCCATTGTGATGCCAGAGAACAGGAAGGCTGCCATAGCGCCGATGAATACGCCTACGATAACCTTCGGATTCATCAGGTTTACCTGGAAATAGTCCATGAATGAAGGTATGTCGCCTATGTTCTGATACACCTCTGCCATGTGAGCGTCACCAGCCTCGGCAAGTCGCTGTACTGCCTCCTTTATCTCCTCTATGTATGAAGCAAGGAGTGCCAGAGCTGTCAGGGCAGCAGAGCCGATAGCGAAGCCCTTACCTGTTGCTGCTGTGGTGTTGCCTAAGGCGTCGAGGGCATCAGTGCGATGACGGACCTCCTCGCCCAGTTCACTCATCTCTGCATTACCACCAGCATTGTCGGCTATAGGACCGTACGCGTCAGTTGCCAGTGTGATGCCCAGTGTAGAGAGCATACCCACTGCAGCAATACCCACGCCATAGAGTCCCTTAGAGAGTGCCTCTGCGTTTACGTCCATGTTGAAACCGTTGGCACAGAGGTAAGAAAGCATGATTGCCACTGAGATGGTCACCACTGGTATCATGGTAGAAATCATACCTGTGCCCACACCTTTTATTATAACGGTAGCGGCACCTGTCTGTGAAGCGGCTGATATTTCCTGAGTTGGTTTATATGAGTGAGAGGTGTAGTATTCTGTTGCCTGACCGATTACCACACCTGCCAGCAGACCTACGATGACAGAGCATGAAACCTGTGCCCAGTTAGGTATGCCAAGCAGATAGAGTATAGCGAATGTAGCTACTGCTATGAGAGCAGCACTTACGTTAGTACCCAGACCGAGTGAATGGAGCAGTTCCTTCATCGTAGCACCTTCCTTGGTGCGAACGAGGAATATGCCGAAGAGGGAGAGGAAGATACCTACTGCAGCGATAATCATAGGAGCAATTACGTAGCTGAGCTGAAGCTGTGTGCCGAGATAAGCCGTAGCACCCAGAGCGGCTGTAGAGAGGATGGAGCCGCAGTAAGACTCGTAGAGGTCGGCACCCATACCAGCCACATCGCCTACGTTGTCGCCTACGTTGTCGGCTATGGTAGCAGGGTTGCGGGGGTCATCCTCTGGAATGTCTGCCTCCACCTTACCTACTATGTCAGCACCCACATCGGCTGCCTTGGTGTATATACCGCCACCCACACGGGCAAAGAGTGCCTGGGTTGAAGCACCCATACCGAAGGTAAGCATGGTGGTGGTGATGGTAATAAGGCTATTGACTCCTGCTGCATTGAGCACTACGAACCAGATAGCGATATCAAGCAGTCCCAGACCTACAACGGTCAGACCCATTACTGCACCAGAACGGAATGCAACCCTAAGACCAGCATCGAGGCTCTGGCGGGCAGCATTTGCCGTACGGGCTGAGGCGTAGGTTGCTGTCTTCATGCCAAAGAAACCTGCCAGTCCAGAGAAGAAACCACCTGTGAGGAATGCGAAAGGCACCCATGGGTTCTGCAACTGGAAACCGTAAGCCATGACTGAGAAGATGATGGCGAGTACGATAAACACGATTGTTACTACCTTGTACTGCTGCTTCAGATAAGCCATAGCACCCTTGCGCACGTGCTCGGCTATCTCTTTCATGCGGTCAGTACCTTCATCGGCACCCTTCATCTGTAGGAAGAAATAGAGTGCCATGCCCAATGACACAATTGATGCCACGGGTACAAGCCAAAAAACACTTGGAATGTTGTACATGATTTGATGTAGTTTATTGTTAGTTAGTTATAGAAAATCCTTAGTTAGTTATTCACTGAACATAATCGCAGGCAAAATTACGAAAAAACTTTCATTCTGAAAAGCAAAAAGGAACAAAAATTTGGTAATGTCAAGGAAAAATGCTAATTTTGCGACTAAATAACACTTTTGATACAATGGCAGAAGAAAAGGAATTTATCATTCACAAGCGCCCAGAGGTGCTGGAATGTGATGTGGTGCGTTTTCAGAACGAGAAAGAGAAGTGGATGGCATTCGTAGGATTGCTCAATGGCAAGCCTTACGAGATATTCACTGGTTTGCAAGATGATGACGAGGGCATTATTCTGCCTAAGAGCGTAAACTCAGGCAAGATAATAAAGCATGTAAACAGCGACGGAACAAAGCGTTACGACTTCCAGTTCGAGAACCGTCGTGGCTATAAGACCACCGTCGAGGGACTGTCTGAGAAGTTCAACCCCATCTACTGGAACTACGCCAAACTCATCTCTGGCGTGCTGCGCTATGGAATGCCTATAAATAATGTAATAAAGCTGGTTTCATCGCTCGAGATGGACGGCGGAATAGACACCTGGGCTAACGGCGTGGTGAGAGCTTTGAAGAAGTACGCTGACGAATAATCTCTGTTTCCTTGAATCTCCGTTTTCATGAGAATTGCCGCCATACTGTTCTTGCTGATACAATGCTGGGCGGCAGTGGCGGAGGCTTTTGGGGCTGTAGCGGAGGGTTCTGCGGCAGTGGTGGAGAATGATTCCTGGGAACAATATCTTACAGCATTATACGAGAACGATGAAGGGGCTGTCGTGTCAATGGAAGAGGCTTATGAGCATCTTAACGAGTTGGCACAACAGCCTCTTGACGTGAATACGGTCACGCAGGAGGAGCTGATGCAGATACCTGGTTTGGACCAGAACCAGATAAACGATATTCTGGAGTATATTCATCGCTATGGCAGGATGCGCAGCATCGAGGAACTGGCGATGATTGAGAGCATAGACCTCAACCTGAGAAACTATCTGGAGTGCTTCCTCGTGGCTGAGGATGAGGCTGCTAAGCCGTGGTATGCTAAGGGGCGGCTCAGGCAGAGCCTGAGGAAGGTGAGGCAGAGCTTGGTGACGACGGCGAGGGTGCCCACATACTATAGGGCGGGAGACCAGAGGGCTCCGTCGCATACCTATATGGGTGACAATCGCTATGCAGGGAAATATCTGGGTGACCCTGTGAGTCATTCCTTGCGCTATTCTTTGAGGATGGGGGAGAATGTCACCTTTAACCTCAGTGGAGGGAAAAGTGCAGGCGAGCCTTTCTTTGGGGAGCATAACAGGTGGGGGTATGACCGTTATGCCTTTAATCTCAGGGTGACCCATGTGGGCAGGTTTAGCCAGATAATCCTGGGGCATTTTCGTGGGCAGTTTGGTTTGGGGCTGGTGTTGAACAATAATTTCACTTTGGGCAAACAGGGGATGCTGGCGGCAGTGGGGCGCAGGCTCACTGCGTTCAGTCCCCATAGCAGTGTGAGTGACTCCAAGCATTTTCAGGGGGCTGCCGCCATGGTCAGTCTTTCCGATAGGATTCAGATGGCGGCGTTCTTTTCTTATCGCAAGATTGATGCTACGCTGAATGCTGATAGCACCATATCAACTATCCTGACATCCGCGCGCAATTACCACCGCACAGCCCTTGAAATGGGGAAGAAGAACAACTCGGCAATGATGACGACAGGCACTCACCTGAGCTATGAGCGAAGGAGATGGGGAATAGGGGTGAGCGCGATATACTCATGGCTGAACCGTGAGATAAACCCCACCTACAGCAAGACGGGCAAACAGAACCCCTCCCAGCTCTACCGCCAGCACTACCCACGGGGCAAGTGCTTCTGGAACTTCAGCGCAGACTACCACTACCGCTGGCGCGAGCTCCGCCTCAATGGCGAGACTGCCATAGACAAGGACTTCCACCTCGCTACCATCAACAGCATTACATGGCGCACATCCCTGCGCACTCCCTGGCGCACGCCCAGGCACTCGCCAGAGCACACTCCAGAGCGCACTCCCACTACCCTCACGCTGATGGCTGTGCAACGCTACTACACCTACCAGTATAACGCCCTATTCGGAAGCAGTTTCAGCGACGGCGGCAGCGTGAAGAACGAGAGCGGACTATACATAGGCGCAAGGTGGGACATCACCCCCAGCATAGTGATTGAGGGCTACACGGACATAGCCTATTTCCCCTGGTATAAATACCTGGTCAGCAGTTCCTCATACTCATGGGACAACAGCATCACTGGCACATGGAACAAGAACAGCAGTTGGTCGTTCTCCCTCCGCTATCGCATAAAGATGAAACAGTGCGACAAAACCACAAAGAATGAGACGAATGAAAAGAAAGGGACGGAAGGGACGAAAGAGAAAGCCTTGCTAACAAAATACGACCACCGTCTGCGTCTGCTTGCCATATATAATAAGGAGAAATGGAGTCTGCGCACTCAGGTGGAGGGTTGCTCCCTGTCGTTTGATGAAACGACGAAGGGATATATCATCGCCCAGTCGGCATCCTACAAACCCACCAGTACGTTAGAGATATATGCCAATGCCGCATGGTTCAACACTGACGACTACGACTCGCGCCTCTATTCCTACGAGCGTGGGGTGAGGTACTCGTTTGGCTCGACCTCTTACTATGGCAAGGGCATCCATGCTGCCTTGATGCTGAAATACAAACCGCTATACAGGCTGACCCTGCAGGGTAAGGTGGGTCACACACGATACTTTGACCGTGAGACGATAGGTACGGCGGAGCGCATGATTTTCTCTTCGCACTACACGGACATAGAGCTGCAGGTGCAGGTGAAGATGTGAGGAGTTGATAATTGACAATTGATAATTGACAATTGATAATTAAGCTATCAGTAGTTAAGGAGTTAAGACAATACAAGGAGTTAAGGGGAGTTATAAGGAGTTAGAGGGAGTTAGAGGACAATACAGGGAGTGTTGACAATTGAAAATTGATAATTGACAATTGATAATTGATAATTGAAATTAGGCTCTTAGGAGGGAAGGAGTTAAAAAACACTAATACGGCAAAGAGATGTCAAAAATCTGTTAACGTAATGACGGCGTTGAGGCTTTTTTTCTAATTTTGTAAGGAAGACTAAATGTACAATTAATCACAAAACACAAGAAGAGTTATGAAACAGATTAAGATTTTTGCAATGGCATTGGTTTGCCTCATGATGGTAGCTGTTAACGCAATGGCTGACGACCGTCCAGTTCCAGTACAGAGCCTGCCTGCTGCAGCAAAGCAGTTTGTTGCTGCTAACTTCCCTGGTGCAACGATAGTATATGCTGCCAAGGATGACGGCAAGTATGAGACAACGCTGAGCACTGGTGCTAAGGTGGACTTCACCAGAAAGGGTGCTTGGGATAAGGTGGACTGCCACACAGTGGCTGTGCCTGCTGCTATAGTGCCAGCTGCTATCGCTGCATACGTTAAGGCAAGTTTCCCTAACACCGTAATCACAAAGATTGACAAGGAGCGCTATGGCTACGAGATTGAACTCTCTAACGACATAGAGCTGAAGTTCAACCACGCTGGAGTGCTGATGACAATTGATAATTGACAATTGAGATCTCAGGAGTTAAGGAGTTAAGTAGTTAAGACAATACAAGTACAAGGTGACTAAGTACAAAGTACTAAGGACTAGGGACAAATAAAGAAATCCCCTCGCACTGGTGAGTGTGAGGGGATTTTCTATAGGGGGTAGGCTTTACTTAGCGAGTTTGCCGTCAGAACCGAGTACGTCAACAATCTTGTGGATGTACATCTTCTTCATGTTCTCGCGAGCAGGGCCGAGATACTGACGTGGGTCGAAGTGCTCTGGGTGCTCAGCGAAGTACTTACGGATGGCAGCTGTCATAGCCAGGCGAGAGTCAGAGTCGATGTTGATCTTACATACAGCAGACTTAGCAGCCTCGCGGAGCTGCTCCTCAGGAATACCTACTGCGTCAGGCAGGTTGCCGCCATACTTGTTGATGGTGTCAACCTCCTCCTGTGGCACTGATGAAGAGCCGTGCAGTACGATTGGGAAGCCAGGAAGCTTCTTCTCAATCTCATGCAGCACGTCGAATGCCAATGGTGGAGGAACGAGACGGCCAGTCTTTGGGTCTCGTGTGCACTGTGCAGGAGTGAACTTATAAGCACCGTGTGATGTGCCTATAGAGATAGCCAGTGAGTCACAACCAGTGCGTGTTGCGAAGTCGATAACCTCCTCAGGCTGTGTGTAGTGAGACTCCTCAGCCACTACGTCGTCCTCAACGCCAGCGAGCACGCCGAGCTCAGCCTCTACTGTTACGTCAAACTGATGAGCGTAGTCAACCACCTTCTTAGTGAGGGCGATGTTCTCCTCGTAAGGAAGGGCAGAACCGTCAATCATGACAGAAGAGAAGCCCATGTCGATACATGACTTACAGGTCTCGAAGCTGTCGCCGTGGTCGAGGTGGAGCACTATCTCAGGATTAGCGCATCCCAATTCCTTAGCATACTCCACAGCACCCTCAGCCATATAGCGGAGGATAGTAGGGTTAGCATACTTACGAGCGCCCTTAGAAACCTGCATGATAACAGGAGACTTAGTTTCTACTGCAGCCTGTATGATAGCCTGCATCTGCTCCATAGTGTTGAAGTTGAAAGCTGGGATGGCATAGCCACCGTCAACGGCACGCTTAAACATCTCACGGGTGTTTACGAGGCCAAGGTCTTTGTAATTTACCATAGTGTTTTATTTGTTAAGTTAGAAAAGTATTTGATTCAGTGGGTATGCAAAGTTAACGATTTCTTTTTATAACGCAAAATTTTTTAAGGAAAATGTGTAGAAAAGATACTATTTTTTCTACGCAAATCGTTATTTCAAAGAAGTAAAACCATCAAAATGTTATCTGTTATGAAGAGAATGATGCTGTCAATACTGCTGAATGCCTTCGTCATAGGCATTATGGCTCAGAGCAATACTACTTATGAGACGTTTGGACTCATCAAGTCTATGCCTGTATTCTATGAGCAGTTGAAGGACTCGCTACGGACGGAGCAGGAAAAGTCGATGAAATCGAGCATTTCGCGCGAGCGCATCTTTGCCACCATGCAGATGGCACCTCCTGCCCCTGCTGACTACAGCTATGAGGTGATAGCCTCTGAGCAAAGGGACGGCTATGTGGCACAGAAGATAGCATTTAATATAAATAGGTGGGAGAGGGTGCTTGCCTACCTGCTGACCCCAGACTCACCTGCTAAAAAATACTTCCCTGCCATTCTGCTGCTCCACGACCATGGAGCACACTTCACCATAGGTAAGGAGAAGATGGTGAAGCCTTTCGGAGTTGATTCGCTAACCCTTGCCGATGCTGACGACTGGGTGGCAAAGTGCTATGACGGAGTGTATGTGGGTGACGAACTCGCCAAGAAGGGTTATGTGGTATTGAGTACTGATGCCCTGTTCTGGGGTGACAGAGCACCTTCGCCTATGCCCTACGAGCCAAGCGAGAGAAACAAACAACTCTACGACCGCCAGCAGGCACTTGCCTCAAACATGTTGCAGATGGGCACCTCATGGGGAGCCTGGATAACGTGGGACGATATACGTTCTGCAGCTTTCCTCGCCCACCTGCCAATGGTCAATCCAGACAAGGTGGGATGCTTAGGATTCTCTATGGGTTCGTACCGTTCGTGGATGCTCGCTGCGCTGAGCGATGATATCAAGGCGAGTGCCTCTATCTGTTGGATGAACGATACGGAACATCTTATGACCATCGAGAACAACCAGAACAAGGGCGGTTCGGCTTACTCTATGCTCATTCCTGGCATTCGTAACATAGCCGACTACCCTCAGGTGGCTTCTCTTGCAGCTCCCAAACCAGCCTTGTTCTTCAACGGAACAAGAGATAAACTCTTCCCAGTAGATGGTGTGAAAGCCAGCTATGAGGTGATGCAAAAGGCATGGGCAAAGCATGGTGCAGCTGATAAACTTATCACCAAACTATGGGATGAGAAGCATTTCTTCAATAAGGCACAGCAAAAGGAAGTGGTGGAGTTTTTTGATAGGGAGTTTGATAATTGACAATTGATAATTGATAATTGACAATTGAACTCTTAGGAGTTAAGGAGTTAAAATGATGAAAGCATATCATACCTCTCCCACTCGGGGAGAGATGCCTGCAGGGCAGAGAGGGGGTCGAGGTCGTTTCGCCCCATCCCCCACGGGTCGCATGCACTTGGGCAATGTGTTCAGTGCACTGCTGTCGTGGCTCTCTGTGAAGAGCAAGGGTGGCAAGTGGCTGTTGCGCATAGAGGATATAGACCCTCAGCGCAGCAAGCAGCAGTATGCTGACCAGATAATGGAGGATCTGGAGTGGCTTGGTCTGACGTGGGATGAAGGACCATACTACCAGAGTGAGCGAGGCGAGAGATACGAGGAATACCTTGAGAAACTACGTCAGCAAGACCTTCTATACCTTTCTTATAAAACGAGGGCAGAGAGATTGGCGGTGAGTGCGCCGCAGGAAAACGATAACGGGAACGGGAACGTTAACGATACGCTGACGCTACGATACGCTGACGCTACGATACGTGAGCAAGCTCACTACGATAACAAGCCTTCTATTGTTCTGCGCACCACTCCTTCGATCATCACTTACCACGATCAGCATTATGGGGAGCAGACCATAAATATAAAAGAAGATATAGGCGATTTCATTGTAAGGAGGCGCGATGGGGCATGGGCTTATCAACTTGCAGTGGTGGTGGATGATGCCCTGATGGGAGTCACTGAGGTGGTGAGGGGCAGAGACCTGTTGCAGAGTGCTGGTCAGCAGATATACCTTGGGGGACTGTTGGGTTTCCCTCGCATGGAGTATGCCCACTTGCCTTTGCTCTGCAATGAGGCAGGTCAGCGACTGTCTAAGCGCGATAAGAGTATGGACTTGGGTCAGCTTAGGGAGCATTACAGTGCAGAAGAGATAATAGGCAAACTCGCCGTTTTAGCCCATTTAATCGAAGATAAAAAAGAACCCTGCCTGGATGACCAAGCAAGGTTCTGTTGTAAACCTGCGGACCTCGTTCCCCTTTTTGATTGGAAGAAGGTTCCTTTGGAAGATATTATATTATAGAAGGAGTTAAAGGGAGTTACAAGGAGTTAGATGGAGTTAGAGGACTCCTTTATTTCGTTCCTCCACCCAGTGAGATGTAGAGGGCGATGACAGATACTGCGCCGTTGTAGAGGTTGATGACCTCATTCAGTTGGGCGTCGAGCAGACTCTCCTGTGCCTTGAGCACCTCGAGATAGCTTGCCTTGCCAGCATCCATCAGTTCGTGGGTGCCAGTATAAGCCTCTTTCAGCACCTCAACCTGACGACGGTAGTAGCCATACTTATCGTGAGAAGCCTTGCAGTCAGCCAATGCCTCGTTGACATCGTTACCAGCCTCTATGACGGTCTGCACAAACTTCTTCTTTGTGTTTTCTTCTGTGAGTTTTGTAATGTCATAGTTACCCTTTATCTTGCCACGATTGAAGATAGGCTGGGTGAGCGATGCTATAGCGGTGAGCAGCAGTTTGCCTGGGTCAACCACTATACCATTATTATTAGTCCATCCTGCAGCTCCTGAGAGAGTGACAGTGGGGAAGAATGCCGCCTTAGCCGTCTGTGTGTTATAGAAAGCCTGCTCCAGTCCGAACTCTGCAGCACGAATGTCAGGACGGTTCAGCAGAGCCTCTGCAGAGATAGGGAAATTGAATACAGACAACTGGAAAGTGTCGTTTTCCCAACGTGAGCGCTCTATGTGCTGAGGGCTGATGGCAAGAATCTCGCACAGTTCATTCTCCACAGCCAGTATCTCACGTTGTGTGTCCACTATCTGCGTCTTAACGTTGAGGTATGAAGACTCCTGCTGGTTTACTGCAGTGCTGTAAGCCTTACCATTCTGCCACAGTGCTATCTGTGTGTCGAGAGATGCCTTCCACAGGCTGTCTGTCTGGGTGAGAATCTCCATTTCCCTGTCGAGCAGCTGCAGGTAGAAATAATCCTGTGCCACAGTGCTGATAAGGTTTGATAATGTAGCCAACTCACTAAACTCAGACTGCATGAGAGCAGCCTTGGCAGCACGTTTCTTGCTGGTTATGGAGCCAAACACATCGAGATCTACTGATGCCTGCATCTGCAGGTTGTAGGTCTTAATAGGCTTAGAGTTGTCAAAACTTGACAGTGTGCCCTGTGGGGTGAAGTTCAGCGATGGCAGGTAAGCCAGTCGTGCTGTTCTCAGTGCTATCTTACTCTTCTCCACGTTTATGCGAGCCGTATAGAGGTCAGTATTGTTAGCCAATGCCTGCTCTATAACTTTTTGCAGCAGTGGGTCAGTGAAGAATTCGCGCCACGACATCTGGTCAACAGGCTTGTCTGCCTTCATAGCCAGAGTGTCAACTACTGGTGTGCCGAAGACGTTCTGAGGTATCAGCTCCTGTGTCTTCGCCGTATCATATTTCTTATACAGCCCGCAACTCGTGAGCGCGAAGCCCACGATTGCGACTGCTATGATGTTTTTTATATTCATATTACTTTTTACTTTTTAATTCTTACTTCTTACTTTCTACGTTTTGCGTAGAGCCCTGGAATCGCTCATGCAGATTCTGGAACACGATGAAGAAGGCTGGTACTACGAAGAGCAGGGCTATGGTACCTATGCTCATACCGCCAATCACACCAAGTGCGAGGGCACGGTTGCCGTTGGCACCAGCACCACCCTCTATCACCAGTGGTACCATACCGATAATCATCGTGGCAACAGTCATGAGGATAGGACGCAGACGCTCCTTACAAGCCTCGAAGGCAGCATCCTTGATGCTCAAGCCCTGTGCACGGCGCTCTGATGCAAACTCCGTAATCAGGATAGCCGTCTTAGCGAGCAGACCTATCAGCATGATCACACCCGTTTGCAGGTAGATATTGTTATCCATGCCAGGCAGGCTCAGCATATTGCCGAAGTAAGCGAATACGAATGCACCCATCAGTCCGAATGGCACACTGAACAGCACAGCCCACGGAGTGAACCAAGAGTTGTAGAGCGATGCCAGGATGAGGTATATCAGGATGACGCAGATAGCATAGATGATGGTTGTGGTGTTAGAATTAGCTGACTCCTCCACCTCGCGCGACATATCGCTATATTCATAGGTGGCAGTCTTAGGCATTTCCTTCCTAAACACCTCTTCTATCACCTTATGCACCTGACCCTCACTATATCCGTTGGCAGCAGTCACCTGGCAGGTGATGCTCTGGAACAGGTTGAAGTGCTCTATGTTAGACGGACCGACTATCTCTTTCAGCGATACAAACTCAGAGAGAGGCGACATATTGCCGCTGCCCGTCTTCACAAACATATTGTTCAGCGATGTAGGGTCAAGTCGGTATTCAGGTGCAGCAGCCACCATGATACGATACACCTTACCAAACTGGTTGAAGTTGCCTATGTATGAGCCGCTGCAGTAATAGCCCAGTGTGCTCAGCACCTCCTTAGGCGATACACCCATGCGGTCGCACTGTGCAGCATCCACATCCACCTGATACTTAGGGAAGCGCTCAGAATAAGCCGACATAGCCGAACTTACCTCAGGACGCTCAGCCAGCTTAGCCAGGAAGTGGTCAGTCTGCTTAGCAAACTGTGACAGGTTGCCGTCCGTAGGGTCTTGCACCACGAGACTCACGTTGTTACTCGTACCATAACCAGGCACCTGTGGCATCTGGAAAGGCAGCACTGTGGCATTCTTTATGCTCATGCAGGCATAATAGAAACGTGCTATGACGAGGTCTATCATGTGGTTCATACCAGAACGTTCGTCCCAGTTCTTCAGTCGCACGATGAGGGTAGCATAGCTTGAGCCAGCACCTGATATCATACCATAGCCGCAGGCAGAAGAGAAACTCTCCATCTCTGGTATCTCTTTCACCTTTGCCTCTACCTCCTTCATCAGTTCTCTGGTCTGCTGCAGGGTGTAGCCCTCTGGAGCTCTCACCTCAGCCAGGAATACGCCCTGGTCCTCCTGTGGCACCAGTCCTGAAGGCAATCCCTTCATAAATACTACCAGCAGTACGCATGCTGCTATCAGCAGTCCCCATGACAGTATAGGGCGCTTGATGAATCTCTGCACAGCGTTAGAGTATTTTGCCAGTATGGCGTTGTAGCTTCTGTCGTAAGCCTTCTTCACGTAGTCAGCGAAGCTCTGCTTCTCATCATCCTTCTTTTCTGATACCTTCAGCATGATGGCACAGAGTGCAGGACACAGAGTAAGAGCCGATATACATGACAAACCTACTGATGAGGCGATGGTGATACCAAACTGGGTGAAGAATGTGCCTGATGTGCCACTCATAAAGGTGACAGGGATGAACACTGCCATGAATACCAGCGTACATGATACAACGGCTACCGATACCTCGTTCATAGCCTGGCGCGTTGCCTCGTGGGCATCGCTTATGCCATTCTCCATCTTCGCCATCACAGCCTCTACCACAACGATAGCATCATCCACCACCGTACCAATGGCAAGCACCAGAGCGAAGAGTGTCAGAATGTTGAGTGAGAATCCTGATAGCATCACTATGGCGAATGTTCCCAGCAGTGATACTATGATAGAGATAGACGGAATAATCGTAGCCTTGATATTCTGCAGGAAGAAGAACACCACCAGTATCACCAGTATGATGGCTATGATAAGTGTCTCCACCACGTTGTGTATAGCGGCAAAGAGGAAGTCGTCACTCGTCTGCAGGGTAACAAACTCCAGTCCTGCAGGCATATTCTGCTTCAGTTGCTCACACTCGTGTGTTATGCGGGCGTTCACCTCAGTAGCGTTAGCACCAGGCGACTGGAATATCAGCATCATACAGCCAGGACGACCATTGATGTTTGAGATGTAGCTATAGCTCTTAGCGCCTATCTCCACCTCAGCCACATCGCCCAGATGCAGCATGTGGCCACCATCTTTGGTCTTGAGCACTATGTCGTTAAACTCCTCTATGGTCTTCAGCGTACCCTTATACTCCATGTTATACTGGTACTTGTTCTCAGACTGCTCACCAAACGTACCTGTAGAGGTCACGAAACTCTGTCCGCCTATGGCATTAAACACATCCTCTGGCTGCAGTCCGTACTGAGCCATCACGTCTGGTTTCATCCATATACGCAGAGCATAGGTGTTACCCAGTGTGAACACCTCGCCCACACCAGTGATACGCTTAAAGCGCGGTGCCACGTTGATATCCACATAGTTAGATACGAAGTCGTCGCTGTATTTTCCGTCTGCACTTCTCACGGCAAGGATGCGCAGAATGTTGTTCTCACGCTTCTCCACCGTGATACCTGACTGTATCACCTCTGATGGCAACAGTGGCTGAGCCTTCGTCACTCGGTTCTGCACGTTCACCGCCGCCATGTCAGGGTCAGTGCCCTGCTTAAAGAATACCGTGATGGTCACATCGCCCGTTGACGATGCCTTAGAGGTCATGTATGTCATGCCCTGCACACCGTTGATATTCTCCTCCAGCGGCTGGATAACCGACTTCATCACCGTGTTAGGGTCGGCACCAGTGTAGCTGGCATTGATGTTCACCTGTGGTGGTGCGATGTTAGGGTATTGCTCAATAGGCAGCGTGTTGATGCAGATAAAGCCCACCAGAGCAATAACGATACTGATGGCACAAGCCATCACGTACCTATTTATAAATATATTGTTCTTCATGCCTTACTTCTCCTTTTTCGCTACAGCTGGAAACAGAACCTTCTGTCCCTCCTGCACGTTGTTAGCACCAACGGTTACTATTCTGTCGCCACTCTTCAGTCCAGTCACCACTATGCAGTCCTGACCGTTGCCAGCATCCTGTGTGGTCACCTCCACTGCTGTGGCTGTGCTGTCAGCCTTTACCTTATACACCTGCTGACGGTCTTGCAGTTTTACTACTGCCACCAGCGGAACAACGATGGCGTTCTTCTCAGTAAACTTCATCACCACCGTACCCTGGATGCCTGAGTACAGCTGTCCCTCAGGGTTAGGGAATGTAGCCTTCAGGGCTATGGTACCAGTTGAGGCATTCACCACGCCCGTGGCACTGGTCACCTTACCTTTGTGCTTATATTCCGTACCGTTCTTCATTAGGAATGTAGCCTCAGGGAAGTGCTCCAGCGTATGTTTGCTCTTCAGGTTGTAACCCTCAGCCACAGCAGCCTCTATCACGGTCTCTGGCACTGAGAACTCGGCATTCATCATCGTATTGCCACTCACAATGGTCAGTTGTGATGCTGGTGACACCTGGTCGCCAGCCCTTACTGGTATCTCGCCTACTACACCCGTCACAGGCGATGTGATGGTGCAGAAGCCCAGGTTCACTCTTGCAGTGTTCACCGCTGCCCTTGCCTGAGCCACTGCTGCTATAGCCTGCTTATATGAATTCTCTGAATCGTTCAGAGTATAACTGCTCACAATCTTCTTCTCAAACAGGTTCTTGTTTGACTCATACTCCAGTTTGGCACTGCTCATCCTGGCAAGTGCAGCCTGTAGGTTAGCCTGAGCCGACTCTAACTCCAACTTTGAGTTACGTGAGTCAATAACAAACAGCACCTGACCTTTTCTCACCTGTTGACCCTCCTGAACGCGGATTTCCATCAGCTGGCCGCTCACCTGTGGGGTGATGGTCACGTCACGCTGTCCCTTCATCTTAGCGCTAAACTTCACTGGCACATCCAGGTTAGTCTGCTTCACCGTCATGGTTTCATACGATGTTTGCTCCTCCTTAGGCATATCCAGCCCGCAAGAGGTCATAACAACTGTTGCACTGAGCATCCATGCCCATTTCACGAGATTTTTCTTTTTCATAGTTATGTTCTAAATTTGTTTTTTTATTGTCGGTTTTGGCTACAAAGATACAAACTTATTTTCTAACTTCCAAAAAAAAGCAAAAAAAAGCATCTCTAAAACTTTTTCAATTTTTTTTTAGTACCTTTGCGTCGAAGTTTTAAATACATATATACAAGGCATAACAAAAAAAGATAATATGGCACACGAACATCATCATGAGCATCATCATGAGCACGAGGAAGGACACATACAGCTGTGGACCATCATAGCTATGGTGGTGCTGCTCATAGGGGCAGTGATAGTAGAGAAGAATATGGCATTGCCCACATGGCAACTGCTGCTGGTGTACCTGATACCCTATCTGCTGATAGGTGCAGGAACGCTGAAAGAGGCTGCAGAGGGACTGGCGCACGGCGATCCGTTTAATGAGCACTTCCTGATGACGGTGGCTACGATAGGAGCACTCTGCATAGGATTCTTCCCAGGAGCTGAGACAGAGTTTCCTGAGGCGGTATTCGTGATGCTCTTCTTCCAGGTGGGCGAGTTCTTCGAAGGCTATGCCGAGGGAAAGAGTCGCAAGAGCATAGAGCACCTGATGGACATACGTCCTGATGTGGCACACATAGAGGGTGACAGCGAACTGCGCGACGTGAACCCACAGGAGGTGTTGGTAGGACAGGTGATAGTGGTGAGACCAGGCGAGAAAGTGCCCCTCGACGGCATGGTGGTGAGCGGAAGGTCCACCCTGAACACTATGGCACTGACAGGCGAGAGCGTGCCGCTTGAGGTGCGCGAGGGCAACGATATAGTGTCTGGTTGCATCAATATGAGCGGTGTCCTCAGGGTGCGCACAACCAAGACATTCGGCGAGAGTACCGTATCAAAGATAATAAGACTGGTGGAAGAGGCTGGCGAGCATAAGTCGCAGAGTGAGGCATTCATCACGCGCTTTGCACGCATCTACACCCCGATAGTGGTGGGACTGGCACTGGCTATAGCCGTCATCATGCCGTTGGCAAAGGCACTCATGGCGACAGGACTGGCAGGGGGACTCATGGCAGCATTTTGGGCAGCATTCCCGCTGTGGCTCTATAGGGCACTCATGTTCCTCGTGGTGAGCTGTCCGTGTGCACTGGTCATAAGTGTGCCACTGACCTTCTTTGGCGGACTGGGCGGTGCTTCGCGTAAGGGCATACTGGTGAAGGGAGCCAACTATCTTGACATACTCTCTAAGATAGACACTGTGGTGTTCGACAAGACAGGAACGCTGACACAGGGACGATTCACCGTGGTGGCAGTACACCCAGAGATGTGCAGCGAATTCCAACTGCTACACCTTGCAGCCCATGTGGAGCACTCCACTACACACCCCATTGGAGCTGCCCTGCGCGATGCCTTCCCCGATGAGGCTACTGACGGCTGTTCAGTGAGCAATGTGGAAGAGATAGCAGGCAAGGGCATACGCGCTCAGGTGGGCGACAAGGTGGTCTGTGTGGGTAACACTAAGATGATGGAGATGGTTGGTGCCAAGTGGCATCAGTGTGAGCATGGCGATGAGGGCACCATAATACATGTGGCTATAGACAACAGCTATGCAGGACATATCGTAATCAGCGACCAGGCAAAGCCTGACAGCGCTGAGGCTATAAGCCAGCTGAAGCAACTGGGTGTGAAGAAGACGGTGATGCTCACGGGCGACCGCGACGAGGTAGCAGAGCGAGTGGCACGACAACTGCAGATAGATGAGTATCATGCCGAACTGTTGCCTACTGAGAAGGTAGAACAGATGTCAGTGCTCATGCCTCAGTCTGAAGCCCTCGCCTTCGTTGGCGACGGCATCAACGATGCCCCTGTGCTGGCTCGTGCCAATGTGGGTATTGCTATGGGAGGCTTAGGTAGCGATGCAGCCATAGAGGCAGCCGATGTGGTACTGATGGACGACCAACCCTCAAAGATTGCCACCGCCATACGCATAGCGCGTCGCACCATAGGCATAGCAAGACAGAATATATGGTTCGCCATCGGCGTGAAGGTAGCAGTGCTGATACTCGCATTCTTTGGCATCGCCACCATGTGGCTCGCCGTCTTCGCCGATGTGGGTGTCACCGTACTGGCAGTGCTCAATGCCATGCGAGCCCTCAAGGCGTAATTGTTACAGGTTTATTTTTCTATTCTGAATGTTGATGCAGGAAGGTATTTAGATGCTGCTAATGTTCCAAACACTACGGCATATTCGCCTTCTGTCACATCATCCTTGCTAATGATGATGACATACTCGTCGTTGCCTAATATCTGATAGATAAAAGGAACATATCCAGCCTTCTTTGCTTTTTTCTCGCCCAGAAGGGAATAACTATAGTTAAACCACCTCATTCTGCGGTCTTTCTTCGTTTCCTCAAGTCGCACCACTCGTGTGAACTGTTCAATGCTTTTTACATCGCCAAGTTTTACAACAATACGAATATCACTGTCATTTTTCGTCATAGTATAAGCCGAATGCGCGGGCGTAAATACTATGTCCATGCCCTCAACACCAGCAAAGGCATTTGCAGCATCTGCTGCGCTACCTACAGCAGCTGATGTTGACATCACTTGTAAGCCTGTCATGGCTGTCCCTGCCGAGCCGCCTCCCATAACTCCAGCTGCTCCACCGAAGAAACCTACAGTAGATACAGCTCCTGCGATTTTGGACCACTTGGACACCTTGTTCTGGTGTTTTTTTATTTCACAGAATTCCTTTGGAAGCTCTGTAAACGTTGAGTCATCCTCCATTATCTTAAAGGTAAGATAGTTTTCAGGACTGAGAGTAATCTTTTCTTCAGCATGCACGCTTTCAATCATGCAAGCCATTGCCACAAGGGTGATAAAAATCTTTTTCATCATTGTTTATTTATCATTTTACGATAACAGTGGTTGTAGTACCATTACTGTTTTTTACTATGTTGATACCTTTTTGTGCTTGTAAAGCAAACTTCCCTTCTAATGAATAATAACCCATAACGGATGCTCCAACAGTTGATGTTGACACGCCATGTATCCCTGACGGTTCCATTTCTACAATATTTGCAAATTTCTTCCAACCATTTGTGTTCTGATATATCTCTTTGCATCCATAGGGCACATATAATGTTACCTTATTATAAATACCTGCAAAGCGATCATCTGAATATGCAGATGGCATATCAGTATAGCTGTATATCGTTTTGATGTTTTTTGCCTGCCAAAAAGCATAGTCACCGAACGTAGGGATGTCTCCCAAGAATGTTACGGAAGTCAGCGACTCACAATTCGAGAACACATATGAGCCCATACTTTCTACAGAACTTGGTACTGTCAGTGAGGAAAGACTACTACAGCTTTCAAAGGTACTGTTTCCTATTTTTGTCACGCAACCAGGAATCTCTAAAGTCGTCAAATTCGAACATTGAGCAAAAAAATAATTCCCGATTGTAGTAACATCATCTTTCAAAGTGCAATTCTTTATTTGGTTGCCAAAAAGACTGGCACAACCACCACCAAAACCAAAATTAGTTTCAATAAATTTTTTTGATTTAATGTTTACAGTGACAAGCGAACTGCAACCAGTGAAAATCTTCGCACCCAAAGAATTCAAACCCTCTGGAATGGTAACTGCTGTTAACTCACTACAATACATAAAAGCGAAACTATCAAGACTCGTCACCTTATAAGTTTTTTCAGAATACTCAACTTCATCAGGAATCACCACCTCACCTTTGTACTTCTCGTCTGAGTTATTACTATATGTCACCTGCAATTGCGTATCATCCTTGCTGATATTGTAATAAATCATCACACCATCAGCATTTGGCACTTCAATGTCATGAGCATTAGAAGCCAGACTCCACATAGCCATTGATATCACTAAAGAAAAGGGGCTGTAAAAATGTTTCATTGTTATTTAAGTTGTTATTTATGCCTACAGACCCCAGTACGGCGAGTTATAATTATGTCAATTAGATTTACAGTACGTGTGAAATAAAAAGAACGTGGAGTCTTATCTGTCAGCAGTTCCGCGATGTGAGGCCTTCGCACTGCCCTGGTCAACGGAACAGCAGCATGAAGACCCCACGTATATAATTTCTCTATAGAAATATCCACACGTGAGGCATCATCGCTGCTTTTACTCTGACTGACCAATGAAAGTTGCGAAGTTTCACATCATCAAAAGCAAAGCGTACGATAACGCCTTTTATTCTCACGGTGCCCAATGCACCAATGGTGCAAAGTTACAAATTATTTTTTAATCAATGATAATTTTCTTCTATTATTTATTTCTTTTGCAAAATTAGTAATTTCTTTCATATGCTCCAAATGCTGAAAAATCAGGGCAAGAGGAGTAGTTAAAGAAAGGGGTTTTTAAAAGAAACTCAAAGCTATCAATCTATGGATTGATAGCTGTTAACCAAGTTAACTTGGTTAACCCATTTTTTCCGAAAGAAAAAATATAAATATAAAAAAGAAAGTCCCCTTTCTTCCATTTCCAAACAGGCGCAGAACTTTTAAGATTTATTAAGAGAATCTATTGGCTTCACCCTTTGGAAAACAAATTTTTCGGACAATAGCCTTAGCTTGCATTGCCCTTTTGTCCATTTACAAAAGCATAGCTTCTGTATGTAGAAGCATTACCTCTGCATGCAGAGGCATTACTTCTGCAGCTAAAAGCATTACTTCTATCACTAAAAGCATTACTTTTAGCGCTAAAAGCATTGCTTTTACCAAAAGAGGAAAAAATTACTAATTTCCAATTTATTAATTTCTAATTTCACGAAAAACTTATGGTTTTTCGTGAGCAACCTCCCTAATTCCTCCTCTTTCCGCATGAATACTGGGCTGAGCTTAGGGAGGTAGGAGGTTGACATCTCCCTAACACCTCCCTTTCACCTCCCTAAGACCTCCCTTGATAATTAGGAATCAGAAATTAGTAATTAGTAAAATTCTCCATATCTAAGGGGGATTTGTAGGGTCTTCGAGGGAGGTTTAAGGGACCTCTTAGGGAGGTCTGAAGCCCCTACCTCCCTATCGTCAAAGCGCATAAATACTGGGCTTAACGCCCAGTTAGGGAGGTTAGGAGGTTAAAATCGAGTAAAAATATTCCTGCCAAATGTTGTTAGTTGGCAGGATTTTTTATACCTTTGCCCATCATTAGACGCTACCAAAAACCTATTAAAAAGGTACAGAGATGTATAGTTTAAAATATTAAATATGAGAAGGTTATTATTCTGGAGCATCGGTATTGTACTGGTGGCAACCATTGTTGTTACCATAGGAGGCAGTTTCTATATGCTGGACTTTTCTTTATCTCCCAATCCAGACAGGAAAGATACGGAACTTTCTTTTCGCCAGCAGTTTGAGAAATACCCAGAGACTCGCCCTTGGGTGGACAGCCTGAGACTGGCAGATGCCCTGCGTGACACCTTTATCACTATGCCGAATGGCGAGAGGCATCATGCTCTTTATGTAAGAAATGGTGGGAATAAAACGGCTTTGGTTATTCATGGGTGGCGTAACAGCTCGATTAATTTCCTGCATCTGGCTCGACTCTACGAGAAAGAGCTGGGATATAGCGTTGTAATACCTGATGTTCATGCCCACGGACTGAGTGAAGGGGACATGATACAGATGGGATGGCTCGACAGTAAGGACATGATGGAGTGGATAAAAATCTTCCAGACGGATACAATGGTGGTGCATGGTGTATCTATGGGTGGTGCTACGACAATGATGATGTCTGCTATGGAATACCCGGAAGGTATTAAGGATATACGCTTTGTGG
The DNA here is from genome assembly GCA_002353585.1 of Prevotellaceae bacterium UBA2738. Taxonomy (GTDB): domain Bacteria; phylum Bacteroidota; class Bacteroidia; order Bacteroidales; family Bacteroidaceae; genus Prevotella. The sequence continues at coordinate 50,654 of DEJW01000040.1, read as the reverse complement.
ATGACTGTGGTTATACAAGCGTATGGGATGAGTTTAGCGGAGAACTAAAGAATCAGTTTAATCTCCCAGAGTTTCCATTGCTATACACAACGAGCATATTGTGTAAACTGTGTTACGGATGGAGTTTTAGCGAGGCATCGGCAATCAACGAGGTTAAGCATTCTACATACCCCATGTTATTCATACATGGGGGCAGTGATACCTTTGTGCCAACTGAAATGGTACACCGTCTATACAAGAGCAAGCCTTCGAACAAAGAGCTGTGGATTACGGACGGTGCGAATCATGACGAGTCGTACCTGAAGTATAAGGATGAGTATATAAACAAGGTAAAGGCCTTCGTTACAAAGTAATTAGACAAAGAAAGACGGCAAAAGGCTCAACGGCATTATCTGTTATCAACTGATATGGTTTGTTTTTGCATTGTTTACGCAATATAAAGAAAAAAGCACTTGCGATTTCTCGTAAGTGCTTGATTTTTAAGTGTAGCGGGAGGGGGCTACGATCCCCCGACCTCCGGATTATGAATCCGACGCTCTAACCAACTGAGCTATCCCGCCAACAACAGCAAATAATACATGTCAGCATAGCTGGCTCATGGTGCTTTCGCAATTTGCGAGTGCAAAGGTACTAAAAATAGTTCATAGTTCATAGTTTAGAGTTCACAGTTTGTTTTCCTTTAAGTTTTTTTAACAAGGAGTGAGTTCTTCTAATAGCATGGTGCACCCTTTGAGGCAATCGCGCCATGTGGCTTCGAAGTCGCCTGTGTACCAAGGGTCGGCAACAGGGGTGGGGAGCAAGGGGCGGATTTTGCCGTCGGGGTCACCACCGCACATGCGTTGCATATTGCGAATGTTGTATTCGTCCATACCTATGAGCAGGTCGTACTGGGCATAGTCGGCTCGCGTGAGCTGACGTGCGTGGTGTCCCTCGCAACTGATGGAGTGCTCAGCGAGTTTGCGCCTGGCTGGTGGATAGACGGGGTTGCCGAGTTCCTCTGTAGAGGTGGCTGCTGAGGCTATTTCAAACTCACTGCTGAGATGAGCCTGTTCTATGAGGTGCTTCATTATGTATTCAGCCATTGGAGAACGGCAGATATTGCCGTGACAGACGAAGAGAAGACGTTTCATAGTTTGGGGTTAGTTGAGAGTTTAGAGTTTAGAGTTGAGAGTTAGAGCCTCTTGAGCAGTTCGAGGGTTACGCGCCAGATGTCGTCGCAGGTGTTGAGGTCAACGCGCTCATGGATGCTGTGGGGCTCGAGTATGCAAGGACCGATGCTGACGATGTGGAGTCCAGGGAAGATGTTGACCAGATAACTAGCCTCGAGCACAAAGTGCATGGAGACGGCTCGGGGTTCGAAGCCCAAGACATCGTGGAAGACGCTGTTGGTGAGCTGGAGCAGGGTGGTGTCGCTCTCCGTCCATGCTGGCGATTCCATCACCTTGGTGACGGTGGCTCCTGAGAGGTGATATATTTTCTCTATTTCGGAGGCTATGCGCCGCATCTCGGAGTCAATGAAACTGCGAGTATGGAAGGTTAAGTTGAGAGTTCTTCCCGTTCCCGTTATATTTACTAATCCGATGTTATTGGAGGTGAGAGGGGTGATGTCGTCTGGCGACATCTGGAGCACTCCTACAGGAACAGCATTGATGGAGGCGAGAAGCACCTGGGTGGTCTCTTCGCTCATGACACTGGAGTGCCACACGGAGGGTTCGGCATGAATGATGATATCGGGGTCGGTCTCGCCAAACTGCTTGATGAGGGCATAGTTGCATTGTGCCACTAGACTGAGGAAGTCGCTGGAGTTGTCCTTAGGAATGACTACCTTTGCCTCGGCTTCAGAGGGGATGGAGGCAGCAGCCTGTCCGCCTTGGAAGGAAACGATGTAGAGCTTGATGTCGCATTGACGTATGGCAACGAGCAATAGGTTGGCGAGCACCTTGATGGCATTGGCTCTGCCCTTGTTGATGTCAACCCCGCTATGACCTCCCTTGCCACCTGACACGCTGATGGTGTAGGCAACATAGTCTTTAGGCATAGCTACTCGAGAGATGGGCAGATGAGCCTCTTGGATGATGGCTCCAGCTGATGCTACGGTGGTTTCGTCATAAGCCTCAGAATCGAGGTTTATCACCTTTCTGCCACGGATGAAGGTGGGTGAGAGATGAGAGGCACCAGACATGCCGTCTTCCTCGTTGGTGGTGGTGAGCACCTCAATAGGAGGGTGGGGCAGAGAGTCATCAGCAAGGATAGCGAGAGCCATGGAGAGACCGATGCCATTATCGGCTCCGAGAGAGGTGCCGTTTGCCTTCATCCAGGAATGTGTAGCACCCGTTTTTTCGTCTATTTCGTCGTAAACAATGGCGTCGATAGCATCAGAGAGGGGGTTGAACTGCTTGTCAGGTGCTGAGACACAGACCATATCCATGTGGTTGAGAAGGACCACTGGCTCATGGTCTTCGTAGCCTGGGGAGGCAGGTTTCTCTATCACCACGTTATTGTGGGCATCACGACGATAGGCGAGGTGGTGCTCATCAGCAAAACGGCAAAGAAAATCGGCTATTTTGTCTTCATAATGAGAAGGACGTGGAATGGTTCGGATTATATCGAAAAATTCTCTATATGTGGTCATAACGTGACATTTACAGTGACAAACATACATGCAAAAGTAATAATTTTATACCAAAAATCCCAATTTTTTTTCATTTATTCATCAGAATGCTTGTGTATTTGAACTTTTTTAGTAACTTTGCACGCGCTAGGGTCTAATTATGTAAGCAACAAACAGTATGAATATACTGAAAGGAATATATGAAAAATACTTTACCAGAAAGGCGTTGCCTTACTGGTGTGTCATGATACTGGACTGCATAATATTTGTGGTGGCTGGTCTGTTGGCTATCTATGCCGTATCAGGCGGTGGTGCTGTGATAAAGCATTTCTGGGAAACACTATTAACGCTGATATGTATGACACCTCTGCTGATGGTGGGTATGAGGATACGCCATACCTATAGCGGAGTGTTGAGATACACTACGACGGTGGACTTTGTGAGGGTTGCTCAGTCGGTGTTCATCGGAGGAGTGCTGATATGCGTGGCTCACGTGATAGCAAAGGCATACTTCCCCCAGCTGTTTGCGCTTTCCCATGTACGCTGGATGACTATAGGAGTGACGCTGATACTGACACTCTTTGCCCAGTGGGCAATAAGAATACTGATGAAGTATCTGTATGAGGCACTCACCGAGAGCAGAAAGAAAACAGGAGTGTATGTGTATGGTGCCCACGAGGGTGGTGTGGCTATAGCACGTTCGCTGAAAGACTACAACAACAGATATACACTGAAGGGATTTGTGAGCACAGACGGACTGCTGGAGTCAAAATACCTGATGGGTGTGAAGGTGAGAAGAGACAGCGTGAAGTTTATAGAGCGCATGAAGCAAGACGGTGCGACGGTGTTGATGGTCAGCCCTCTGCAGCAAGCCCTCTTCCGCGATAGAACCGAACTGCACGATGCGCTGTTGGATGCAGGAATACACATCATGGTGCTGCCTGACGCTGAAAGTTGGGACCCAACACAAGACCTCTCCACCAAACAGCTGAGAGAGGTGGACATTGAGGACTTGCTACCACGTGATAAGATTGAGGTGGATATGAATGCCATAGGCGCAATGCTGACAGGCAAGAGAATACTGATAACGGGTGCTGCTGGTTCAATAGGTTTTGAGATGGTGCGTCAGGTGTCAAAATACTCTCCTGCAGAGTTGGTATTGGTAGATCAGGCAGAGACACCTATGCACGATGTTCTGCTCTTTATGAACAAGAAGCGCCCTGACATTTCGTGTGAGACGATAGTGGGAAGCATAGCCAACCAAACCCACATGGAGAGCATCTTTGCGAAATACAAACCAGAATATGTGTTCCATGCAGCAGCCTACAAGCATGTGCCTATGATGGAGAATAATCCTGCAATGGCTATACAGAATAATGTATATGGTACGCGCGTGATAGCCGACCTGGCGGTGAAGTATGGCACAAAGAAATTTGTGATGATAAGCACTGACAAGGCAGTGAACCCAACCAACGTGATGGGATGTTCAAAACGTATTTGTGAGATATACTGCCAGAGTCTGAATAAGGCTGGGCACAACAAGCAGACGCAGTTTATCACTACCCGTTTTGGTAATGTGCTGGGTTCTAACGGGTCGGTGATACCTCTGTTCCGCGAACAGATAAAGAATGGCGGACCTGTGACGGTGACCCACCCAGACATTATACGTTTCTTCATGCTCATTCCAGAAGCATGCCAGTTGGTGCTTGAGGCAGGTACAATGGGCAAAGGCGGTGAGATATTCGTATTCGACATGGGTAAACCTGTACGTATAGCCGACCTTGCAAAGAGAATGATTAACCTCAGTGGCGCTAAGGACATCGAGATAAAGTTCACAGGTCTGCGAGACGGCGAGAAACTATATGAGGAGGTGCTCAACGATGCTGAGCAGACAAAACCTACACACCACCCGAAGATTAAGATTGCTGCCGTGAGAGAGTATGACTATGCTGAGGCACTGAAGAACGAAGAGGAATTGCTGGAACTCTCAAAGAACTACGACGATATGGCGATAGTGAAGAAGATGAAGGAAATAGTACCTGAATACAAGAGTCAGCACTCGAAATACGAAGTGTTGGATAAATAAAAAGATAAAAAAAGGCTCCCGATTGGGAGCTTTTTTTATTGCTTGAAGAGGTCTTTTATGCCACCGATAGAGCCCATGAGGTTAGTTGCCTCATAAGGCAGATATACGGTTTTGGTGTCGTTGCCTTTGGCAATCTCTTGCAGGGTCTGAATGTATTTCTGTGCAAGGAGGTAGTTGGCTGGGTTAGTGGTCTTACCCACAGCCTCAGTCACCTTCTCTATTGCGATAGCCTCTGCTTCAGCTCTGCGTATGCGAGCCTGTGCCTCACCCTCAGCACGGAGAATTTCTTGCTGTTTGGTAGCTTCGGCACGATTGATGGCAGCAGTCTTGTCAGCCTCTGACTTCAGGATGACAGCCTGCTTCTCACCCTCAGAGGTAAGGATGGTGGCACGCTTGTTACGCTCTGCCTGCATCTGCTTCTCCATAGCCTGAAGAACGGTAGCAGGAGGGATGATATCTTGCAGTTCTACACGATTAACCTTAATACCCCATTTGTTGGTAGCATCGTCGAGCACAGCACGCAGTTTTGTGTTGATAGTGTCGCGTGAGGTAAGTGTCTGGTCGAGTTCCATCTCGCCGATGATGTTACGCAGAGTGGTCTGGGTGAGTTTCTCTATAGCGTTAGGCAGGTTGTTGATTTCATATACAGACTTGAAAGGGTCAACAATCTGGAAATAGAGCAGAGCATTGATTTCCATCTGGATATTATCCTTGGTGATTACATTCTGACGGTCGAAGTCATAAACCTGTTCGCGAAGGTCGATGGAATCGGTCATAATGTAACGTCCACGAGACATTGCTACCATATCCTTTGCCCTATCGATGAAAGGAATGATGAAGTTGATACCAGGGTCGAGAGTCTGGTAATACTTACCCAGTCGTTCTACAATCTTTGTCTCAGACTGAGGGATGATTACAATAGTCTTCTTTAATACGATGGCTGCCAAGACGAACAGCACAATGAATAAGCCTGTAAGAAATTCCATAATTATAAAGGTGTTACGGTTAATATTATACTATTTCTCTCCATCACCGTTACTGTGGCATTGAGAGGAATCTCTATGTTGCCAATAGAAACGGCACGCCATTGGTCGCCGTCTATCTGCACATATCCATATCCGTCTGCAGGAATAGCCTCTATCACCTTAGCCTGGCGACCTATCAATGCATCGGCATTGCTCTTGCGTTCTTTCTTGTTGTGTAGTCGGCGTACCAAGGACGGTCTGACGAACACCAGACAGAAGACGGAGGCTATGACCCATGCCAACAGTTGTGCTATGAATGGTGCATCAAACGCAGCAAAGATGATAGACACCAGTGCTCCGAGTGCAAAGCAAACGAAGTAGAAATCGCCACTACTGAGCTCAACTATCAGACATACAAAACTGATGATGAGCCATAAGAGCCAAAGGTTTGTGTAAACGTAGGTTAGCATTATTTCCTTTTGTTTTGAAAGAAGGTTTGCATGAGTTCGCGACATTCCTCTTCGAGTATGCCATCTGTCACCTCAGTCTTGGGGTGGAGCACCTTTGGGGCATAGGTGGAATATCCGCGTTTTTCGTCTTTAGTGCCATAGACTATGCGTGAAATCTGCGACCATCCTAAGGCTCCAGCACACATAGGACAGGGTTCTACCGTAACATATATGGTGCATCCTTGCAGATATTTGCCCCCAAGAGCATTGGCAGCTGCTGTGATAGCTTGCATCTCAGCATGGGCAGTGACATCGTTGAGCGTTTCCGTAAGGTTATGCGTTCTTGCTATAATCCGTCCTCTACACGTCACTATGGCACCGATGGGTATCTCGTCCTCATTAGCCGCATGTTCTGCCTCAGCCAAGGCTTTACGCATGTATTCCTCGTCGCTCATACCAGATACTTACAAGAACGTAAGCCACTATTATTATTGAGAATCCAGAATAACAAAGGTTAGTCTGACCTGTTATGATGCCTAAGGCGATAGTGGCTATCAGCACTAATGCAGAGAAGCAGATAAACAGATATTTCACCTCATTGCCTTTGAATCCCCAGTGTTTATACTTCAAAGCAAACATAGGCACCTCAGCCACAAGTATCCATGAACTGAAGAATATGCCAATGATAATCATCAGGGAGAACCATCCGTATTGTTCCAGAATAGGACCAAAGCCAACTATCAGCGAACCCCAAAACAGAGCGTTGGCAGGGGTGGGGAGTCCTATAAACGATGTGGTCTGACGAGTATCAAGATTAAACTTTGCCAGTCGCACAGCACTAAGAGCTGCCACGATGAAGGCAAGGTAAGGCAATAGGCTGCCCAATGCCCCAAGTGGTTTATCTAACACCTGCAGTTCATAGAAGATGATGCAGGAGGGAGCAACACCAAAAGTAACATCGTCAGCCAGCGAGTCGAGTTCTTTACCTATCTCACTCGACACGTTGAGCAAGCGAGCCGACATGCCATCGAAGAAATCGAACACAGCACCAAGAATTATAAAGAGCAAAGCCATCGCAGGTTGTCCTGTGATGGCGTATGTCACTGCAATGCAACCACATACGAGGTTGCAGCATGTTATCGTATTAGGAATGTGTTTTTTCATCTTTACTTAAGAATACCAATGACGGTCTGGTTGCCCGTAGTGGACTGTCCCATCGTCACTTTTATCTCTGTATCAATAGGCAGGTAGAGGTCAACCCTGGAACCAAACTTTATGAAGCCGAGGTGCTCGTCGATGTAGCATGTGTCACCCTCCTTAGCATATGTAACTATGCGACGAGCCATAGCACCAGCTATCTGTCTGCAAAGTATGTCAATGCCGTCAGGGGTGGTTATTATAATGTCAGACATCTCGTTCTCCTCAGCAGCCTTAGGAAGCCACGCACGATGGAACTTACCGTTCTTGTGTCTCACCATCTTTACCGTTCCGTCAACAGGAAACCAGTTAGCATGTACATTCCATAGGTTCATGAAGATACTAACCATCTTCCTCTTCTCGTGAAAATACTGTGTTTCTTCCACATCTTCTATGACCACCACATGACCATCGGCAGGAGCAATAACCAGTTTCTCTGTATCATCCGTTCCATAAAAGCGGATAGGACAGCGGAAGAAATTAAGTACAATACACCATAAAATACCGAAGACAACAGCAAACGCATAGAACGGAATGTGGCTATCAAATGAGCGCCACAATATAACACCAACAGCAATGAGCACCATGGCACTGTATATGAGTGTGTCAGTACCCTCGCGGTGTATGCGAATTTTCTTTATCTTTTTTATTTTTTTCAGTTTCTGTATTTTCTCGCCCATGGGAAATTACGGTGTAATCGTTTTAGTGTAAAAGGTAAAAAATTAGCAACTATAGTAGTGCTTTTATTCCATGCAAAGTTAAGTAAAAAGTTCGAATTGTGCAAATAAATAATATAAATATGTAAAAAAAGGCTTGAAAAACGAAACGTAAAGTGACTTTGTAGATAAATTTTATTAACTTCGCAGTCACTATGCACAATTTTATACATCTACACACCCACACACATTATTCGCTGCTCGATGGTCAGAGCAAAGTTGCCGATTTGGTTCAGCATGCCGTAGCTGATGGTATGCGAGGCATGGCTATCACTGACCACGGAAACATGTTTGGTGTTAAGGACCTTTTTGATGAGTGTAACAAAATAAACAAGCAACTCAAGAAGGAAGGTAAAGAGCCATTCAAACCAATCTTTGGATGTGAGATGTATGTGGCACGTAGAGGCATGAAGCGCATGGACGATAAGATAGACCGTGGCGGTTGGCACCTCATAGTGCTTGCTAAGAACCTCAACGGCTACCGGAACCTCATAAGATTGGTATCGAGGTCGTGGGTGGAAGGTTTCTATGGCAGACCACGCACTGACCACGAGGATCTTGAGAAATTTCATGAAGACCTTATCGTATGTTCCGCGTGCATAGGTGGAGAGATACCAAAGTTGATTCTTGCTGGTGACATAGAGGGGGCAAGGAAGGCTGTGGAATGGCACAAGAATTTGTGGGGTGAGGATTTTTACTTAGAGCTGCAGCGACATGAGGTGAAAGACCCTAATCTGCGTGCTAATCGTGAAACTTTTCCGATGCAGCAACAGGTAAATCGTGTGCTGATAGAATTTGCTAAAGAATACGGCATAAAACTCATATGTACCAACGACTGCCATTTTATAGATAAGGATGCTGCAGAAGCACATGATCACCTGCTCTGTTTGGGAACGGGCAAGGATCTTGACGACCCTCAGCGTATGCTCTATACCAAACAGGAGTGGTTTAAGAGTCAGGCAGAGATGAATGAAGTGTTTGCCGACATCCCAGAAGCTCTTGAGAATACTCTTGAGATTCTTGATAAGGTGGAGACTTACGACTTAGAATCAGACCCTATAATGCCATTTTTCCCCATTCCATCGGAATTTGGAACGGAAGAACAATGGCGCACACGCTTTAGTGAGGATGACCTCTACAAGGAGTTCACATCAGACGAGTTTGGTAATAATCAGTTGCCAGAGGAAGATGCTAAAAAGAAGATAAAGAAACTTGGTGGCTATGATAAATTGTACCGCATAAAGTTTGAGGCAGACTATCTTGGAAAGCTTGCCTATGAAGGTGCTGCTCGCATATATGGTAAGAAGGAAGTGACGGTAGATGCTCCTCTGCAACCAGATGAACTATCTGCATGGGCAACAGAAAATGGTATAAGTAAGGAAGTAGATGATCGTGTGCGTTTTGAACTCCATATCATGAAGACGATGGGTTTCCCAGGTTACTTCCTCATAGTGCAAGACTTTATAAATAGTGCTCGAAAGGAATTAGGCGTGTGGGTAGGTCCAGGTCGTGGTAGTGCTGCAGGTTCGGTGGTGGCTTACTGTTTGGGCATTACCAAACTCGACCCTTTGAAATACGATTTGCTGTTCGAACGTTTCCTAAATCCAGATCGTATCTCTCTCCCCGATATTGATACAGACTTTGATGATGACGGCAGAGGCAAAGTGTTGCAGTGGGTAATGGATAAATATGGTCACGAGAACTGTGCCCATATCATAACATACGGTACGATGGCTGCAAAGAATGCCATTAAGGATGTAGGCAGAGTAGAAAAGGTTCCATTGTCTGTGGTCAATGCGTGGTGTAAGGCTATGCCAGAGCGTTTGCCTGACGGTATGAAACCTAAACTTGCCAATTATATAAAGGTAACACCAGAGCTACAACAGGCTGAGGCATCGGTAAACCAGAATGAGTCTAACACTATCAAGTATGCCAAGATGCTTGAGGGTACCATTCGCAATACTGGTATCCATGCATGTGGTTTTATTATTTGTCGTGACCCTATCAGTGACCATGTACCTGTGTCAACAGCCGACGACCCTGATTTTCCAGATACAAAGACTGCTGTAACGCAGTATGACGGACATGTTATTGAGTCAACAGGACTGATAAAGATGGACTTCCTCGGACTGAAGACGCTATCGGAGCAGAAAGAGGCGGTGAAGAATGTCAAACTGACACGAGGAATTGATGTTGATCTTGACAACATACCTATTGACGATGAACTGACATACCAGTTATACCAGCGAGGACAGACCATAGGCACATTCCAGTTTGAGAGTGCTGGTATGCAGAAATACCTTCGCGAACTGCATCCTACAGTGTTTGAGGATCTCATAGCAATGAATGCCCTCTATCGTCCAGGACCGATGGATTATATTCCATCGTTCATTGCGCGTAAGAATGGTAGGGAACCTATTACCTATGATATAGACATTACCGAAAAGTATTTGAAGGACACCTATGGCATTACCGTATATCAGGAGCAGGTGATGCTATTGTCTCGACAACTTGCCAACTTCACGCGTGGTGAGAGTGATGCCTTGCGTAAGGCGATGGGTAAGAAGAAAAAGGACATCGTAGATGCGATGAAACCGAAATTTATTGAGGGTGGCAAGAAGAATGGTCACGATGAGAAGGTATTGGAAAAGATATGGGCAGACTGGGAGAAGTTTGCTTCCTATGCCTTCAATAAGTCTCATGCTGCATGTTATTCATGGGTGGCTTATCAGACGGCTTATCTCAAGGCTCACTATCCTGCCGAGTTTATGGCTGCCCTGCTGACGCGACGCCGTTCGGATATCAAGGAAATCACAAAACTGATGGACGAATGCAAGGCATTAGGCATACCCACTCTTGGCCCAGATGTTAATGAATCATATACTAACTTTGGTGTAAATAAGAAAGGTGAGATACGATTCGGTCTGTCAGCCATCAAGGGAATGAGTGAAGCTGCTACGTTAGCTATAATAAAAGAGCGTGAAGAAAACGGTCCTTTCCGTGATATATATGACTTATTGGAGCGTGTCCCAGCCTCTGCAATGAATAAAAAGGCATTGGAATGCCTTGCACTTTCTGGCGCTTTGGACAATTTTGGTATTGCTCGCGAGCAATATGTGTCACCTGCTGGCAAATATTCCCAGTTTATTGATATGCTTTCAAACTATGCCCAGCAGTATCAGTCGGCAAAATCTTTAGCTGTAAACTCTCTGTTTGGTGATTTTGACAGTGTGGAGATAAACAGACCGAAACCAGACCCTTTGGTGCCTTGGAGTGCGATAGAGAAACTCAATCGTGAGCGTGAGCTTGTAGGTATTTATCTGTCAGCCCATCCGTTGGATGAGTTTGCGGTAGTCTTGGAATGCATGTGTAATACCAAGTGCTCAGAAATAGGGAAGGATGCTGATAGGGCTGAGCTTGCCAAGAAAGACACCCTAACCGTAGGTGGTATAGTGACAAATGTTAATTCACGATACACGAAGACGGGCAAACCGATGGGAGTTGTCTCTATTGAAGACTTTGAAGGCGTAGGAGAGTTGGCAATGTTTGGCGAGGACTGGGCACGTTGGCAGGGTATGTTCCAAAATGGGTGCTCGGTTTATGTGAAAATGAAAAGTCAGGAGCGTTTCCAGAAGGGTAGTGGCATTTATGATCTGAAGATACAGAGTGTGGATTTTCTTCAGGATGTGTCAGAAAAGTTCATGGAAAGCCTCACTGTGCACATTGATATGGATTGCCTTACCACTGAATCTAATTTAGAAGACGAAGAGGCAATGACAGAGAATGTCCTCTCTGACCTTGCCACCATTATATCTGAGACACCAGGCAAGACAAAACTATTCTTCTCAATAAGAGATAATAGTTTGAGCACCATGCCTGTTAATCTGGTGTCGGGTTTACCTGGAGTGAAAGTTAATCGTCAACTCGTTGACTACGTGAAATCACACGAAGGGTTGAGTATAACAATGTAGTAGTTTTTTTACCATTTAATCGGTAAAATCATATTTGCTGAGGTGAGTTTCCACGACGCAGGTTACGGCTGGCATCGATACGCAAAAAAATGAAGAGTAGGATGGTGAATCCCCACAATGAAGAACCTCCATAACTGAAGAAGGGCAGAGGAATGCCGATTACGGGGGTAAGACCGAGTACCATACCTATATTGATGAAGACGTGGAAGAGGAAAACACTCAGCACACAATAGCCATATATGCGTCCGAACTTGTATATTTGTCGTTCGGCCACATATATTAGTCGCCATATAAGCAGCATGAATAGAATAAGCACTGCTGACGAACCAAGGAAACCTTCCTCTTCGCCTACAGTGCAGAAAATGAAATCGGTATCTTGTTCTGGTACAAACTTCAACTTTGTCTGTGTGCCATTAAGAAAACCTTTACCTGTCAGTCCACCAGAACCTATGGCAATCTCACTCTGGTGCACATTATAACCAGCACCAGCAAGGTCTTCCTCTAATCCCAACAATACGTTGATACGCACACGCTGATGAGGTTCCATGATGTTGTTGAGCACAAAAGAAGCAGAATAGAAAAACGCCATAGAACCGATGGCAAAGAGTGCTATAAAGAAATACTCTTTTATCTGTTTTTCGAAACTGAGATAGAAAAGATAGCCCACAATGATTATGGTAGCTATGAATTGCACCCACACAACATTGAACCTGATAACAAACTCAGAGAAGAGTAGGGCAAGCACAGTGACTAACGTGGATGCTCCGATTATTATGTATGCCTCCTTCTTTACTTTGCAATAAACCAGCGTAAGTCCAGCCGTGAACAGATGTATAAAGAAAAACACCACAAACGGACCTATGTGGGTAGGAGTGTGTAGAATAGTGGGATCAGCATATCGTATGCCTATGATAAAATAGAACACCATTGCTACAGCAGTGAAAAGGAAACTACCAGTCATGCCCTCGCGATAGAGCATAAGAAAAAACGATGCATAAACGAGTGCAGAACCTGTCTCCTTTTGCATTACGATGAGTAACATTGGCATTACAATCATCACGATAGCTTTGATAAGATGGCGCCAGTTGTTGATAAAAAAGTCTTGTGCCGACATGTATTTGGCTACTGCCAATGCTGTAGCAAATTTTGCAAACTCTGCTGGTTGTATGCGTAAAGGTCCCATTACTATCCATGACCTTGAACCCTTTATTTCATGTGGATTGAATATGGTTAGGAATAGTACCAGTAGCATAAAACCGTACATAGCATAGGCAAAGGTATCGTATATGCGGTCGTCAAGCAGCAATATAACAAACCCCAAGACAATACTCGTGGCTATCCATACTATCTGCATGCCAGAGCGTGAATCAAGTGAAAAGATGTCAGTATCACCATACGTATAACTGGCTCCGCACACACTTATCCAACCAAAGGTAAGCAATGTGAGATAAAGGGCTATCGTTATCCAGTCTATAGATTTTATTATCGAGGTTGATTCTTTCATTATTATGCCGGAAAAATAGATGTCTTGCTACTTTAGACATTGCAAAAGTACTAAATTCTTAATAGTTTTAATACCAATTAACATACTTTAATGCATGACGCTAAGTTTTGTAAATCATTTTTAGTAATTTTGTACCCAAATTTGCAAAAAGTGTATTTCTTACTACTACCTTTTTATTACAATAGAATACACGGAAGTTTATTAACTACTGCTGATTAAGAGTAATCATACATTATTTATATATATATGCAACTTAAATGGCATAACGGGATGGTAAAGGCTACTGGGTGTCAATGGATATTGATGCTCATGCTGCTGATGCCTCTCGCAACGTCGGCACAGGTAGCAGACAACAGTCGAAGGGTGGACACTCTGTCATTGGCAGAGCGTATTTCTGTGCGTACCAACCTTGTGGACTGGGGACTCCTGGTGCCTAACGTAGGTGTTGAATTTGATATCAGAAACACGAATTGGAACAGATGGGCGGTGAATGCCAATATCAGATATCGCCCTAAGACAAGCAGTACGTATGTCAGAGGTATTGTGTTTAATCTCTTTGAGGCTACGCTCGAAGGACGTGTGTATTGGCGCGAACGTAAATGTACACCGACAGGTTATCTGGCACCTCATCGTCACTGGATTGACAAATTGTGGTCATGCCGTAATATGATGCCAAGCCACCCTAATTGGGTTTTCTATCGCGGAGGATACGTAACCTACTCTAAATATTCTATGTTATGGGGTGGAGGCGAAGGTCGTCAGGGTACTGCATACATGGCAGGTGTTACATGGGGTTTTGTAAAACCATTTCTTGCTTTCCAGAATGGAAATTCAGTAGATATGGAGTTCGGTTTCAGTGCAGGCATTATGTATAACAAATATGACAAATTCCGTGCTGACAGAGAAAATAACTGCTATCCTATAACTGGACACGAAGATGGTAAGTGGGGCCCTATGTTGAGAGATATTCATGTAGCATTGGTATATCGTTTCGGCAACTACCCTATACAGAAGAAATATCGTTGGCGTTATGATGTCGATATGGATTTCCGTGAGAAGAAAGACTCCATATATAATGCATGGCTCAGTGGACGTGAACAGAAATATATCCAGGACTCTATATATCGCGTGGTATCACAGGAGTTTAAGATGTTGTATGATTCATGCGTAGACGTTCGCCACCGCGAGCAGCAGAGAGCAATTGATGAGCAGGCACCTGCTAGAGTACCTAACTACACGCCTAAGCAGCTTGCTAAGATGCGTAAGGACTCTATAAAACAGGCACGACTTGATTCTATCAGTGCAATAAAGAAAGCACACCGGGACTCTATAAATGCAATAAAGAAGGCACGTCGGGATTCTCTGGCAGCAAAAGATCCTAAACTGGCAAAGAAATTTGCAGAAGAGGATGCACGTGAAGCTAAGCAGCAGGAATTACGTGATAAGATAGAGCGCAACAAGAAAAAAGCGAAATCTAAGGCTAAGGATGCCCAGGCTGCGATAGAACGTCAGCGTGCAAAACGTGAAGCCGAAAAGAAGGCTGAGGCAAGTATGACTAAGGAAGAGAAGGCTGCAGCACGTAAGGCGAAAGCTCAGGCTGCTCAAGAGAAGATTGCCCGCATGAGGGCCCGCCGTGAAGCTGCCAAGAAAGCTGCTGAAGCCGCCAAGAACGCAGAGGAAGGAGGTGCAGAATGAAAACTATCGCAATGAATAAGATAAAAAATAATCCGCTCAAGACTTTCCTATATCTGTGCATTATAGCATTTACGTTTGCTTCATGTGAGGTGAATGAAGACTTGTGTGACAAGGAACACCCACACAAGAGTGGTGTGCAGTTCAATTATGTATGGGATAAAATGCCTGAAGCTATAACCGCGCGTCCTGTGAACACGTATATTCTTGCAAACAGGGTGATTAACACTATGAGCACTTCATTCATGTATAATGTGGTGGCAGAAAGCGGTCACTATCTAGGTGCTCTGCCTGAAGGACTTGCGGAAGAGGACAATCATGATATTACTACGTTCCGCCTGTCATCTGGGGAATACAAGTTCCTCACCATGAGTTTCAACAGGACGTTTGAGGAGAAACTTGATCCAAGTCGTATAGTTACAGAGGACTATATAATAACCCCTAATCCACTGAAGGTAAATGCAGAGGAGTTGAAATTGCGATTAGGACAGTTCAAGGCCGAGCACCGCACCTATACTTACGATGAGCTTAAGGAATATTATGTTGATAGCCCATTTGGTGAGTTTGACGGCTCTGTGGATAATAACCCATATACGTCTGCCTCGGAAAATGCTTCGGAAGAGGAGAAGGAGGCAAAACGTGCCAAGTTTATACGCAATATCACCGAACCTATCGTTGTTGACTCTACCACAATATGTCGTATAGGCAATGACGAGGTAACACAGGTGAACTTCCATCCTACCACCGTCACCCAGAATATAGACCTGTATTTTGACTTGAAGAAGAAACAGACTTCTAACTTTCAGTTCTTCGTTAGTGATGTGTGGTGTGTACTCTCAGGTATTCCTCGTAGCATGAATATAGGAACAGGTGCTGTAGATATCACACAGACTGATAAACTTATATTCCGCACCAAACTTGTTGACCCTACTCAGGTTCCTAATGCCAGCTCAGAAGAATTAAAACCAAAAGGATGGTCAAGTGAAAAAATCACCGATAATATCGGCAGATATGATAACCAGTCTGAAGATATAGTACGCTGTTACGCTAATCTAAATATTCCAGGCATAGTAGAGAATTCGGTTTATACAGATGCCAATAAGTATGCTGGTCCTGGTGTGTTACAGGTGATAGTGAAGGTCTGGGTGTATGAGAAAAATGTTGACGACAATAATTGGGGATGGCGTTCACGCACTATTATGGGCAGAATAAACTTGCATAAGAACATAGAACGCGCACAGTTGCTTGAACTTTATAGTGAGAATGGCGATGAATATTGGCGTAAGGCGCAGAATTATAAGAGTGTATATCTGGCCATTGACGCGACACTGACTCAGTCTCTTATCACGGGAGCGGACGAAACTCCGCGAGTGGCAAATTGGGAAGAGGAACAGCATATAGAAACGGAATACTAATAGCTAACGTAATATGAAGAAGCTATATAATATAATAATGGTATTGACGATGGTCATGACAGCTACTTTGTGGCAATCATGCTCAGGTTCATATCCAGACTTGACATACGTAACGGATGTAAAGAACGGTGAGGACTACGAGACCTACCCTCTATCTCCATCGTTGAATATCAACTCCCTTCTTTATGCAACATCAAGCGGAGTTACCTCTAAGGCTGTAACGCCTATAGATAAAGAGTCTGAAGGTCCGCTTGATCCACAAAATAACTACGAAAATTTCAAAAAACGTTATGCTAAAGCGCGTTTCTATTTGTTGGCATACCGTAAGTCTGTGGTAACTGATGATGAGGCTATGCTTGCACAACAGCCAGACTTTACGAAGTTGATGGGTGACGAAGATGACCGCCTAAACTGTCTGCTCAGTACGGAGAGAACTTATATCTCAGGTGTAACGCAGCATATAGGAAAGCTCGCCATACCACAGGGTGCGACAAAAGATGGAAGTCTGGCAACCCTCAGTACAAATGGTTCAATATACCTTCTTGACAATAAGGAGTGGGAGGATAATCAGGATTATAAAATCCAAACCTACTATTGGAATAAAAAGAAGTATGAGAAAGTAGGCTACAACTTCTTCGCATATTACATCAACAAAGCCAATGTGTATGGGTTTGAAAAGCAGAATGATTGTGTGAAGATAGATTTGGAACTGAATGGCAAGAATGACATCATGGTTGGTAATGCCCCTGAACTGACCGAGGAGATGCTGAAGAATGAATATACAACCAGTGTAACTGAGGATGAAGTACGTAAAAATATTCTTACTTACGGTGACGGTGCATATTCCACCTATGGTGCAGTGCACAGTGTAGAACCGAAGATAGATCTTAAGCATGCCCTTGCATATCTGAAGTTTCGTGCAAAGCAGATGGATGATGCTGTCAAGATTTCCATTCAGGATGTACAGGTGACGGCATGCACAAGAGGTAAGCTTGTTGTAGCTGCAAGAGATTTGAAGAATACGAAGTTGGGACTTACGGAGTTGTCAGAGCCCAAGGATATCTCAGTTAATGCATATCTTTCAGAAGAGGCGATATCTACTGAGGAGTTCAAGGAAGTTGGCGAGGGAATACTCGTTCCACCAGCAGACTCCTACAAAGTAAAGGTTCTTATACAACAAACTCATGTAAAGACAACAGTGGATGATACCGACCCAAAGGGCATAATGCAAGCATGGCTTGAGGTGGATTGCACACCAGAGAAGGGCTTTGAGCCTGGAAAGATATATGTACTTGATTTATCGGTATATGGTACTACCGCCATTAAGATAACATCAGACCTTGAGTCATGGAAGAGCGGTACAGGAACCGTAATTCAATTATTCGATTAAGTAAAAGAAGAAAAAAGATAATATAGAAGATATGACAGGAAAGTATTTTTTATACGCCATTGCAACTCTTTCTGTAGTAGCGTGTTCTAACAATGAAGACAATCTCTACACGACAGACCCCGTTGTAGCAGCTGGAGAACAGATAGCACTAAACATCAGTTCTGCGTCTGATATTGTCAGTGTATCCAGCAAGGGCACAGGCACAGTAGGCGATACCGAAGAGAGTGGCAAGAATAGTTGGAATGGTGAGATAATCCGTGTATATATGTTCAATAAGGGAACATTGGTGCCATCTTCAGTTTCAGCTTGGAAAGCTGTTGGTTCAGAATTGATTGACGATCCTGAAGCGAGCACATTTTATAATACGGAGGTGGTTACACCGAAGCCTACGGATGATACTCCTATATCAACAGGCATAGCACAGCGTAAGGATAATAAAATATGTTATTACCCGCTTCGTGGCGCCAGTGACTTCTGGGGATACTATCTTGATGATGCCGATGTGGTGCTCGATGCAGAAGGCAATAAGAAAGTTGATGAGAATGGCAACTATGTGCGTAATGCTCCAGTAGCAGATGGCGAGCAAATGTATATTC
This sequence comes from Prevotellaceae bacterium UBA2738, assembly GCA_002353585.1. Classification (GTDB taxonomy): domain Bacteria; phylum Bacteroidota; class Bacteroidia; order Bacteroidales; family Bacteroidaceae; genus Prevotella. Next base: position 32,062 of record DEJW01000040.1, on the reverse strand, counting down.
CTTTCCAAATAGATGGTACACAGGATATTCTCACAGGTCAGACACTTGAAAAGGATGATGCTGGTAACACCGAATTCTACACATCAAAGGGAATAGAGGCAGGTGAATTATATTCAGCAAAAGCAGCACGTCACGATGTACAGCCAACGCTGAAGTTCCGCCATAAACTTGCGCGTCTCACGTTTACAGCAAGGGCAATGTTTGCTGAGGATGGCGTAAATAATACAGAACGCATTGCTGTGACGGAGGTAACGGCAAATGACGAGGTTCATAAGTTGGCTGTTGCTGATGCTGGTGGCGATGGCTCAACCTATTTCGTTAATGGTGGTGTATATATTGACAGCATCTTTGTATATTCAAAGAACAGAGGAAAACTGTATTTTGCCTATACAGATAAGGCAGACCTCCATAATGGTCGCAATAATCAGCGTATAGAGTGGGATGTTGACTCAAATGGTGATGCTTTGAAGGGTTGGCTGAAGCTATTTGCTAAACCAGATAAGGATGCAGCCAATCAAAGTACTGTCAAGATGGCAGGTGTGCAGCCTAACGATGTAGAACCAGCAAAGGTGGGTGATGCTATCCTTGTTGCTCCACAGGACGATTATGAGTTCCGCATTGTTATGCACCAGTATGTTAAGCAGTTCAGTGAGGAATATTATAAACTTCATCCGAGTATCCCTGTGAGGTATACTGCTCGTAAGATTGTATATCCTGCGTTTGATAATGCTCCATATGCAATACCTATTGCTGAGGAACTTGCAAAGAAAGGCGTAGAGTCAGTTGTAGGGGGGACATCATATAATATTGAACTTGGTGTTGCAGGTCTTAAGCCTGTAATATTGGGGGTAACACTCGAGCCTTGGATAGAAGGAGGAGAAGTACAAAAGGATCTTGACTAAAATGAAGAGATATTTTTATTACATAGCATCATTATTGTGCATCGGCACGGTGCTAACGGCTTGTTCTGATAATGATATTACTACCAGTAATGCAGAAATGTCTCTTGAGCAGGCGTTGGAACAAAGCGAATATGCTATTTCGCTTGATGCCACTACAGATGCGATAGAAGATGCTAACGGAAGTTTGACATCGAAGGCAGCCATAAGTTCAAATAATGGCGCTTTCTCGACGGATCAGTTGGGAGTGTTTATGCTTGCAATGAGTTATATAGATACACCGTTAGCCCAATATTGGGGTGTACCTTATGGCAATGATTGCTCTTGGTATAGAGCCAAGGATAAGACACGTGACTCAGCCCTCGATTGCTATTCTTATGGTTTTGCAGCATATCTTGACAACATGCCTGCAACAGCAAGACCAAAGGATAGTACCAAACCTTCTTTGGGATCTTCACTTGAACTGAAGAATGGGGCAATAGAACGTTATCCTATCGGAAGTTTCCACAGATACAATTTCTATGCTTATACACCGCGTGTACCTGAAATAGAATATCAAAAGGATTCAGTAGTAGCAGTAATGACTGCTTTGGATGGTACACAGGATGTAATTTATTCGTCCGCAGTACCAGGTGATGCTAATAATCCGATAAATAATACGTATAAAGATTATGCATGGAGTGCCAACTATTTCCGTTTTGCACAGAACAGAACCACAGATGGTACAGATACTCCAATTGAGAGACTTATTCCAAAGTTTCATTTTACACATAAGATGTCACAGTTAATGTTCTCAATACAGCCAGGTGGTAAGGATGAGGAAGGTAATGCTGTTGACGAGTCAAGCAAGACAGGTGCACTGAACTATGATGAGGCTATCGAGACAGAGGTGGTAGGAATAAGCATTACCAATGTACCAGACACTGTTAAGTTGCTAGTAGCAGAGAGAACGGGACTGCACAATGGTAATCTGACATATAGTTCTGAAAATCGTCATGCAGAGTATTTCCTCAAGAGTTATGTAGTAAGAAATGTAGGAACCGCTACATTATATTATGCAGATCAGTTGATGCCGGTGCAGACAATGTCAATTGAAGAGATTGCACAAACTGATAGGACTGGAGCCAAGGTACGAGATAAGGATGGCAAAGTAGTGATGATAGCTGTACCAGTGGTTACTAAACTTGGAGGTCCTGATGACAGTCACCGACAGGGTATCATACTTCCAGCTTTGACAAACGAAGATAGAAAGACCCTTAAAGGCTCATATGTGGCAAAGGTAGTTGTACGCTATCCTAAAAGTTCATCAAATGCCAAGTACTATACCATCAACGTGCCTCTCTATTCTGATCCGCAGAATCCGGACATGCAGTTTAAGGAGGGAAGTTCTTATGAGGTAAAGTTGCGTATATACGGACCTAATACCGTAAAGGCATCAAGCCAGGAGAGGCAATGGCAGGAAGTCAGCATTGACGATTTGAGAAAGTCTGGCAACTACGATGTACCTGCTAAGGAAGATGAAGACTAACCCTATAATAGATAAAGAATAAAAACAAAATAAAACTATAAGGATATGAATAAGACTATTCAAAACATTGTGTATGGCGCATTCGCTGCATCTCTTCTTGCAGCATGTACTTCAGAAGGTGCTTTCTACGATCAGGCAAAGAAAGATCGTCTTGATTACGGAAATAACGTGGCTAGTGAAGTGCCTGTACTTATTGGTGCTGGTTCTACTACTACCGCATCAGAGACGGAGATTGAGGCTAATTCCATGAATGTTCAATTCGGAGGATTAACATCAAAGTCTGGTGCTATTAACTCTAATGAGACAACCAAGGCATTCTCTATCAAAGACCAGAAACTTGGTATCTTTATGCTCGCCAAGGGGATAATCCCTAATAACGACTATTCAGACGTGACATGGGAACATGTAAATTGGGCAAACCATGATAAACCTGTATCTATTGCTGATATTGGTGAATATGTTGACAAATGGTCTGCACCAGTATGGAACAAGGCAGCCAATGTAAATATGTATGATGCGAGTGGTGTAGAGACTACAGATGTTGCCTCTGGTGTCAAGTCTTCTATTGCTTTCATAAGGGAGCAGCCTTATTATCCTATAGGAAACTATTGTAGCTATAGCCTTTATGGTTATTATCCACTGCAGTCTCTGATTACCGATGGCGTAAATAAGAATTGTACAGTGGATAAGAGTAAACTCACTGTGACAATCCCTGTAACAGGAACTGACGATGTAATCTGGGGACGTGCTTCATACACCAAGGCTGATGTAGATGGTACAGATATTAAGTGGTTCACTCCAGGTGAGGCAACGGGTTCAGTATATGATGGTAAAGAGATAACAGACTTCAGTGCTTATGCATATTCAGCTAAGTTCTTCCGTTTCTCTCCTTTCCGTACAACAGACGGAACAGACGTTGCTCTTAATCCCACAATGAAGTTCAAGCACAAGATGATAATGCTGAAGTTCGATGTCGTTGCGGGTGGTACACCTATCGACTATGAACCAAACGATCAGAACTATGGTCGTGCATATAAGACAACAGTATCAGGTCTGTCTATCGATAATGCGCCTTCAAGTGTTGACCTTGTGGTAGCAGACCTTAGTGGTGAAAGTAACGAGGGTAAGCTAACTGCATCAAAGACTACGAAGGTGATAAACATTGACGGTTCTGCTACACCTGCTGCAGGCGCAGATGGTAAACCTGCACGTGTAACTCTTACTAACAGTGATGGCGAAGAGTCTTATGTAATTCTTCCTGCTGGTCCTGCAAATGACTATCACCTCAACCTTACACTGACTGATAATAACGAACAGCCAGCTGTATCAAAGATAATTCCTGTGCCTCTTACGTTGAAGACAAAGGGTGACTTTGAGGAAGGTAAGATATATCGTATAATCCTTAAGATATGGAATCTTGAGCCATTGAAGCTTGATGCTACTCTTGATGCTTGGGAGGAAATAGAACCAACAGAGGAGAATTGGAACAAGTATCCATTCATCACTGAGGGTGACCATACTATCCCAGTTCACTGATTATGGTGAAATAGAGTTCAACAAATAGTTGTTTCATATTCTTAATTTGTAGCATAAACTTCAACAGAAATTATCACAATGAGGAATAAATTCCTGCTTATAATAGCGACGGTAATGTTGTTTGCTGCTAAGGCATCGGCTCAGATGGTGGCAGTAAACACCGACGTTGCCATGGATGCCTGTATGGCTCCATCACTCGGCGTGGAACTTACCTTGGGCAAGAAATCTACTCTCAACATCAATGGTCTGTATGCTGCTAATATGTTGGGAAAAGATATACGTATTGCTGCTATTCAGCCTGAATGGCGTGTGTATATCTCAGGACGTCCTATGTTCCACCATTATGTCGGTGCTATAGGATTGCTTGCCTCTTATAAGTTCTCTCACTTTGCTGACAAGGTTTATGATGGAGATGCTGGAGGTCTGGGTCTGTCATATGGTTATGTATGGCCTGTTACTCAGAGGCTTCTTATCGATTTCCACACCAGCCTTGGTCTTGTCTTCTACCATCAGAAGGAATATTTCGTTGGTGATGACTATGACAGCCATTATCTGAATGACGAGGGTAATCCCTATGCTAATGCTCATGGCTCTTTGCTGATGCCTTTGCGTATTGGTATTTCTGTTTCCTACATTATCAAATAAGTTAAAGATTTAAAGTAAAAAAGGTTGATGAAGCATATCGTCTTACATATAATCATAGTTGCGATGGCATCTTTCTTCTGTCCTGCTTTAGGCTACGCACAGAACGAAGCGTTGGATGCAGCTGTGCATGTAATTTTTGAGACCGCAGGCGAGAAAGAGTATCGTACCGTGCAGTATGCTGTGTTTAAGACAGAACATAAGGCAAATGTCGTAATGGATGCGTTGCAGGAGGCTATTGTACTACAGCGTGGTGACAAGGGAGCTATTGTAATGACTGCGTGGGACGATGCATGTACCAAGCAAAAGGTAAAGTTCCGTCAATCACGTGGTAACGGTGAGTTTAAGGTTCACGCTTACCCAGATATGGCAATACTTGTCTGCTCTTATATTCCTGATGATGAACTTACCATTGAGGATGCTCGTATGGCGGTTATTCCGCTTAAGGCAGGACAGACAGAGTATGAGCATATATTCAAGACTAAGATGGATCAGGGCTCTCATGCTATTAGCAATGTTGATGTGCTTGGTGTCAACCGTGATACCATCAATATTACTGCGGCACCTGCTATTGATGATGGCAAGAATATGTATTTCAAAATACACCTTGAGTTGCCAGCAGGTTATGGTAACGAGAAGGCACGTCTGATTGTACAGCCAGCAGCCGTTGACTGCCTTACTGAAGATACCGTTGACTATGTTAACGGACTCGTTATGGAAGGCCCTGACTATCACAAGACTCAAAATAAGCGTATGCTTTTCAATTACATGAAGTATGATAAGGTTGCGTATGCTTATATTGACAAGCCAATGTATTCTGACGAGAAGGTATATCTTGACACTACTTTGGTCTATGTCAAGCCTAACAGGAAGAAGACTTATAAGATTCCTTACACGGTTCAGATAGCAGACTTTAATCACATTTATTTCAATAGAACCGCTGCAACGGGTTCATGTAACTCGAAGAATATATTCAAGTTCCTTGATCTCGGTATGGCAGCTGCAAAGATGGATCTTGACGAATTTCGCGTTGATGCTGAGAGCAACTATGATACCAAAAATCAGGATCTTCGGTTAAAATTTGTAGTTGGCAAGTCTGAACTTACCAATGACTCTGTGAATGTACTTCAGCTCAACGAACTTGTTAAGGAGTTGCGCTCTTATGGAGAGACGCTTATGGAGGTTAATGTTGCAGCAACTTCATCACCAGAGGGCGGACTTGAGGCAAACCGCCGTCTTGCAGCTGAGCGTACACGCGTCGCTGTTTCTAAGGTACGTCAATACCTCGGCAATGTAGACATTGCTTTCCATACTGCAGCACCTCGTGTTTGTACATGGGAGGATGTGGCTCATGAACTTGAGATGACGGGCAATACTGCACTTGCTGACCAAGTACGCGCTAAGATGGGTACAGATGGTTACGGTGGTGATGCGGAGATTGCGCAGATAGAAGGATATGCAGCATTTATAGAACCTATTCTCGAGCGTTTGCGTATGATGCGTGTCACCTATCGCTATGAGCGTGAGCATGTGATGGATGCAGAAGAAGTTACCAATGCCTACTATGCGCGCAAGCATGACTTGTTGCAGGGTAAGGGAAAGGATTTCTCTGATGGCGACTATTATAACCTCTTTGCATGTATAAAGGATTCTCTTGAACAAGATACCCTGACAATGCTTGCCTATCGTCATGTAACTCAGCATGGTGGATATGAGCAGGTTAAGTTCTCTATGTATGTTGCCAACCGTATGGCAATGCTTAACCAGAAGCAGGGCAAGCCTAATGCAAATGTTCTTGATCCGTTTATTAACAAGCGTCTGCGTGCCGTTACAACTCGTGAAATGAACGATAGGGCACAGAAGAACCGTCGTGAGATACTTATCAATCAGATTATAACATACTTCCAGCAGGAAGAGCGTGATAGCGCCTTGAGTTTCTGTGACTATTGGTTTGGCAATGATAAAGATCAGAAGGTAGAGCGACTGAAGAAATACATCACCTTCAAGGAAGGTTTCGTGAAGTATGCCACTCACCAGCTCTCTCCTGCAGAGGAACAGGAGGTGCTTGATGCCATGAATTTTGTTATTTCATGTGCACCAGATAATAAGGCTGTTATATATACCGAGGCTCGCGATATACTCAATGTGCCTTATTCGGTATGCCTTGGTCTGGTCAACCAGATGGCAGATGACAACCCAAAGAAGTGGTATTTGCGTGGTATTCTCGAGGCCGATAACGAGGTTAAGCGCATCAATGAGAGACATAAGGCTGACTATGTGCCTAATTACCTCGCATTCTTTAATCACTCATTTGAACTTGAACCTTCATATAAATGGCTCTACTTCAATGATGGTCAGATAAGTGACGAACTTCGCGAGAAATATAAGTGGAGTAAGCGTAAAAAGCAAAAGTATCGTGAACTCTTTGATCGTCTTGTTGTACTTTCAGAATCAGCACATACAACTGAGGATGATGTCCTTGAGATTAGTGGAGATGACGATATAGATGAAAATGGTGAGACCTCGGCAGATGCTATCAGTGGTGTAAGTACTGTGGCTACTCCTGCTACTTCAGCTCCAACTACTAAGTAACATAACGATATACAACCATAAATGAAAATTACCAACAGCATAGTTCTCTTCTTTGCCCTGTTTACATGCGGAACGGCTTTTTCTCAGGGTTTCCGTCAGCAGGACATAGACCCTCTTGATACCCTTGATGAAGAAGAGTTGCAGGCACTTAAGGATACTGTCCAGTTGCCTCGTCGTAACTTCGCAAAGGATAAGACTGATCAGATAGATCTAAAGGAGTATGTTCTAAACGACCGTTACTCTCCTACACACCATACCTTTGACAAGCATTGGTATGATCACCTTTATGTTGGTGCGGGAATGGGCTTTGAAAAGATAGTACCTCAGAATGACGACTATCGTTTCAAGACTATGACCCAGCTTAATATTCACGTGGGTAAGCAGTTCACAAAGCACCATGCCCTCCGTCTCTCTCTTGGCGGTGGATGGGGTTATCAGCAGGATAAGGAACTGTGGTTGGCTCGTGCATCGGCAAAGTTAGACTATTTGTTTAATCTCTCAACTCAGTTCTTTGGCTATAATCCTGCACGCCGCATAGAGACGTCGCTGATGTTTGGAGTAGGTGGTAACTACACATGGATGAAGGAGAGTAGCAAGGTATTTGCTCCTGAAGCCCATTTTGGCGTTCAGTTGAAATGCTTTACTGGACCTCTCGGCACCATCAATGTTGAGCCATACGTAGGTATAGGTTCCGATAAGATGGACCTTTCTGGCACGCGTAACTGGCATGGCTATGACATATTCTATGGAGTTAACGTAAACTATTCCTTTTTTTTCGTAGATAATCTGTCAAAAGAGGCGCGGCTGGCGCTGCTACAGTCTCGCATGGCAGATGATCGCATGGTGAATCCGCAGACTCTTGAGCGTTGGCGCACACCATGGTTTGTTGAAGCAGCAATAGGTCCTGTCACCTCTTCTTCTGACTATATCAGCAGTGGCAAGACATTGGGTCACCAGTTGACCCTCTCTGTTGGTCGTTGGCTCTCTCCTGCTATGGGTTTCCGCCTTTCTGCTATCAGTCGTTCTACAAAGTGGAATGAGGAGGCAGTAAACCGTACAGTGGTGGAATCTTCCAACTACGCAGCATCTTACAATAAGCACTATATAAGCGGTCGCATTGAGGCGTTGCTCAATCCGTTTGGTTTCTTCCGTTCATTTAAGTGGGATGCTCCTTACGGCGCTTATCTTGCATTCGGTACAGAGTTTGGTATGCTTACCCAATATCAGCCTAACAAGGATAAGACGCGTGTGCGTAGTGAGGCTTATGGCGTTGGTCTGCATCTGTGGGGTAAACTCACTGAAGACCTTCAGGCATTTATAGAGCCACGCTATACATACAATGTATATACCATACCATATAACAATGTCAATAGACGTCAGAAATTTGGCGAGAATAGTTTTGGAGTCAATATCGGTCTTACGATGATGATTCGCTCGGAGAAGTTCCATGACCTCTATGAGATGGACGACACCCAGAACTATACATACCGTAATGTCCGTGGTACACGCGTTGGTATAGCAGGTGGCCTGAGCCTGTTGCAGAAGCGCGAGGCTTACTATACAGGTGGAGGACCTAACTGGAACGGTATGGTATTTGGTGAATATCGCTTCAATCATCTCCACTCAGTGCGCCTTCATGCAGATTTCCTCAATCTTAGCAACAACCACGTGCTTGGATACACCGTTGATGGTAGGAGTCTTGCAGACAACAATAATGGTCTCTTCAAGGTGCAGAACCGACTTCTTATAGGTGCTCTGAACTATGAGGTCAGCCTGACCAACCTCTGTTCTGGTCGTTTACGTGGACGAAAATTTGAACTTGAAGGTTTTATAGGTCCTGCCATAGGATATATAGTGGATCAGAAAGCAACTTATGCAGGTATCAACGACTATAGTGGCAAGAACGTTGAGGCACAGTATGAGAAGAATAAAGATGTGATGATAGGTGCCGATGCAGGTCTTAAGCTCACCACCTATTTGGGCAAGGGATTCTCAGTATTCTTCACCCCAACCATCTATCTGCTCAACACCAAGAATGAGCTTATCGGTGCCAATACCGTCGGTGCGGGCAAGTTCCGTCTCTATGAGACTCTCAACCTCGGTGTGCAGTATAAGATAGGCAAGTTCCGTCTTACCCCTATCAAGGCTAAACAGCGTCGTTTGCAGCGTCAGAAGGAGTGGACCAACAAGCAGATAGAGAAAACACGCGCATATCAGGAGAAGCAACAGGCCAAGTTTGATAAGCGTCGTGCTAAATACGAAAAGCGTAGAAGAAGATAAGGTTGCCACATCGAAAGACTGTAATATAGAAATAACGTAATATCGAAACGATGAATATATTAAGAAATATAAAGGTATCCGTAGGGTTCTTTACTCTCGCAATCCTGTTCTCAGCCTTGGGTACAAGAAAGGGCTACGCTTATGACTACAAGGATCCTGATGCAGTTCAGGCAGCAATGGCATTGCTGATTCATCATCAGTCAACTAATGCAGATACGATAGCTAAGGAAATATCAAAGCGATTTAAGAAGAGTGCAGCCATGCAGACTGCCCTTGGTCGTGCCTATTATCGTAACAACATGCGTGAAACCACACGTGAGTACCTTGCTAAGGCATACAAGACCGATTCCACCTATGCTCCAGCTTACATCCTTCATGGTGATATGTATGCGGAGTGGGCTGTTGATTCAGCATGTATATTCTACGATAAGGCTATCCGCTGCGATTCGCTCAATCCTGACGGCTATATCCACTATGCCAATGCTATGTCTATTAAGAATATGGATAAGGCAAAGGCTCGCCTTGAGGATTTGCGTCGCGTGAAGCCCGACTATCCTGTTGATATCGAGATAGCCAACCTCTACAACAAGCGTGGAGACGATGTTCATGCTGCTGAGGCTATGGCGAATGTAAATGTTGACCGCTTGTCTATGAACCAGCTTGCTAAGTATGGTCAGAACCTCTATTGGAGCAATAATGATGAGAAAGCAATCGACATAGCTAAGAGGGGCATCAAGAGATTTCCTAAGAACAAGGGTTTCAATCGTCTCTACTTCTGGAGTGCTGCGCGTTCAGGTGCCTACCGCATAGCTAAGGAACAGGGCGATATATGGTTTAATGCTACACCAGCCGACTCGCTCAACTCTATCGACCTCTTCTGTATGGGTTCGACCTATCTCGGACTTGGCAATACCGACAAGGCTTTCGAAACATGGGCAGGCATAGCCAAGAAGGACGACTACTTCGCTCCTCAGATGCGTGGACAGATTACCCGTGTTGTGCGTAAACTCGTTGATGAGAAGAAGCAGCAGGGACAGTGGAACTCTGCTATCGCGATGTATGAGCGTTTCATGAAGACATATCCATCTACCGATGGCGCTTACCAGCTTTACCAACTCTCTAACATCTATCGCGACAAGGCTAATGAGGAGAATGGTGAGGAGAAGCAGGCTACCATACGTAAGATGTTCGAGGTTTACGAGGAAATAGAGAATAAGTACCCACGTTGGGAGAATATCCACTATGTTCTCTATACTCATGCTCGATGGACCTACGCATACTTCGATCGCGACAATAGCAGGAGTCTTGCTCGTCCATACTACGAGAAGCTATATGATTTCCTGAGTTCTAAGGATGAGCAGAGCGAGCAGGAGAAGGCAATGATTGTTGAGGCTTGCCAATATCTCGGTTCTGATTCCTACTTCCAGCATAAGAACCTTGCTGACGCTCGTGTATGGTGGCGTAGAATTCTCCTCTTCGACCCAGAGAACGAGAATGCTCGTGAGGCACTTGATAAGATTAAGAAGTAATCATTTTGAAGATTATACAAAAAGGACTGGCGTTACCTACTATAGTTTGCGCCAGTCCTTTTTGCTTGTGTCAGTCTTATCCTTTCTTACGACAGTTTCTTGAATGCCTTGGGCAGATACTGTATGATGTCGCTGGCGATGAGGCTTTCCATTCCAAGGTCACGAGCGGCATAGTCGCCTGCTAAGCCATGCAGGTACATACCTATCATGGAGGCTTCTTTCGGTGTGTAGCCACGTGCAAGCAGTGCTGTCAGTATGCCTGTGAGCACATCGCCTGAGCCGGCTGTTGCCATTCCTGCGTTGCCAGTGCTGTTGAAGATTATCTGTCCGTTAGGTATGCAGAGGGCACTGTGGTGTCCCTTAAGAATGATGTAGCCTTGCAGCCTTTGTGCCATATCGCGAGCCTTCATCAGTCTATCGTAATCGTTTGCTGCCTCTGAGCCGTAGAATTTGTCGAATTCCTTTGGGTGAGGGGTGTAGATGAGTCCTTCAGGCAACTGCTGTATCCACGTGCGATGGGTGGCAAGAATGTTGAGGGCATCGGCATCTATTACCATCGATTTTTTAGCGCTTCTTATGAGCGATACTAATGCTATGGCACTGCTGTCGCTGGTGCCCAGTCCAGGACCTACACCTATGGCATCATAGAGGTTGGTGTCAGGCAGGCTGCTGAAGTTTTCTTCATTGCTGTCAGGTTGCATTATAGCCTCTGGCACGCTTATCTGCATTATGTCGTTATTCTTAGAAGGAGTGTGAATGGTGAGTTTTCCTGCTCCAGACCTCAGGCAAGCCTTTGATGCCAGTATTGCTGCACCAGCCATTCCGTAGCTGCCTGCTATCAGCAAAGCGTGACCCATGCTGCCCTTGTGGGCATAGTCGCTGCGTTCCTTCATCATGCTCCTTACGGTATGTTCCTCCAGTATAGAGCACTGAGCCTCAGTCTTGTCTATGAATTCCTTGCTCAGTCCGATGTCAAGAACTTCAAGTTTGCCGATGAATTTCTTGTTGTCAGCCATCATCATGCAGAGTTTCTTCATGCCCAGCGTGAGTGTCAGGTCAGCCCTGATGATGTTCTGTTGTACGTTGAAGCTGTTGTCCTCAGTCATCAGTCCTGAAGGAATGTCGATGCTCACCACCTTTGACTCTGACTGATTTATGTAGTTTACCACAGCAGCAAATCCCCCACCCAGTGGTTTGTTGATGCCAGAGCCGAACAGACCGTCTATTACCACAGTCTCGCGAGTCAGTGTGGGTGGCTCAAACTCACGTGTTATCTCGACCAGTGCCTCGTTGCCCATCTCTCGCAGGCGTTCCTTATTTATATTACAGTCAGGAGAGAGTGTTCCCTTCACGTTAAACAGGTATGCCTTGGCACTGTATCCCTTGTTTATCAGCTTGCGTGTTACGGCAAGGGCATCGCCGCCATTGTTGCCAGGACCAGCAAAGACTATGAATGGAGTCTCAGTGTCCCATAGCTCAGTGATAGTCTTGGTCAGTGCCTCTGCTGCACGTTCCATCAGGTCGATGCTCTTTATGGGTTCATGTTCTATGGTGTAATGGTCAAGTTCCCTTATTTGTGCACTTGTAAATATTTTCATCGTATCGTTTTTTTGAATTTGATTGCAAAAATACAAAAAAGTTTTGGTTTTCGTCTTCGTTTTCGTTATTTATTTGTAATTTTGCACAAATATATACCTCTTAAATATGGCAGCAGAACGCATAACAATACTTGGCAAAACCTTTGAGAAGACAATCCCAGAGGCAGAGATACAGGAGGCGGTAAAGAATGTGGCATCACGCATAAAGGCTGACTATGAGGACAAGAATCCTGTGTTTCTTGTGGTGCTTAACGGTGCCTTCTCGTTTGCTGCCGACCTGCTGAGGATGCTTGATTTTCCTTGCGAATATGTATTCACCAAGGTTAACAGCTATGACGGTCTGGCTTCTACAGGCAAGGTGATAGAACACATACCTATATTGGAAGACCTTGCTGACAGGCATGTGGTGGTGATAGAGGATATAGTAGAGACAGGCTACAGCATGCAGTTCCTCATGGAGGTGCTCAGCAAGAAGAGTCCTGCAAGCGCAGAGATATGTGCTTTCTCATTCAAACCAGAGAAACTGCTGGTGAAGGACCTGAAGGTGAAGTATGTGGGTATGCAGTTGCCAGACGATTTCATCGTGGGCTACGGACTGGACTACCATCATCAGGGTCGCTACTTGCGCGACATATACTCGTTGGTAAATGAAGAATGAAGTTCCGAGCTTGCTCGCCTGAGCACCCACGGAGCGCAAGAATAAAGAATTAATTTTTAACATAAAAAAGAAATGAAGAATATCGTAATTTTTGGTGCACCAGGTTCAGGTAAGGGCACCCAGAGTGACAAAATCATTGCAGAATTTGGCGTAGCACACATCTCTACTGGCGATGTGTTGCGTGCTGAGATAAAGGCAGGTACTGAGCTCGGCAAGACTGCTTCACAGTATATCAATGAGGGCAAGCTCGTTCCAGACTCTCTCATCATCGATATGCTCGCTTCTACCCTCGACAGCAAGGGTAAGGACATTCCAGGTGTTATCTTCGATGGCTTTCCTCGTACCATCGCTCAGGCTGAGGCTCTCGACGAGATGCTCAAGGAGCGTGGCGAGAAGGTGAATGTAGTGATAGGTCTTGAGGTGCCAGACGAGGAACTCATCAAGCGTATCATCGCTCGTGGTGCCGTTTCTGGTCGTGCTGACGACAACGAGGAGACAGCCAAGAAGCGTCTCGATACCTATTATTCACAGACTCTTCCTCTGAAAGATTTCTATATCAAGCAGGGCAAATACGCTCAGATTCAGGGTGTAGGCTCTATTGATGGCATATACTCTAACATTAGTAAGGCTATCTCTGCCTGCTAAGGCATGGCTTCTGTCTGCTAAGGCATAGCTTCCGTCTGAAATTAACTAGCTAATTTTTAAAATTAACTAGTAAATTCGTAAAATTAACTAGTAAATTCTGGATAAAAGCAAAGCCCCTTGTCATAAAAGCATAACCCCTCGTCTTAAAAACATAGCAAAGGAAGATGGAAAGTAACTTTGTAGATTACGTTAAGATACAATGCCGCTCAGGAAAGGGCGGTAGGGGCAGTATGCACCTGAAGCACATCAAGTATAACCCCAATGGCGGTCCTGATGGTGGCGATGGTGGCAAGGGTGGTTCTATCATTCTGCGAGGCAACCATAACTACTGGACGTTGCTCCATCTGCGCTATCAGCGTCACATCTTTGCTGAGCATGGAGGCAACGGAGGCAGAGACAAGTGTCATGGCACTGACGGCAAGGACATATACATAGATGTTCCATGTGGCACGGTGGTGTATAATGCTGAGACTGGCAAATATGTGTGCGACGTTATGGAGGATGGTCAGGAAGTCCTGTTGCTCAAGGGTGGAAGAGGCGGACTGGGCAACTTCCAGTTCCGCACAGCAACCAATCAGGCACCTCGTTTTGCACAGCCTGGCGAGCCTATGCAGGAGATGACCGTCATAATGGAGCTGAAACTGCTTGCTGACGTTGGTCTGGTGGGTCTGCCTAATGCAGGCAAGTCAACCCTCCTGTCAAGCCTGTCTGCAGCAAAGCCAAAGATTGCCAACTATCCCTTCACCACTCTGGAACCTTCACTTGGCATAGTGAGCTATAGGGACAACCAGTCATTTGTGATGGCTGACATTCCTGGTATAATAGAAGGTGCAGCAGAGGGTAAGGGACTGGGTCTGAGGTTCCTCCGACATATAGAGCGCAACTCGCTGTTGCTCTTTATGGTGCCAGGCGATAGCACTGATATAAAGAAGGAATATGAGTTGCTGCTCAACGAACTGCGCAAGTTCAACCCTGAAATGTTGCAGAAGCATCGAGTGCTCGCTGTCACCAAGTGCGACCTGCTCGACGACGAGCTGATAGAGATGCTCAAGCACGATTTGCCTGAAGACCTTCAGGTGGTGTTCATATCCAGCGTTACAGGAATGGGCATCAACGAACTGAAGGATATACTCTGGAAGGAGCTCAATGCAGAGTCGAACAAGATACAGGGTGTGATAGCTGAAGATACTCTCGTGCATCGTGACAAGGAACTCTCTTACCTTGCTGATGAGGTGTATGCTGAAGACCGCAATGCTGACGTGGAAATCGGTGAAATGGGAGATTCTGACGCTGAGGAGGAGATGGAAATCCTTGACGAAGACGATATAGAGGAACTGGAAGACTTTGAATACATCTGATATGCTTTATTACAGTCTGGGTAATGACATAACAGCTTACACCACTGACCGCACGATAGGCAGAGACGGAGCAAAGATTAAGCATGAACTCTGTGCCGAAGGAGCAAGGTTCTTCTATCCTCATCAGGTGCATACCGACAGGATATATTGTATAAACGAAGCTTTCCTGACTCTGGATGCCCCACAGCAGAAGGAGCTCCTTGAGGGTACAGATGCTGTGATGACTGATATTCCTCAGGTGATACTTGGCATAAGCACTGCCGACTGCATCCCTGTTGTGGTGTATGACCCAGAGCATCATGCTGCTGCAGCCATCCATGCAGGGTGGAAAGGCACAGTGCTGAGGATAGTGGAGAAAGCTATCGATGAGATGGCGAAAAGCTATGGCACCAAACCAGAACAGTGCACTGCTGCCATAGGACCAGGCATCTCGCAAGAGAGTTTTGAAGTAGGCACAGAGGTACTCGACCAGTTCTGTAATGCAGGATTCCAAATGGACGATGTAACCCAATGGATGCCAAATACGAGGGTGAGGGAACAACCACCGATGAAGCCCCACATCGACTTGAAGGAGGTTAACAGACTTCAGTTGATGAGAAAAGGCATAAAAGAACAAAATATCACGGTTTCACCGATAGATACCTTTACTGACGAACGCTTTTTCTCTGCCCGTAGAGAGCAGAAAGGCACAGTAAAGTGTGGAAGAATACTAACAGGTTTCATGTTAAAGTGAACTTTATGAACAGACTACTAACTACTACAATTATCCTAATACTGACGCTAACCTTGTTGCAGAGTCAGCCCACCAAACCTGAACTTGAGAATGCAGCGAAGTTGGTAGAGGGTGTTGAGACCAACAACACTCGCTATCGTCATGTGCACTACGACGACCACAACGGTATGTCGCAATGGCACTCAACCAAGATATTGCAGGATAATCGTGGTTTTATGTGGTTTGCCACATGGAATGGTTTGAATCGTTATGACGGTTACGACTTCTCCATCTTCAAGTCGCTGCCTGGCGACGGAAACAACCTTGCCTCAGACCGCATAAGGAATATGATTATAGGTGATGACGGCAATATCTATTGCGCCATCAACAGCCGAGTGTGGATGTTTAACCTCAAGACATACAAGTTTGAGGAGATAGACCCCGAGACGCAGGAGCGCTATCGTGCCAAGATGAATTTTGACACATCAGTGTGGGAAAGCAAGCCTATGACCATACGAGGATATGAATTCCCTGATGTGCGCCAGGTAATGTACGACACACAGAAGAATGCTTGGGTGATGTGCACCTATGGCATCGACAAACTCTCGCCACTCTCTCAAGTTGCTAAACCTCTTACGGCTATACCAAAAGACATAGTAAGGTGTATGTATGTGGACCATAAGGGGAGAATATGGGTTACCACACGAAATCAGAAAAGCGTCACAGTGCTCGATAGCGAAGCCAATCTTATAGGCTATCTGGGAAGCGATGGTCGCCTGCATAAGGAATACACCTCCTTCGACCACGCTGTCTATGTTGTCTATCAGCAGCGAAATGGTACATTCTGGTTTGGAAGTAAGCCAGACGGATTGTTCCGTGCCAAGGAAACATCTGATGGAGTCTTTGAGATAGAGAACTTCCGTGAGGGCACCAAGGCAGAGTCAAAGGCTGGTACGAAGATAAACAGCGAATACATCTACGACATAAAGGAAGACAAGCGAGGCAGACTGTGGATAGCCACTCAGGGTGGAGGGCTGAACCTTGTGGAAAAGCCGTCGGCTCCAGTTCTCACATTTAAGAATTTTAATAATGTGATGAAGAGCTATCCGCAGAGCAATGCCCAGTTGCGCAGGTTGAAGATAATAGGCGACTCGCTGCTGCTTGCCACATCAACAGACGGATTCGTCGTGGTTGACGGACTGAAGGGGAAACCTGAGGCAATGAGTTTCCGCGTTCATGTGAGAGAGGCAAACAGAGCTAAGAGCCTGTCATGTAGCGCTCTGATGGATATGGTGATAGACCGTAAAGGCAGGCTGTTCATATCCACAGAGAGTGGTGGTGTGGAGATGCTTGAGACAAAAGACCTCGGGGCTACACGATTTGATTTCCGTCACTTCGACACCTCAAACGGTATGGGGTCTGATGCAGCCCTCGCAATGGCTGAGGTGGGTGACGAGATTCTGATACAGTGTAACAACCAGGTTACCAGACTGAACGTAGATACCAATGTGAAAGAGAACTTCAACGATTTGTTTTTCTCGATGGAATCGCGTTTTTCAGATGCTGAACCAATATTGTTAAAGAATGGTACATGGCTATTATCGTTGGAGTCTGGCGTTTTAACCATCCCTGAAACAGCCTTCCACCAGCGTATCTATGTGCCTAAGATGGTACTCACCTCGTATGCTATCCCAGGCAGACCAGTGGACTATGGTGCAGACAACTACGACACCATACGCCTGTCAACCAAGGAGCGCGACATAACACTCAACTATGCTGCACTCGACTATACCGACAACTCTCAGATAAAGTACATCACACGTATTACAAAGGAACCTAACTGGTGGGAAAGTGAGGATTCAGTGGCGTGGAGCATACCTCAGGAGTCGCGTACCACGAGCCTATACAACCTCTCGCCAGGCACATATATATTCGAGGTCGGCTCCACCAATGCTGAGGGTTTGTGGGTAAACAACATCCGTAAGGTGGTTATTATAGTAGAACCAGTATTCTGGGAGACATGGTATGCTTTCATACTCTATGTGCTCATATTCGTGGGACTGGTGGTTGGCATCACCTATACAATATTATATATACGCAATCTGGACCGTCAGCGTGAGGAAAATCTCCAGGCTTACCTCAAGCTCTTTGCCCAACAGTCGGCTGAAGAAGAAAGACTGAGTGAGGGAACAGCAGATGACGAAACGGGCGAGACACCTAACGACGGCGCACTGTCGCTGATGTCAACCACAGCAGTTGTCTCTCACCTTAACGAAGAGGATGATGCCTTCATGCGTCGTTTGTTAGACTTTGTGGAGAAAAACCTCGATAACAGCAGTATAGGAGTGGAGGAAATGGCTGAAGCTACCGCTACGTCACGTTCAAGTCTTAATCGTAAGATGAAGAACATCCTTGGCGTTACGCCTGCCGACTTCATTAAGGAAGCACGTTTGAAGAAAGCGTGTCACGAACTGGCAAAGAGCAATCGAAACATCAACGATATAGCCTATAAGTGTGGATTCTCTGCCCCTAAATACTTCTCTAAAGTGTTTAAGGCGTCAATAGGAATGTCACCAAGCGATTATCGTATGCAGATGCAGGAATAGCAGCCCGTTCCATATTCCAGGCATTTGTTCAAATCTGCCCCCTGTGGTGCATTTTTACCCCCTTTTTGGGATAAAATTGCACCTTTTTTGCGTCGAAACTGAACCCCCTCAGTCTTAAAAAGTCAGTAACTTTGCACTCGGAAATTTTACCATCGTAATTATCGTAATCAAACAATATTTCTAAATCAACTAACAAAACATGGAAAGAATTTTCAATCAACTGACAAAGTTCATGTTTGCGCTCCTTATCATTTTGGGCGTGAGCATGGGTGCGAGTGCCAAGAAGGTGCACACGCTGGGAGATTCCACGATGGCACATTATGACGAGAATGTCACGAACACTCGCGGATGGGGAATGTACTTTGGTAACTTCCTCACCAACGGTTGGACTTCCGTCAACTATGCTAAGGGTGGACGTGACTCTCGCGCTGGTTACAATGAGTTGTGGCAGAATGCCAAGAACAATGTTGAGGCTGGCGACTATGTGTTGATACAGTTTGCCCATAACGACACGCAGTTTGGCGGTATGGACAACCTGGAGTTGCAGGCTTACTATGAGTCTGTTGGTGACGCTACTAACGCTGCCAAGGTGAAGAATGACGGTCGTGGTACCATTCCTAACAAGACCTACAAGTCTTGCCTGAAGCAGATTTGTGACGCAGTAAAGGAAAAGGGTGCTACCCCAATCCTCGTATCATCAGTATGCCGCTGCTACTTTACCAGTGGCTCGGCTCCCATCACCCGTGCAGGCCGTCACGATATGGGCGACAAGTATCAGGTACTTACGGCTAATGGTCCGGTAGATGGTACTAAACTTGCTGCAGACGACCACACCATGGACTTCCGCTACCAGATGGAGCAGTTGGCTCAGGAGGAGGAAGTGCAGTTCATCGACATGACTACGGCAACCAAGAAACTCTATGAGTCTTATGGAACATACGACAAGTGCTATGCAGCCCTCTTCGACAAGGGGGGCGAACAGGATAACACCCATTATAACCTTACAGGCGCACTGACAGCAGCACGCCTCTGTGCACAGCTTATAAAGGAAGCAGGTATTCTCACAGATGCTATCGAGATACCTACTGACCTCGCTATTTCTCCATCTTCAGCCGACCTCGGCGAGGGCTACCTCGGCAAGACAGCCATGAAGGAAATGACTCTTAGCGGATTGGGTCTTGACCCAGCATCAGGCACTGTTGATGTAACTGCAACAGAGGGCATCATGCTTTCTACCGACAAACAGAACTGGACTACCTCTCTCACAGCAGATTACGAGAATGGCTCGCTTATCAAGACCTTCTATGCTCGTGTAACTCTTTCTGCAGTAGGCAAGTTCGAAGGTACTGTTACTGCTACACAGGGAAGCCACAAGATTGAAGTACCTGTAACTGTCAATGTAGTAGAACTCGGTGGTGGCGATCCATTCACTGCTACATGGACAATGAATAAAACAGACAAGGCAAAGGCTGCTGTAGAAGGTGGCAGTGCAACCGCAAGCGACGTAACATACGAAGGTCTGGGAACATACGGCTACCTTAACGATTATGGCGCACTCATAGCACCAACAGGTTCTACAGGCGCTTGGCCAACAGCCGCTATCGACGACCAGAATCAGTATGTACAGTTTGCTGTTACTGCTCCAGAAGGCAGAAAGCTCGACATCAACAGCATTGCTATGAAGATAAAGGCACAGGGCGGCGGTTCGCTGCAGTGTCATGCTTATTATTCTACAGACGGTTTCGTAACCCGTAAGACTATATTCTCTACTTCTGCTGCGCTCACAGGCACATGGAACGAGATAAACAACGAGGACGTTATCAAGATTGACGAGGGCGAGCAGCTCCTTATCCGTGTATATCCTTGGTCTGGCAATGTAGATAGCGGTCGCTGGATATGTATCTCTGACGTAGTTGTCAGCGGTCAGTCTAAGGACGCAGCTGGTGTCAACATAACAGGTGCTATTACCTATGCACTTGACAAGGGCGGTACAGCTCAGGGTGACGATGCAGTCTTCGACCCCGAGACACTCGGTGCTTGCTTTGCTGGCAAGTCATGGTCAGCAGGCAGCTCACTGACAGTAGAGGGAACCAAGAGCTACCAAGGTGCAGATGGTGAGAATAACATCACTCAGACACGTATATATAATGGTACAGGCGCAACCCTTTCTTCTACGGCAGGTGTCGATAACACTCTCACACTGACACTTACCCCAGAGGATGGTTTCTCATTCGTTCCAAGCAAGCTCAGCTTCCAGGCTGCTCGCTACGGTACTGACGGCGGTAACATCAGTGCGTCTGTAGATGCAGGTGAGACCCACGTTGACTTGGTAGATAACGCAGATGTAACCCGTAGTGGCAAGAAACTCACCGTTGCTTCTTTCTCTGAGGCTATCGATGGTATAACGGCAACAGCCGACAAACCTCTCAAGGTGAACTTCTCTTTCCTTGGCATAGGTAAGACCAAGGAGATGGGCCTGTCTAACGTAGTAATCGAAGGACAGCTCGTAGGTGCTCAGGCACAGGTTACAAAGTATATGCTCACAACTCAGGTAGTGCCTTCTGCTGAGGCTGGTTCTATAACACGCAACCCAGAGATGGAGCAGTATAAGGAAGGTTCTACTGTAACCCTCAAGGCTACAAAGAATTTCGGCTACGCATTTAAGGAGTGGCAGGATGCAAATGGCAATACCGTTTCTACCGATGCTGAGACAACCGTTACTATGGATGCAGAAAAGACCATGAAGGCAGTGTTTGAGGCTGTTCCTGTATATACAGTTACCACCAAGGTAGCAAACGACGCGGAGCGCGACGGACTGGGCAGCATAACCCTTACTCCTAACGACCACGACGGAAAGTATGAGGCTGGCACGCAGATTACTGCTGTTGCCAACGAGAGCAAGATTATCAAGTTCACCAACTGGGAAGACAACAGCCCCAATGTTTCACGTCAGATTACGGTGAATGAGGATATGACCATCACGGCCAACTACGAGGTGCAGGACTTCATTGCTGTGTTCGACGCAAGCAAGACTGCAAACTATGCTTATACTACCACGGCAGGTTATCCTTTCTCTGCTGATGAAGTATGGGACAATAACCGCAACGCAAAGGCATCGGTGGTTAAGGTAAGCGATGGCTCTCTGCTTTACAGTCAGAGCTCTGGTACACCAGTGGTGCGCAACCGTCAGAGCGTGGTAATCTCTCAGATTAACGGTCTCTACCAGAACGGTTACGACACTCGCGACATAGCATGGCAGTACCAGTTCTCTACCAAGGGCTTCACATCTGCTAAGTTCGTTGCCGACATGTGTGCCAAGAATGCTGCTACCAAGCAGTATAAGGCGCTCATCAGCGTTGATGGTGGCGAGTTCACAGAACTCAAGTCTGCATGGGAGGTTACAGCTAACGCGGTTAATCCTCTCTCTATCGACCTGCCAGCATCGGCTATCGAAAAGGAGACTGTCGTTATCCGTATCACAGGTACAGGCGATGACATCTACAATACAGGCTATGCGTTCGACAAGACTTTCGACGGCATGAAGTATTCAGACCACTCAGAGTCTGGTGTGGGTAACGTGTATATCCTTGGCGAGGCAGTGGTTGTAGCTGACGAGGAAGCACCAGTTATTACAGCAACTATACCGACAGACAATGCTACCAACGTAAGTGCTTCAGGACGTATCACCATTACATTTGATGAGCGCATAGAGAGTGCTAACAGCAATGGTGCAGTAACACTTAACGATATCGTGCTCACTCCTACATGGAGCAGCCGCAGCGTAAGCTTCGACTACTCTGCACTCGACTACAGCACGGCATATACCTTCACAATGCCTGCCAACTACGTGCAGGACAAGTCTGGCAACAAGTATGCTGAGGCTGTAACTATCAACTTCACCACGATGAGCCGTCCTACAGTGACTAAGGCACTCTATGATTTCGTAGTGCCAGATGATGGTACGATTGACGAGGCTCTTGCTGCAGCAAACAATCGTGAGGACAAGACAGCACGCTACCGCGTGTTCATCAAGAACAGCGATGAGCCATACGTATTCCACCCAGAAGGCACCGTAACTGGTGGCGACAACAACACGTACGACAACCCGACCTCTGTTCTTTCAGCCTCTAACACCAGCTTCATAGGTGAGAGCATCGAGGGCGTGGTACTTACCAACGTGACACCAGCCGCAACATGGGACAACGGCTTCGGCATTGCTTGTCCGCTTGAGGGCATAGGCAAGGGTGACGTGCTGCAGATTAAGGGTACGGACTCTTACTTCCAGAACCTCACCATCAAGACTTCTATGGGTGACGCTCACGGACGTGACATAGCTGTCAACGACCAGTCTAACCGCACCATCTTCAAGGACGCTCAGCTCTGGGGCTATCAGGACACATACGTGTCAAACAACCAGAACGGTAAGTTCTACTTCGAGGGTGGCGTGATACGCGGACGTACCGACTACATGTGCGGTAAGGGCGACGTATATTATAATAAGGTGACACTGCGCCAGGTAGCATCAGGCTATGCAGCAGTACCTTCACAGCCTAAGCAGTATGGCTACATATACCAGAGCTGTAAGATTATCGGCGACTCCAACAGTGGCGTTGACGGCACCTACACACTCGGTCGTCCTTGGGGCAAGGGCACACCAATAGCCCTCTTCATCGACACAGAGATGGAGGTTCAGCCATCAAAGGTAGGTTGGAGCGAAATGAGCGGTGGCTATCCAAAGCGCTTCGCTGAGTATGGTTCTCACACTCCATCTGGTGCTGCAGTTAGCACAGAGGGACGTAAGACGCAGTATGATGCTTACGACGATTACAACAAGGAAACAGGCGTTTACACCAACCGTCGCATCGAGACCTGTGACCCAATCCTCACAGCTGAGGAGGCTGCAGTGCCAACCCTGCAGGTAGTAATGGGTCAGGATGACAACTGGCAGCCAACACTCCTCACCGAGCAGGCTCCTGTTCCTGCTAACGTAGCAGTTTCTGAGGGCGTTGTAACATGGGAGGACAGCCCATACGCTCTGCTCTATGCAGTCTGCAAGGATGACAAGGTAGTGGCATTCACTACGGAGAGCACCTATACTCCTACGGAGAATGGCAGCTACTCAGTACGTGCAGCCAACGAGATGGGTGGCCTGAGTGCAGCATCAGTGGCTGTCGAGGTAACTGCCATTACAGCTATCACTAATGTAAATGCTGATGCTAATGCTAACGTAGTCGTTCCTGTTAAGGTAATCAAGAATGGCAGACTTTACATAGGCGACTTCAATATCAGTGGTCAGCGTGTGAAGTAAAACTATCAAAAAAAAACTAAATAAGTAAAAAAGGTGGTGCGGTGTTTCGCCGTATCACCTTTTTTTAGTACCTTTGCCCGCAGGTATGAAGAAAATCTTTGTAATAGGATTGCTTTTCGCCAGTGTGCTGTCGGCTTGCAGGGCTGATAATTTTACGGCACTGGAGCAACAGCAGATAAGTATTGAGACGCCGGGACTGTTCAGTAAGTCGAGTGCGTTTCAGATAGACTTTACCAAGATGGACGATAAGGAATACAGCTTTCCTTTGCCAGTGGGTAAGGTGCTGACTACTGATGGTGGAAGCATGGAGATAGAAACCACTAAGGGCGATGCCGTGAAGGCTATGTTTGCTGGTACGGTGCGCCTTTCGCGATATAACGCCAGCTACGGCAACGTGGTTGTAGTGCGCCATCACAACGGTCTTGAGACGGTCTATGCCTTCAATGCCCAGAATATGGTGAAGAGTGGCGACCATGTAAAGGCTGGTCAGACGGTGGGCATCACGGGTTCACACACGGTGTTTGTAAGCCTGATGGTTGATGGCAACCGTATAAATCCTAACACCATCATTGATGTGAGGAGTCACAACCTGCGTCGCCAGATTCTCACCTTCGAGAAAGAGGCAGGTCAGGTCACGGTGAAGGCTAAATACACCCCCGAGCAGTTGAGGGAGAGGGCTGAGAAGGCTCAGCATATAGGCTATGAAACCAACGACCCGTTCAGGGGCAATAGTGTGTATCGTCTTAACCTCGACCTGATAAAAGACTGGCATTACCCCCTTGACCGTGCCCATGTCATCAGTGGCTTCGGTGGCAAGCGTCATCACTCGGGCACTGATATAAAGAATGGTCCTGGCACTAAGGTCTATGCAGCATTCGATGGCAAGGTGGTTCAGGCAGGCACTTTCTCTGGCTACGGCAAGTGCATCACCATTCGCCACGCCTTCGGAATAGAGACACGCTACAGCCACAACTCCAAGAACCTGGTAAACGTGGGCGACATAGTGAAGGCTGGACAGGTGATAGCCATAGTGGGCAGAACGGGGCGCGCCACCACTGAGCATGTGCACTTCGAGACGCGCATAGCAGGCAAGGCGTTTAATCCTGAGTTCGTATTCGACCATAATGCAAACAAACTTCATACAGGCACCCTGCAGTTTAAGAAGAACGGCAGTGTGAAACGACTGAAGTAGTTTAGAGTTTAGAGTTTAGAGTTTAGAGTTTAAAGTATAAATAAAATGAAGCGACTTATTAATTTTTCATTTTTGATTATTACTTGCAGCACTGCGGTGCTGAGTTCGTGTACCACCACTGGCGCTGGAGCCATGACAGGTGCCATGTTTGGCGGAGTGATTGGCTCAAGCATTGGAGGCATAGGCGGTGGCTATCGTGGTAGCAACGTGGGCACGCTGGTGGGTATGGCTGCAGGTGCTGCTACTGGTGCTGCTATAGGTGCTGCTGCTGAGGCTAAGGAGCGTGAGGCAGAGGCAGAGTTTATACGCGAGGAGCGTGAGAGCGTGAGAGAGCACTATCGCAGTCTGGGCATCAATAATGCCAAGCCTGACGATAATGACGATGTGTACGGCTCACCACGTCGCTCTGATGCCAGCGGCTATTCCTCTGACCCAGTATATGACGACAGGATAGAGCTTATTCCAAGCACTAATAATCCTACGCCAACCACAGGCGCAGGTTCAACCACAACCACAGGCTCTACACCAACCATAAACATCAGTTCTACACCAGTCACCACAACCGTTCCAGCTGCTGTGGTAGAGTTGTCTGAGAAATCTGCTGTTATCACCACCCCTATAAAGATAGAGAACGCACGTTTTATAAACGAGCAGAACACCACCCACATAGCTAAGGGTGAACTCGTGAAGATATCTTTCGAGATAAAAAACATGTCTGATGCGGCTATCAATAACGTGGTGCCAGTGGTTAAGGAGACTACAGGCAATAAGCACCTGCTCATTTCTCCTTCTACCCTCGTAGAGCGTCTGGCTGCCCACAAGGCTATACGCTACACGGCATACGTGAGCGCTGAAAAGACGCTGAAGACAGGCACGGCACATTTCGTTATAGCAATATATTCAGATAACAACCAGATAAGTAACACCATCGAGTTTGATGTGACGCTGAACTAAGAGTTCAAAGGTTCAAGATTTCAATAGAATTTCTATAGATATGAAAAAAATCGTATTATGTATGTTTGCTACCTTGGCGGTAGTAGCATGTAAGAATGAAAAGACAAGCGATCTCAGCGAGACCGATGCTCGTATCGATTCCCTTCAGAAGGTTATTGAGCAGAAAGACAATGAAATCAATGATGTGATGGCTACCTTCAACGAGATTCAGGAAGGTTTCCGCCTGATAGAGCAGGCTGAGAACACCGTGACGCTCATGAAGAGTGGCGAGCAGGTTAACAAGAGCGACCAGATTCGCATGAGCATACGCAACATCCAGCAGAGTATGCAGCATAACCGCGACCTCATAGCTAAGTTGCAACAGCAGGTGCGTGAGGGCTCTACACGCTCTGAGCAGTTGCGTCGCACAGTTGAGACACTCATGAAGCAACTCGACGACAAGAGCGAGTCACTCCGTCAGTTGCAGGCTGAGCTGGAGCAGAAGGATATTCACATTGCCGAGCTCGACAAGACCGTTGCCGACCTCAATACCAACATCGGCGACCTGCAGCAGGAGGCTCAGCAGAAGCAGCAGACCATCGACACTCAGGACAAGCAGCTCAACACCGCTTATTACGTCTTTGGCAATAAGAAGGAGTTGCAGAACCAGAACATCTACCACAAGGGCAAGGTGTTGCGTGCTAATTTCAACAAGAACTACTTCACCAAGATTGACATACGCGATGTGAAGGAGATCAAGCTCTATTCCAAGGATGCCGAGCTGCTCACCACTCACCCTGCAGGCACCTACACCCTGCAGCCTGATGCCCAGAAGCAGTATGTGTTGCGAATCACTAACGCGCAGCAGTTCTGGAGCACAAGCAAATACTTAGTAATATTGGTAAAGTAAAACAATAAAGGCTACCTGTTCGGGTAGCCTTTTATTATTTATTTAGGAGTTAAAGGAGTTAAAGGAGTTACCGCTCGCTTTGCTCGCTTAGGAGTTAAGAGACATTACCATAAACTTTCTGTGAGGTCCTCTTGTATCGTCTTTAACTTCTAAGTGGCTATGAGCCACGTTAACTTCTCTAACTCCTTTTAACTCCTTATATGTTATTCAAAGTAGAATGACAGCACTATCATCTTGTTTGTAGCCTTGTCCACTGCTGAGGCGTAAGGCAGTATGGGGTTGTCCTCCTTTATGTCTCGGTTGGTGTCGTAGGCATTGGTCAGTCCGTACATAAACTTCAGCTCAGGACGTAGTTTGAAGAACGGCAGGTAGAAGTCGCATCCCAGTCCCACCTCCAGGAACACCTCCGACTTCTTAAACTGTATGTAGTCGTTAGTAGTGTTGGTCAGGTTTATCATCGGTGCTATGCCAGCCATGATGTAAGGACGGTGGTTGTTCCATCGCTGAGCTGCAAAGATAAGGTCGAAGTTGGCTCCCACATACACCGTGCGCAGCGATTGCGTCTTTGGCTCACGGTTTTCCTCTGGGTGCATTTTGTTGTAGAAACGGAAGTTGTGCGTACCGAAATACAGTTGTGGAGCTGCGCGGAAGGCGAAATACTGGCTTATCCTTGCTTCCATCAGCACACCCACGTTAAAACCAAAATCCCATGAGTCCTGGTCGCAGTATATCTCAGACTGCTCTCCAGTCTTCAGCGTGGTCAGTCCCACGTTCCTGAACTCCGTCTCTTGCAGGTTGGTACCCACCACAATGCCGAAGTGCATCGGTCTCAGGTCGGTATAGGGACGGTTCTGCACCCTTGCCTCCTGTGCAGTTGCCTGCTGAATGAAGAATGTAGAATGTAGCATGAAGAATGTAAGTAACAACACCCTTCTGTACGCCCTTCTTTTTAATATCTTACTATAATGCTTCAATTCCTAATTCCTAATTTCTAATTACTAATTATTAAACGTATGTTTATTTTAAAAATTGCATTTCTTCCTGTTAAATCCCTACAAAATGATGGCGAAAGTAGGTATTTTTCATCTGTTTTCAAAAAATACCTACCTAAAATTTGGTAGTTTCCAAAACTTTTTCTTATCTTTGCAACGTCATCCGGGTATCGTGATACCTAAAAATGATTATCTATACAAAAACATTATAAACTTTAAAACATTAACATTATGGCTTACGTAATTGGTCCAGATTGTATCGCTTGTGGTACATGTATCGATGAGTGTCCATCAGAGGCAATCTCTGCAGGTGACATCTATTCTATCAACCCTGATGCTTGCACAGAGTGCGGCACATGCGCTGATGTATGTCCTAACGAGGCTATCTCTCTCCCATAAGGAAGACCCTCTCTAACTCTCCCTTAAAGGGCGAGAACTATAAAAGCTCCCAACAACGGGAGCTTTTTTTGTTTACCTTCTTATCATGCTGGTCTCTCCCCCTTTAAGGGGGAGCTGGAGAGGGTCTTTTTATTGCATCTTTATCATATTGAAGAACTCATTCCTCAGCTGGCGGTTCTTCTCAAACACGCCTGTGAAGTATGACACCGTCATGTCGCCCTTGTTCTTCACTCCGCGCATCGACTTGCAGGTGTGGTGACCCTTCATCACTATGGCGAAGCCTAAGGCTGGTGGCAACGGCTTGCCCGTCTTGGTTCTTGTCAGCGCCTCAGAGAGCATGTCTATCACGTCACGACACAGTTTCTCCTGCAACTGCAGTTTGGCAGCACAGTAGCCCACCACCCTTGCCACCTTCGATATACCTAATATCCTGCCCTCGGGGTTAGGAATGTAGGCAAAGTAATACTTGCCGAAGAATGGCAGCATGTGGTGCTCGCACATAGAGTAGTAGTCGCCACAGTCAAACACCATCTCGTCAGTGTGCGATGAGTTGGTAAACGTGCTGATGCGAGGCTTCATCTCGGGCTTGTAGCCACGGAATATCTCGTCATACATCCTTACTATGCGCTCAGGCGTGTTGTGCAGTCCCTCGCGCTCAGGGTCTTCGCCTATGTACCTCATTATGGTACATATCGCTTCCCTTACCTGTTCTTGTGATATATTGTTCATGGAATATTTATTAGTTTATGAGTTTGTAGTGAGAGCCTCCACTGTGGGTGCTCCTTAATGTAGGATATGACCTCGTTCCCGTTATCGTTAACGTTCTTGCGCTCCAGTCGGTGCTCAGGCGAGCAAGCTCGGAACCCGTTTCCGTTCCCGTTATCGTTCCCGTTCCCGTTATCCAACGGCTGCAAGCAGCGTTGGGAGGCCTTCACCTCTTTGTATTTCTCCAGATACTCCTTTATGAACAGCAGTTTCAGTTCGTCTATGCGTTGTATCTTTATCTCGTTGCCCTTCGGACTGCATGTTATCCAGTCCACCTCCGTGCCATCCTTCAGGGGTAGGGCACCGTTAGTCTCTATCTGTATGAAGAAGCCCTTCTCATGCAGCAGCCTGGTCAGCCTGGCATTCAACTGCATCGTGGGTTCGCCACCCGTTATCACTATGTGGCGCGCTGGGTACTGGCTCACCCTCTCGGCTATCTCCTCCTCAGTCATCTCCGTGCCCTGTTCGTGCCCCTTCGTGTCGCAGAACCAGCACTTCATGTTGCATCCGCTCAGTCTGAGGAATACCGCTGCCGTTCCAGTATATACGCCCTCACCCTGCAGTGAGTAGAAAATCTCGTTAACCTTCATAGTTCCCGTTCTCGTTAACGTTCATCTTCCTCGTATATGGCGACATTTCCTTCACTCTCCTGCACTTCCACTCGGTAGCATTCAGGAATCTGGTCGCATATCCACTTGGCAATATTCTCTGCCGTGGGGTTAAACGGTAGCAGTTCGTTGAAGTTTCCGTGATCCAGATAGCCGTGAATCTGCTGCTTCACCTTCGTGAAGTCTATCACCATTCCGTCTTGATTCAGCTGTTGGGCTTTACAATGTATGGTCACTACCCAGTTGTGACCATGCAGGTTCTCGCACTTACTGCGGTAAGATAGTTTCAGCTGGTGACACCCAGCTATCTCCATAGTTTTCTTAATGTAATACATAGTCAAAGTTTTTTTTGATAGGGTTTGCTTCTACCTATATCGGGTGCAAAGGTACAAAATAATTAGCAATTAGCAATTAGAAATTAGTAATTATTTTTGCCGAGTGCAAATAAATTATCTAAAGTTACTAATAAAGTTGCTCCCTATTTTCACTCTCGTGTACTCAACTTTCTCTTTGTTGGTGGAGTATGATATGTACAGCCATCCGTTGTGTTCCATAGCCTTCGGATAGCTGTAGCCTATGGTTTTGTATTTTCCCTGGTATCGTTGCGTTGGCAGGTCGTTGCTGTTGCCAGAACGCAGCAGGTATGCTTTGTCGAATGTCTTGCCGTCATCAGATAGCGTTATGACCAGTGGAGTGCGTGGTTTCTTCTCGCTTATGGGGTTGTTAACTATGTATGCCGTGCCGTCACTCAGGTTGCCTGCGCATTGCTTTGCCCTTGAGTCGGGCATGTTTGTGGGTGTGGCATCACTCCAAGTCTCGCCGTTGTCATGGCTCGTGGCTGCGAGCACACGATATGAGCTTCGCTGGTCGCGCATTGTCATCACTATGGTGCTGTCCTTTCGTACAAAGAAACTTGGTTCCAGTTCTGCTGACTGCTTGCCGTTCGGAGTTGCCTTGAACTCCCCTTTACGCCACCCTTCCCGTCCTGTGGCATCATCAGTATATATGGGCGTGAGTATCATTCCTGGCATCAGGTGCACAGCCCCTATGATACGTCCGTTAGGCATACGGTGCGGGTCTTGCTCGAAAATACCATTCATTGGTGTGCCGTCAGCCCATTTCACCTCTTTCAGTGCCGACCATTCTTTGCCGTCAGTGGTCTCGGTGTAATATGCAGAGCATGCTTTGAGCGTAGAGTCATTCTGCCACACGTTGACATAAGCCACGAGGCGGTCGTTACATGATAGCCATCCTCCTGAGGTGCAAAAATATTCTTTGGTGGTGTTGCAGAGCTTTCTTGGTTTGCTCCATGTCTTGCCTTCGTCGCTGCTATGGCTGTATGCAACCCATGTGTCAGCGCTGTCCTCATCCTTTGCAGAACTCTGCCACATGCAGTATAGCTGTCCCTTGTATGCAGCCATTACCACTCCGTTGGCATAGTGGTCGCTACTGTCTGATGCGCAGAATACGGTCACTGTCTCAGCCTTTGGCGCATAGCTGAGTCCCAATGTGTTTCTCTGCTCTGCGTCAAACAGATTCTTTTTCGTGCAGAAAGCAGGAGTGGTCTGTGCATTCACAAGTGTGGCACACAACATCAGGATAACGATATGTAGGAACTTAATCATATTCAAAGCAAAAATTTTATTTTTCTTTTGCAAAGGTACGACATTAACTTAAATAGTGCAAGAAAAAAGTACAATTTAACATTTGGGGGCTAAGTCTGAAAAATGAGGCGTCAAATCTGGGTGCAGAAGGGCTGCTTTAGCGTGCAGAAGCAATGCCTCAGCGTGCAGAAGTAATGCTTCTACAGACTGTCAAAATGGTTGGTAAATAACACGCTAAGTATCAGGCAGTTAGATGTACACAAAAATCATTGTAAAAATAGTTTCTCGGTATAGGCATTTTGCACAAAATAGCAAAAGTGTGCATAGTACATTTTAACATTTGGGAGCATGTCACTTGTCACTTGTCACTTTTGTCACTTTTGTCACTTTTGTGACTTTTGTGACTTTCGACACACACGCACGCGCTTATATATATATATTATACTTATAAAAGAAATAAGAAAGATAATTATATATAATTCTCTTTCTTACAAAGAAAAGTTTTCTTAGTCGTTGTATTGTGTATAACAGTTTCTTGCTATTCTTCCCAAAGCAAAATCCCTATTTAAGCATCTGCTATTTGACATAGAGAAAGGTATATGTACCCAGAAGTCACAAATGTCACAAATGTCACAAAAGTCACAATGTCTTTTCCTGATTTTGGTTGACAGTTTTTTGTTATTTTACTGGGTTGGTTGACATTAGTTTTACTGATCGGGTTGTCACTTTACTGAGACGGTTGACACAATTCCTGATTTGGTTTACTTT